>NZ_REBQ01000218.1 GCF_007692655.1 Halomonas sp.
CTAAAACGCTTGGCAGCGAGGTGGTATGTATATGAACAACGATTTTTTGCCGTTGGCAGCGCTGCCAGCGCCGTTAAAAAGTGTGACCCAAGTCGCCTGGGAGCAGTTAAGCGCTGCGCTTACACAGGCGGATAATATCGCTGCTATGACCCAGCAGGAGTTGCCTTCAACCAGTTGGCAAGCACTCTCTACGTCACGCCGTGAGGGGTTAGCAAAGGTGCTCGCTATCTCGACCTTTGCGCTGGATACACTGGCTCGTTACCCCCACTGGCTGGCTGAGCTGGATATTGCCGGTGAGCTGGATGCGAATCCGGGGCGGGACGAGCTGGCCAGTTGGCTCAACGAGTCCCTTGAAGGCAGTGAAGACGAAGAAGTCATGCAGCGTGTGATTCGGCGTTTTCGCCGCAAGCGCATGCTGGGCATTATTTGGCGAGACCTTAATCGTCCTACTGGCCATACCATGTGGGACACCGCCCATGCGGTGTCTGAACTCGCTGAGCTCTGCTTAGAAGCCGCGTTGACCTGGCTTGAGCAGTTTTATGCACCCCGCTGGGGGCTGCCAGCCCCTCGAAAAGATGGCACGTCACAGCGTCTGGTGATTCTAGGCATGGGCAAATTGGGAGCCGGGGAGCTAAATCTTTCCTCGGATATCGATCTTATTTTTGCTTTCCCCGAAAAGGGCGAAACCCAGGGCGGGCGCAAGCCATTAGAGCATCAAGAGTACTTTACTAAATTGGGCCAAAAGCTCATTGCCGCATTAGACGCGATAACGGCAGACGGCTTCGCTTTCCGTGTTGATATGCGCCTTCGGCCACTAGGCGACGGCGGCCCACTAGTCGGCAGTTTCGCCATGCTCTCCAGTTACTACCAGGATCAAGGCCGCGAGTGGGAACGCTACGCGATGCTGAAAGCGCGGCCGGTCGCGGGGGACTTGGATGCAGGCGACGAGCTGCTGGCTGGGCTGCGGCCTTTCGTTTACCGCCGCTATCTTGATTTTGGCGCGATTGAGTCGCTACGCGAGCTAAAAGCGATGATTAACCGCGAAGTGAAACGCAAAGGTATGCAGAGCAACATCAAACTTGGCCCCGGCGGCATTCGCGAGGTGGAGTTCGTTGTTCAGGCGTTTCAACTGATTCGTGGCGGTCGCGATACCGAGCTGCAGGTGACGTCGCTTAGGAGCGCGATTAAGCGCTTGCCTGATTTAGGCTTATTGCCGCAAGAAGTCGTCGATGAGCTACTGCCGGATTACGCTTTTTTACGTGATGTAGAGCACGCGATACAGGCTCTCGAAGACCGCCAGACGCAAACCTTGCCCAGCGATGATATTGACCGAGAGCGGGTAGCGCTAGCAATGGGCCATGAAAATTGGCCGGGACTGATCGCCCAACTTGATGAAGTGCGCGAGCGAGTGCGTCAGCACTTTGATGCCGTTATTGCCGACCCTGAAGAAGATGTCGAAGAGGCCAATCATGATAGTCAGCTTGGCCTGGACCAGTGGCGGCTTATTTGGCGAGGTGAGTTAGAGGCAGAAGAGGCCACCGCTCACCTTAGTGAAGCTGGCTTTAGCGAACCAGCAAAAGCTTTTAAAAGGCTCCAGAGCCTTTATCACTCGCGCCCAGTACAAAGTATGCAGCGGATCGGCTTTGAGCGCCTGGATGCGTTAATGCCGCTACTGTTGGATGCAGTGGCGGATAACGATGCGCCAGATGTTGCATTAGCCAGAGTGCAGCCGCTGATTGAAGCCGTACTGCGTCGCACCGCCTACCTGGCGTTACTGCGCGAAAATCCTCAGGCGTTGGAACACCTAATGCGTCTGTGTGTGGCTAGCCCCTGGATTGCGGAGCAGCTGGCACGCTATCCGATCCTTCTCGACGAGCTGCTCACTCCCGATACGCTATATACCCCTGCCGATAAAACGCGCCTGGCCGATGAGCTACGTCAAACGCTGAACCGTTTACCAGAAGATGATGAAGAGGCGCAGTTAGAGGCGCTGCGCGTATTCAAACATGCGCAAACATTGCATGTGGCGGCATCTGATGTGGCCGGTACGCGTCATCTGATGAAAGTTAGCGATTACTTAACTTTTATCGCTGAGGTTATTCTCGACGCGGTATTGGCCATGGCGTGGAAGCATATCACCCGTAAGCATGGTGTGCCTGAGGGACTAAACAGCCGTGAACCTGCGTTTCTAATTGTGGGTTACGGTAAGTTAGGGGGGATTGAGTTAGGTTATAGCTCAGATTTAGACCTGGTATTCCTTCACGATAGTGACGGTGACGGTGCTACTAACGGCCAGCGGCCAATCGACACGCCAGTGTTTTTTACCCGTTTAGGGCAGCGCATTATTCATTTGCTGACCGCCGTGACGCCTGCCGGCAGTCTCTATGAAGTGGATATGCGCCTGCGACCATCAGGCAATTCGGGTTTACTGGTCACCTCATTGAGCGCCTTTGCCGATTACCAGCGCCAGAATGCCTGGACCTGGGAGCATCAGGCCTTGGTGCGCGCGCGGGTCGTAGCAGGCAATGAGGCGCTGGCTGATAAGTTTAGCCAACTGCGAGGGGAAATATTAGCTGCTAAACGGGATGAAGCTGCGCTGCGTGAAGAAGTCGTCAAAATGCGCCAGAAAATGCGCGATCACCTCGGCAGCAAAGCCGCGAGCGGAACGTTCAATGTAAAGCATGATGCAGGCGGTATGGTGGATATCGAGTTCCTCTGTCAATACGCCGTGTTAGCGCTTGCTCACCAAACACCTTCGCTGCTTACCTACAGCGATAACATCCGTATTTTAGAGATGCTAACTGAAAGTGGGCACTTACCTGCTGAAGAGTCAGAGCGCCTGCGCGAGGCCTACTTGGTGTACCGCAGTGCTACCCATCGCCGGGCACTCACTGGGGAAAAAACGAGGGGCGATGGAGAAGAGTTTCGCTCCCATCGTGAGGCGGTGACAGCGCTTTGGCAGCGCTTGCTAGAGCCATCAACAAACCAATAACAACCAGGAAGTACTGAGAATGCCAAGGAGCAAGGTAGGAATGCCCGCATGATTGGACATATTTTGGCGACGTTGCTGCCGGTGTTCTTAATTGCGGGCTGTGGTGCTGCATACGGACGCTACCGTACGCCGGACATTCGCAGCCTTAATACGCTTAACATGGAGTTGTTCGTTCCGCTGCTGGTATTTGCCGTTTTGGCGGATCGCCAGGCGCCGTTAGCCGACTATGCCTGGTTGGCCACCGCCGCCGCCGCCGTCGTGCTGGGTTCCGGTATCGTGCTTTGGCCAGTCGCCAAGTGGCTAAAGCTTGATATCAAAACCTTCCTACCCCCGATGATGTTCAACAATGCGGGCAACATGGGCGTGCCACTATTAGTGCTGGCGTTCGGCGCTGAGGCGCTACCCGCCGCAGTGGTGGTGTTTATCGTTGAGATGCTGCTGCATTTTTCAGTAGGGCTTTACATGCTTAACCCCCGCACATCGCTATGGCGAATGCTGCGCATGCCTATTGTGTTGGCGAGTCTGGCAGGTTTAACGATCAATATTAGCGGTTTACCGTTGCCGGGCTGGTTACTGGAGTCGATGCACATGCTGGGCGGGGTATGCATCCCCCTCATGCTATTTGCATTGGGAGTACGGCTGCTAGACATCGACTTCAGCGATTGGCGGACTGGCATGCTGGGCGCGTTGCTGTGTCCGCTTTCTGGGCTAGTAATTGCATTACCACTGATGTGGCTATTGCCGCTGAATGAGTTGCAAATGGCGGTTTTGCTGGTGTTTGCGGCGCTACCACCGGCGGTGTTGAACTACTTAGTGGCTGAACAGTATAAATTAGCGCCACAAAAAGTCGCATCGCTGGTACTGATTGGTAATTTGGGGAGCCTGGTGGTGATGCCGCTCACCCTAGCCGCAGCGTTTACATGGCTGTATACACCGCTGTAGTCCAAGAGTAACTGGATAGCGAGTAAATCAATACCCGCTTACCTATAGGGCAGTTTAACGCTCGCCTTTTACGTCAGTATTTTTAACTTCATATTGGCCTTCTAGTACATCTTGTTGGCCTGGTTGGCTACTCCGAGAGGTGCGCTGGGCCGCATAGCCACCGCCAATATCTTGTGCTTGCTGAGCACGCATCTGTTCCATGCGTTTTTTCATTTTATGGCGCATGAAAGGCATCATTGCCCAGCCGATCAGTAGAAAAAACAGGCCAAAAAACACACCCACGATCATTAGCGCGCCAAATGCTAACCAAGTGAGTAACAGCTTCAAGCTGCCCACCAAACCGGTTGGTTGGGTCTGTGTAGCGCGGGCACGCCATTGATTAGCCGCTTGCCATGCGGCATTGCGTTGATCGCGATTCATCTGTGGCATAAAAGCCTCCATGGGTTATTCGCCAACATTGGAACATAGCCGCTGCGGCAAGTTCACTTTCATGTTGTGACCCGCGCATTGTCTGAG
>NZ_REBQ01000042.1 GCF_007692655.1 Halomonas sp.
CACTAGCCTCGAGTCGAATCTATGGCGAAATTCCTACTCTCTCTGGCGATTGTTTATGCGCTGGTAGTGGCACTGATGTGGGCCTTCCAGGATCGCCTGCTATATCTTCCCCACGCGGGCCGTGAGCATGTTAGCTCCCCGGCCGATCTCGGTTTGGGGTGGGAAGAAGTAACGCTCACTACTGAAGACAGTGTGGCCCTGGATGCCTGGTGGATACCCGCCCCAGAACCCCGCGCCAGCCTGCTGTTTTTCCACGGCAATGCGGGCAATATTTCCCATCGGTTGGAAAGCATCGCTCAGTTTCAGCGTCTGGGGCTGTCAGTATTCATCGTCGATTATCGCGGCTATGGCCGCAGCGAGGGCCGCCCATCCGAAGCAGGCACGGCGCTGGATGCGCGTGCCGCCTGGCAGTGGCTGCGCAATGAAGCCGAGCAAGAAGCAGATGAGATTGTCTTATTTGGCCGCTCACTGGGCGCGGCAATCGCCGCTGAGCTAGCCGTAAGCCTTGAAGAGCAACAAACAACGCCTGCAGCGGTGATTCTCGAGTCACCGTTTCGCTCGGTACCAGAGCTCGCCCAGCAGCTCTACCCGTTCTTGCCAGCACGATGGCTGGCGCGCATCCACTATCCAGTGGAGGACTACGTCACACAAATATCCGCCCCACTACTGGTCATCCATAGCCGCGACGACGAGATCATTCCCGTCGCACAGGGCGAGGCCGTCTACCGGGCAGCCCGAGAGCCCAAGCGCCTGTTGGAGATACAGGGCGGTCATAACACCGGCTTCCTCGACAGCGAGCCGGTTTACTCCGAGGGCATTGACGCTTTCCTAAGCGAGCTGGTTGAAAGCGCCGGAGGCGAACACGGACAACCCCCAGATTAGGAACAAAAGCCTTGGCCACCTGACCAATAGTTGTTGGATCTCTCGATGTTGGCGCATGGGGCTGTTGAAACCCTCGCCAAGTGAGACCCTCCCAAATTTACCCATTGAGGTTACTTCAACTATGGGCACTACAACCGAAAAATTTAGCCTTACGCCTCCGACCATACCGCCTCTGTCCCCCAGTCATATTTCACTGTTTGAGAAAGCTGGGTTGACGGTCAAACAGCTGTCACCCCTTGGCATTGAAATATATGGAGCGGATGTTCGCACCAGACTCCCCGAGGCTGTGATCGAGGCGCTAGAAGTGGAAATGGCGAATCGAGGATTCATCGTCTTTAAACATCAAACGGACCTCACCGCTGATGAACTGGTCAAGGCGAGCCAGTGGTGGGGAGCTGGCGAAATACATTCAACCCACGGCGTTCATCCAGCCACACCTGGCATGAACCGTGACATTTTCCGCTGCTCCAATGACAACCGCTACGGCATTCTGGGCGTTGGCCCCCAGTGGCATAACGATGGCAGCTTTGAAGCAGCAACGTTCTCACACGCCGCTTACTATATGGCGCGAGCACCTGAGCACGGGGGAGGTACGCATTTTGCTCATCAAGGGGCCGCTTTTGACGTGCTACCTAAGCGCAAGCAGGATTTTTGGGAGCGCCTTGTCTCTGTCAACTCAGCGTCAGGCGTGAGTCATCCCGTCGTGCACACACACCCAATTTCAGGGCGAAAGAGCGTGTGGCTGCATTTGGGAATGACAGGCGCCATTATTGAGCGGCTTCCAGAAAAGGATGTGCCTCTTGATGAGCTGCAACAAACACCAGCCACCACCGATAGCCTTCGTTTGCTCAACGAAGATGAAATGAAGCAGCTTTTCAATGACTATAACGATCTCTTAAATGCATCGTTCGAAAAACAGTACGGAATACGCTATCAATATGACACTGGCGATTTGCTCTATATTGATAACTGGGCACTGGCGCACCGTGCAGCCCCTGAAGCGCATATGTCAGCCGAAGAGCAAGGGTTGAGGATCATGGATCGCGTCACAATCAAATCAAGACAGAACCTGTCGCCCCACTTTGGATTGCCACAGTACATTAACTTATCCGGGCCTCACCCTTTCAATAGCGATGGCGTTTGGAAACCCGGCGGCGTGGGTTTTCGCTGGAAAGATGACATCCCCATGCAAAACTAACCTACCCGCGTAGGCACAATCCACATACCCCATCCATAGCGACTTAATCACTTTTTCTTATAAAACGTGTAAGGTTGGTACAAGAACAGCCACTAAGTGGCATCGCTGATTCAGCAACGACACGGACTGCTCTATGCCAACCCCCGAAGCACGTTTACAAGCGCTAGCGACCGAATTAAAGCGGGCGGGCATTGCCTACCATGAGCTGACGCCAATGGCGGATACCGGCTTGGCTCACGACCATGTGTGGATTCACCGCGATGGCGATGATTGGGTGGCAAGACTGCCCAAGCAGAGCCAGATGAACCTGCCGCCTGACGAGAACTTGGCTTATCAATCGGCCTGCTATCAGCGCTCTAGCCCTGGTGGGCATACGCCGGTGCTGCATAGCGTACTGCCACCAAGCAACGAGCTGCCACGTGGCGGTCTGCTGGTGGAGGCTATCCGTGGCCGCTTGGCGCGGCTGCCGGAGGACCTGCCTGCTATCGCGACAGCATTGGCCAGCCTGCATCGCCAGCCGCTGCCAAGTGAGCAGTCGCAGCCCCCCCTGCTTGCCCCGGACGACCCTTGGCGGGCAATGGTCAGTGAAGTGCAGCAGCAAGCCGAATGGTTAGCGGATGCCCAGCTGTCGCGTAAGGTCACACAGCGCATCAGGCAGGAGCTGGATTTGCTCCCACCCCGCTTGAGCGATGCCACCCCCACGCTGATCAGTTTTGATACCCACCCCGGCAATTTCTTAATTTGTGACGATGGACGCGCGGTGCTGGTGGATTTAGAGAAGTGTCGCTACGGCTTGCCGGGGATCGACCTTGCCCATACCTCGCTCTATACCTCTACCACCTGGGACATCAGCAGTCAGGCGGTACTCTCGCTGGATGACGTGATACATTTTTACCGCCGCTGGCAGACGGCCATGGGGGCAACGCCCGATACAGACACCCTGGTTGCCTGCCGTCGGGCAACTTGGCTATGGTCGCTTACCTGGTGCGCCAAGTGGCGCACCCAGTACCTAAACGCCAAGGATGCCCAGCAACGCGGTGAGGACTGGTCCGCCGAACTCACCGACCCCGCGGTGATTGATCACGTGCGCGACCGGGTCGAGCACTACCTGTCACTGCCGATCATCGATCACGTTCACAGTGAGCTACAGTGCTTACAAGCCTCCCTATAATGTTTAAGCAGCCCCGCGTTGATGCTGCTACTACCTTGAAACCCTTTGAAAGAGGTGTGCGATGCCGAATAACCGCGACTCCCTAGGTATTACCATGGCCTTAACGATGCTGGCCATTGCCTTTCCTGCCGCTGCCGACCCAGTACCCAGCAACTGGGAGAGCGTGTTGGAGGAAGCCGAAGGCCAGACCGTTTACTGGAACGCCTGGGCCGGGGAAGAGCGCATTAACGCTTACATTGAGTGGACCGCACGACAAGTAGACGAGCGCTATGGCATCGAGCTGGTACACGTCAAATTAGGCGACACCTCAGAAGCGGTCTCCCGGGTATTGGCCGAAAAACAGGCCGGTAATGACGACGCAGGCAGCGTCGATATGATCTGGATCAACGGCGAGAATTTTGCCGCCATGAAGGCCAACGACCTGCTGTTTGGCCCCTGGGCGGACTCACTGCCCAACTACCCGCTCACCGACCCTGACAACACCCCCGCCGTACGTTACGACTGGACGATTCCCGTGGATGGTCTGGAGTCGCCTTGGAGCAGCTCCCAGGTAGTGTTCTATTACGACACCGCGCTGATCGAGGAGCACCCTAACAACATGAACGAACTGCTCGCCTGGGTGGAGCAGAACCCTAGTGAATTTACCTACCCGCAGGTGCCTAACTTTCTAGGCAATGCGTTTATTACCCAGGCCCTGTTAGAGCTCGTGGATGACACGAGTATCTTCTACGAGCCGATGCAAGCAGACGATTTTGATGAAGCCACCGCGCCACTGTGGATGTTTCTGGATGAGCTTCACCCACACCTATGGCGTTCTGGTCGGGCGTTCCCCTCTAACAGCGCCGACCTGCGCAGCCTGATGGGCGACAGCGAAATCAGTATCGCTCTGTCGTTTAGCACCACGGAAGCCTCCGGCGCCATTGCCAACTTTGAGCTGCCCGACACGGTAAGAAGCTACGTCCATGATAGCGGTATGATCGGCAATATGAGCTTTATGGCCATTCCCTACAATGCGGAACACAAGGCCGCCGCGATGGTGGTCGCTAACTACCTGCTCTCCCCCGAAGCCCAAGCGGAAAAACAGGACCCGGAAGTGTGGGGAAGTAATACGGTACTGGCCATGGAGACACTATCTTCGGAGCAGCGCGCACTATTTGATGATATTGACCTCGGCATTGCCACTCTGCCGCCCAGCGAGCTTGGCGAGGTGCTGGGCCAGCCACATCCCAGCTGGGTCGATGCCATCGCTGAAAAGTGGCAAGAGCGTTATGTAAACCATTAAATGCTGCCTATGCCACGTAACTTATTACTTCGCGATGCTGCTTAGACTAGCCCCCTGGGTACTTACCGGCGTGCTCGTGCTCCCCTTGGGGGCAGGGCTTGCCATGGTGATGCTACCCGCCTTTGGCTATTTACCCGCACTCGGGGGAGAGACCTTTCACCTGGGCGCTTGGCGAGCGCTTTGGGAACGGCCTGGACTGTCTCGTTCGGTATTGCTGAGTTTTTCAACGGGATTAACCACCACCTTTATTTCCCTGGTGTGTGTCGTGCTGTTTCTTGCCGCAGTGCGCGGCAGTTGGCTGGACCGTGCGCTGCATCGGATGGTGTCGCCGCTGCTGGCGATCCCCCACGCGGCGGTAGCCTTTGGCTTGGCTTTTCTGATTGCGCCTTCCGGCCTGCTCGTGCGCTGGGCATCGCCTGGCCTTACCGGCTGGGAGCGCCCCCCGGACCTGCTGATTGTCCAAGATCCCTGGGGGCTGTCGCTAATGGCTGGGCTGATCCTCAAAGAGGTGCCCTTTCTGCTGTTAATGAGCCTGGCGGTGCTGCCTCAGCTTGCACCGGAGCAGCGCGTCAACATGGCCCGCTCGCTGGGGTATCACCCCACTATTGGCTGGCTGAAAAGCGTTTTTCCTGTGCTATACCCGCTGATTCGCCTCCCCATCTACGCGGTTATTGCTTACGCCACTTCCGTGGTCGACATGGCCATTATCCTTGGCCCCACGCTGCCCCCCACTCTGAGCGTATCGATCTTACAGTGGTTTAATGACCCGAACCTGGATCGCCGTTTCATGGCCTCTGCAGGCGCGTTATTACAGCTGGGAGTTACCTTGGCGGCCCTGGCGACCTGGTGGCTGGGAGAGCAAATTGTCAAACGACTTGGCCAGCACTGGCTGGTCAACGGCTCCCGGCGACGCGGGGCGTTCGCCGTTGCCTTTAGCGGACGTTTTTTGCTCGGGCTTACCACCCTCACAGCGCTGGCGGCCATGGTCGGGCTGGCGATTTTTTCCTTGGCAGGTTTTTGGCGCTTCCCCGACGCCTTGCCGGTAACCATGACCTTCAACCACTGGCAGCGCGTGCTACCTAGCGCCACCACACCGTTAGTCAACACTCTGGTGGTCGGCGTCACAGCCACCTTGATAGCGGCGGTGCTGGTAATCGCCTGCCTCGAGAACGAGGCACGCCATCAGCTCACACCCAAGCGCGCCATGTGGCTACTCTATTTGCCCCTGCTGGTACCTCAGGTGGCGTTTTTATTCGGCCTGGTGGTCGCGGCAGAGAGTCTAGGGATACGGCCCCAGCGCTCGCTGGTGGTCGCGGGGCACCTTTTATTCGTGGTGCCTTACCTGTACCTCTCGCTTTCGGAAGCCTACCGACGTCTGGATCCTCGCTGGGCCCAGCTGGCGCACTCTCTGGGCGCTTCACGCTGGCATACCTTCTGGCGTATCCGCCTGCCTCTGTTGTTAGCACCACTGCTGACTGCCTGCGCCGTCAGCCTTGCAGTGAGCATTGGCCAATACTTGCCAACGCTGCTCCTCGGCGGTGGTCGGGTGGCCACCATCACCACTGAAGCCGTGGCCATGGCCTCTGGCGGCAACCGCCGCTTGATTGGTGTACTGGCGCTGCTTCAAGCGCTGCTACCCTTTATCGGTTTTGCTCTGGCATTACTGTTACCGCGCCTAATATGGGCCAAACGTGCCGCTATGCGAGGTGCTGCATGACAGCCACTTACCCGCTCCGCATCGATAACGTCACCATTACGCTTAACCAAGCGTTGCTGCTCCAGGTGGATGACACCATCGCTCCCGGCGAGGTGCTCACGGTGATGGGCCCCTCCGGCTCAGGGAAATCGACGCTGTTGGCGTATATCGCTGGCTTTTTAGCACCAGCATTTAGCGCTCGTGGCGGCGTCTGGCTGGGGGAGCGAAATCTGCTAACCCTCCCCGCAGAAGCCCGCGGTATCGGGCTGCTGTTTCAGGACCCACTGCTATTTCCCCACTTAAGCGTGGGCGGCAATTTGCGTTTTGGCTTGCCTCGCCACACCCCCCATAAGTCACAACAGGTCGCCCAGGCGTTGGCGCAAGTGGGGTTAGCGGACTTTGAACATCGTGACCCGGCCACCCTCTCCGGCGGGCAAAAAGCCCGGGTGGCATTAATGCGCCTGCTGCTTTCCAAGCCCCAGGCGGTGCTATTGGACGAGCCATTTTCCAAGCTGGATACGGCGCTGCGCCAGGAGATGCGGACGCTAGTATTTAGCCAACTGCGCGATGCTGGACTGCCAACACTCCTGGTCACTCACGATCACGCGGATGCCAGGGCGGCAGGAGGGACCGTCATTGAGCTTGGTTGAATCACCTCCGTCGCTCAGCATCGTTATCCCCGTGCTTAACG
Source organism: Halomonas sp. (assembly GCF_007692655.1). Classification (GTDB taxonomy): domain Bacteria; phylum Pseudomonadota; class Gammaproteobacteria; order Pseudomonadales; family Halomonadaceae; genus Vreelandella. The sequence continues at coordinate 6,921 of NZ_REBQ01000042.1, forward strand.
AGGCCTTCGGTATTGAGGCGGCCCTCCTACCGCTGCAGCCGCTGCGCGCTCAGCCTCTTGCCATGCACATCGAAGTGATTGTGGTGGATGGTGGCAGCGATGATAACAGCGTGAACGTTGCCCAACCGCTGGCGGATCGGGTACTTATTAGCTCTCCTGGGCGAGCCCTGCAAATGAACGCTGGTGCCCAGCTAGCCAGCGCCCCAGCATTACTGTTTCTGCATGCCGACACCCAACTACCCGAAGGCGCCGTTGCGCTGATTACCCAAGCGCTAAGCACCCATACCTGGGGGCGTTTTGCGATTCAGCTGGAAGGCCGCAGCCGCTGGCTGCCGGTTATCAGTTGGATGATGAACCAGCGCTCCCGGCTCACTGGCATCGCCACCGGCGACCAGGGCATCTTTGTTCGCTTCAGCGCGTTTCAGGCCGTAGGTGGCTTTCCCGCACAGCCATTGATGGAGGATATTGAGCTATCAAAACGGCTCAAAAAGGTCGCTTCTCCCGCCTGTCTTAGCGCCAAGGTGGTAAGCTCAGGGCGACGCTGGGATCAACACGGCGTTTGGAAAACGATCCGACTGATGTGGCGGCTACGCTATCGCTATTGGCGCGGCGTCAGTGCCACTCAACTCGCAAAGGAGTACCGTGATGCCCGCTGAGCAGCCCTCTGTCAGTGTCACCCTGCCGCACTTACACCTGCTGGCAAAGGCCCCATTGGCAGGGCAGGCTAAAACCCGCCTAGCGCCTTTGCTGGGCTTAGAGGGAGCCGCAAATGCCCACGCGGAGCTGGTACGTCACTGCGTTGCCAATGCCTGCAAGGCGCTACCTGCCGAAAGCGTCACGCTTTGGACGGCGCTTGACCACCATCATTCACTGTTCATTGAGCTCAGAAATCAGTTTGGTTTGACATTAAACGCCCAGCCAGACGGTGATTTAGGCGCCCGTGTGCGCTTCGCTCTGAACAGCACGCCAGGGCCTGCCATGCTAATGGGCAGCGACTGCCCAAGCATCAGCGCTGACATCATTGCCATCTGCGCACAACAGCTGGCCACCCACGATGTGGTTATTCTGCCCGCGGAAGACGGCGGCTACGGCTTTGTGGGCACCCGGCAAGACTACCCTTCACTGTTTGAGGGCATCCCATGGGGCACCCAACAGGTGCTGACGACCACTCAGCAGCGTATTGAAACACTAGGCCTGCACGCCGCCTATCCGGCGACTATCTGGGACGTGGATCGCCCTGAAGATTGGCAACGTTGGAAAGGACTGACTATTTCGATGTAAGGAAACAAGCACTCTGTGCACCAATTACCTGCCGACGGGCTGTCTTTATAAGAGCGGTCTTTACACAATATTTCTTAGCCTCACCTTCTCTCTCACCATATAGCACTGTTTTTACGATAGCGCTGGAGCCTACTGTGACCCGACAACGTTTGATTATTGCCGCGCTACTTATCATTGCCATTGGGATGTTTTTTATTAGCGGCGCCCATCAATGGTTCACACTAGATACGCTTAAGGCTTACCAGAGCGATTTCCAAACTGCGTTTAACCAAAACCCTTGGCAGGTGGCGGGGATCTTCTTTGCTGTCTATGTCGTAATGACAGCGCTCTCGCTGCCTGGTGCCACCCTATTAACGCTGTTGGGTGGTGCACTGTTTGGGCTGGGCTGGGGGCTCTTGATCATATCGTTTGCCAGCACGCTGGGCGCGACACTGGCTTTTGTGCTGTCACGTTTTCTCTTCCGCCACCCCATTGAAAAGCGCTTCCCGCGTCAGTTCGCTTCCGTGAATCGTGGTGTCGAGCGCGATGGCGCCCTTTACCTCTTTACCATGCGTTTGGTACCCGTGTTTCCATTCTTTATGATCAACCTGGTCATGGGGCTCACCCGGATTAAAACCATCACCTTCTACTGGGTGAGCCAGGTCGCCATGCTGCCAGGCACCGCTATTTATGTGAATGCAGGCGGGCAGTTAGGTGAACTTGAGAGTCTTGGCGGCATTGTTTCACCTACGCTGCTGGCCTCGTTCGCCTTGCTGGCTGTATTTCCCTGGATCGCTCGGCGTATTGTGCTACTTATTCAGCGCCGCAAGGCCTACCAAGGCTTTAATCGTCCCCAGCGCTTTGATTTTGACATCATCGTTATTGGTGGCGGCTCGGCAGGATTGGTCACTAGCTATATCGCTAGCGCCGTGAAAGCCAAAGTGGCGCTGGTTGAGAAACATAAAATGGGCGGCGACTGCCTGAATACTGGCTGCGTACCCTCTAAAGCGCTCATTCGCGCCGCTCGTGCCGCCCATGAGATCCGCACCGCACACCGCTTTGGCGTAACCGCCAGCGCCCCAGACATCGATTTTGCCAAGGTGATGGGACACGTACACCAATCCATTGCCGATATCGAACCCCATGACAGCGTTGAGCGCTATAACGGCCTTGGCGTCGAGGTATATCAAGAGCACGCCACGCTGACTTCTCCATGGGAAGTCCAGGTAGGTGATAACACCCTCACCGCCCGCCACATTGTGCTCGCTACCGGCGCACGTCCGCGGGTTCCCCCGCTGCCGGGCATTGAAGTCGCCCCCGTTTTAACCTCTGAAAACCTTTGGTCACTAACCGAGCTGCCCAAGCGCTTGGTGGTGCTGGGCGGCGGTGCCATTGGCTGTGAGCTAAGTCAAAGCTTTGTCCGGCTGGGTAGTCAGGTCACCCTGGTGGAAGGCCTCTCCCAGCTGTTGAGTCGCGAAGATCAAGAGGTCGGCGAGCATGTAGAAAACACCTTGATTCGCGAAGGCGTGACGGTGATGACCAACACCAAGGCGTTTGAAGTTATCCACGCGGAATCAGGCTATCAACTGGTGGTGGAACATCACGGAGAGCGCAAGACGCTCGCGTTTGATTACCTGCTGGTCAGCGCGGGCCGCCAAGCTAATGTGGAGGGTTTGGGGCTTGAAGCGCTGGGCATTACCACCACCCAGGCGGGTACCCTGGAACTTAATGAGCGGCTGCAAACCCGCCTGCCCAATATCTGGGCCTGCGGTGACCTCGCAGGACCTTACCAACTTACTCATGCCGCTGCTCATCAAGCATGGCATGCCGCAGTGAATGCGCTGTTTGGCGAGTTGAAAAGCTTTACGGTGGATTACCGCTTTATGCCCGCGGTCACCTACTTACAGCCAGAAGTGGCCAGAGTGGGGATGAATGAAAGGGAGGCCACGTCACAAGGGATTGCCTATGAAGTTACCCGCTATGCCATGAGCGAAAGCGATCGCGCCATTGCCGAAGGTGCCACCGAAGGCTTTATCAAAGTGTTGACGGTGCCCGGTAGAGACAAAATTCTTGGCGCGACGATTGTCGCGGAAAATGCTGGCGAGTGGCTGGGTGAATTTACTATTGCCATGAAACATGGCCTGGGACTCAATAAGCTACTGGGCACCATTCACCCTTACCCCACCCTAGGCGAGGCCGCCAAAGCCACGGCTGGCGTATGGAAAAATGCCCACAAGCCCGAACGGGTGCTCACACTATTAAAGCGTTACTTCAGTTGGCGGCGCGGAGAGTAAGCGATGGGGGCACATTCATCTGACGGGTAAAAAAGCGCTGGGCTACTCCTGACAGTCGGTTGGCGGATACGCCTTCGCGAATGTCTCGATGATGTCGCGCACGACCTTGCGCTGCGCGACAGGCAGCTCCCGATACAGGGCAAGTAGTTGGCGCTCCTCACGGGTTGATTCAACTTCCCAGTTGGCGGGGGACTCGCCGATGGCATAGTGAGTGGTGTCCCCATAACGTAACCGGTGGGGGTCAACCGATAGCCAACGCGCCAGGACCTGCAACTTATCCTGGCTGGGAATTGAGTCGCCACGCAGCCAGCGCCTAACGGCCTGGAAAGTGATCGGCTTCCCCCAATAGCGCAGGTTGAACTCACGCTCAAGCACTGACGGCCGCGTTTCGTAACCCGCTGCTTCTAGCGCAGCTTTTAAGCGCTCGGCGAACATGATTTTCTCATTCATCCCGCCAATGTGAAGCGATTGTTCAATAATAGTTGAATAACGGTTCACCTTTTGATTGAATCATTAATTCAATTTCGAGCTTTCGCTCTCGCCACCCAGGGCGAGTGGCCATACGAAGCGCTGAAGCCAGGCGTGTGAGGAGTCATTCATGGTGAGTGGCGCACTAACTCCATCAATCTATCACCCCGACAGTTTGTGCCTTGAATTGGCCCGGCTATGCGAGTCGACAAGACCCATTGAGCTGTTTGAACACTTGGTGAAAACACTGCATGCCTTCACACAGGGGCAACCGATTGCGCTTTATCGACGCTTGAGGACAGGCAGCCTGCGCTTGGCCTACTACTACCCGCTTGAAAACAGCATGGCCTCTCACAACACGATGCTTTCGCTTCGTTGTGATGACGATCTCGTTGCGTCAGGACTCCAGCTTTATGAATTAATGGGAGAGCATGACGTATGGGGATATATAGGCCACCCACCGGCTACCTATGGCGTGCCAAGTCAATGGGTTCGGCTACTGGTGGATATCGCCTCCCAACGGTTACGCTTGTTAAAAGCGCAATCCATGGCTGCACGCAGGTTAAGCCTAAAACATCGGCGACGATTATTATCCAAAGACATTAAACGGTTCACTTCCATTGATGCGATCTTGCAACATCACAGCGCCAGCTGGTGCGATATCTTTCAAGCGGATGGCATCGCCCTTTGTTATCAGGAAAATCTCCACTGTTTTGGCGACTACCCACCTAAGCATCATCTTTTTCAACAGCGTCTGCAGTTAAATAAAAAAGCCCCCCACGACGATATTCTTGAGCTTTATGACGAGTGCCAAGGGGGATTGGCGGCCCGGCTGAGTTTGGCCAATACACATTTAGGCTGGCTGATGCTGTTTCGCAAGCGGCCGCTTATTGCTGCGCTAACCGCCAGCGAGGGAGTGCAAACTGCCGTGAGTTATTGGCTGCCCCTTGAAGCATCGATGATCGCTGAGCTAGCGGATGATTTGACAGTGGCTATTACAGCCCAGGAAGTCGTACATCTCAATCATCAATTGACGAGAGCCAACCAACGCCTCGAAAACCTGGCCCACACGGACCCTTTAACAAAATGCTGGAACCGGTACTACACCGAGTTGATACTTGAGGGTCTGAGCCAATCAACGATTAACTTCGCCATACTGATGTTTGATATTGATGATTTCAAAAACATTAACGATACCTACGGGCACGCAGTAGGCGATGATATCCTGCGTGATATAGCACGTTTGGTGCAAGGAACGCTGCGCACCAATGATCACCTCGGACGCTGGGGAGGCGAGGAGTTCATTATTATCGCAAAAGAGCTTAGCCAGGAAACAAGTTTGCAGCTTGCCAACCGGCTCTGCCACAGCGTGGAGCAGCACGCCTTCCCAGTTACCCGCCAAGTGACCATCAGCCTTGGCCTGACGCTTGCCCAGCCGGGTGAGCAACCACGGCAGTTATTGGAGCGCGTTGACCAAGGTATGTATCTGGCAAAAACGGCGGGGAAAAACCAGGTCATCCTCTGCTAACCGTGAAGCACTTTATCCTCTATTTTACAGAGCACTAGAATGCAGCGACTACTGCTAATAGGCGCGGGTCATGCCCACGCCTTTGTACTGGAAGCCTTTGCAAAACGACCGGACCCAAACATTGCGCTAACCCTAGTCAGCGACGCAACGAGCGCTGCCTATTCGGGCAGCGTCCCAGCCTGGCTAGCGGGCGAAAGCACCTTGGAAGCCACCCAAATTGATGTTGCTGCCCTGTGTCAGCGCGCCAATGCACGACTCATTCTGTCACCAGCGAAAGCGTTCAATGCCCAAGCGCGTTACGCGCTATTGGCAAATGGTGACCGGATTGATTTTGACGTTGCCTCGTTCAACGTCGGCTCCACCCTCACGCTTCCACAGCAGCATGGCGAACAGCTGCCCAGACTGCTCGCTATGCGTCCGTTAAGCATGCTCCACCAGCGTTGGCAAACACTGCAAAATGATGTTCAACAGCTTCCCCATGGCAGCACCCAGCGTGTGGTGGGGGTTGGCGGTGGCGCAGCAGGTTGCGAAACATTGATGAGCGTTCTGGCTCAGTTGCGCAAGCAGCGGCCGGATATTCACTGGCAAGGCCATTTACTCAGCGCATCACATGAACTGCTGCCCGGGGCAGGTCGCCTGCCTCGCTGGCTGATGCAAAGAGCCTTATCTCGCGCAGGCATTCACGTCCACCGACAGGTACGTGGGAATGCGTTGGTAGATGGTGGTGTATTGACTCACTGTAATCTGATGATTCGTGCTGACATCGTACTATGGGCAACCGGGGCCGTAGGGCACCACTGGCTTGCTGACACCCTACCGCTGGATAAGCTTGGCTTTATCAGGGTCGAAAAAACATTAGAAGTGAGTGAACAGTCGGCTATTTTTGCAGCAGGTGACTGCGCAGCCTTTACGCCTGCCCTGCCTAACGCAGGCGTTTATGCGGTGCGCATGGGACCTCACCTCGCTGAGAATCTTCGCCGCGCCTGCCATGGTGAGCCGCTAGCCGACTGGCAGCCACCCAAACGCGTACTGGCATTGATAGGCACCGGCGACGGCAGAGCAATTGCTAGTAAAGGTGCCTTTGGGGTATCAGGAAAGTGGGTATGGGAATGGAAAAAGCGGATTGATGCGCGCTTTATCGCCCGCTTCAACCCGCCTTTTGAGGAATAATCACTACCGCTAATGCGCACTGAAAACTTATCGAGCGCAGATAGTTATCAGTAGACGCTAATTACCTTCGCGCCAGCCGCCGAGAACTCGACTATCCGGGCCAAAAAATACCAACCGATCATGGTCGATCAAGTAACGGTAGGCGGTCTCCATCATATCTGTCACCCGCTTGGCATCGGCCATTTGCGGACACGCCATCCGCGTGGTGGCCAATTCGCCAAACTCTATGCGCTGGCTCTCGCCCAGCGTTACCTGCCCGGTAAAACGATTACAGCCATCATGGCCGCTCACCTTCCCGTCTTTGGAAATCCTGAAATGAGGTGTTTCCGGCATGGAAAGCCGTTCATCGGTGCCCACCAGCAGCAAATTCCATCGCTGCTCAACAATAGGGCCTGATAATGAAGCACCTCTTGGGGCGTCAACACGCTCTTGTTGGGGAGCGCTGCTGCAGGCACTTAGCAGTGTGGCTGCGGCGAGCAATGGCAGTAAGCGCCAACCTTTTATGGTCATGGAGATACGTTCCTTATTAAACGATTACCTGCAAGCTTGTACCCGCTAGTGCTTACCAACTGCCACTATTTTCCATGGAGACCCAGGGTTCCTGTGGTGCCAGGGCGTCGCCTTTCTGGAGCAATTCTACCGATATACCATCGGGAGATTTTACAAACGCCATGTGACCATCCCGTGGCGGGCGATTAATGGTCACGCCGTTGTCCTGCAGATGTTGGCAAAGCGCATAAATATCGTCAACACGGTAGGCCAAGTGGCCGAAATTACGTCCGCCGGCGTACTCTTCAGGATCCCAATTATAGGTCAATTCAAGTTCGGGAGCGGTAAGCTTTGCAGAGCGCTCTTCATCCTCAGAGGCGGCAAGAAACACCAGCGTAAAACGGCCTTTTTCATTCTCTTTACGCCGTACTTCTTTAAGGCCAAGCAGGTCGCAATAAAAATGCAGTGAAGCGTCTAAATCACTGACGCGCACCATCGTGTGAAGATATTGCATATCGCCTCCTTTTCCTGAGTAGTGGTACCCAAGGATCGTTTACTGAGTATATTCGCGAAAGATTTCTGGTGTTTGGTCATCATGGCGCCAGCTGAGTACGGCATAATCATCCACGCGACCCGTCTCCATACCGGGAGAACCATGGGGCATACCTGGAACGCTTAAGCCTGCTACATCAGGGCGCTCTTCAAGCAGACGTTTAATATCACTGGCAGGTACATGGCCTTCAATGACATAACCATCAATGAGTGCTGTATGGCAGGAGGCTAATTCAGGCGTAACGCCGTTAGCCACTTTAATGTCGCGCACGTTACCTTCACGGTGGTGATTGACCTCAAAACCATGCTCTTCTAAATGAGCCACCCAATCGCCGCAGCAGCCGCAGTTGGGATCGCTGTGCACATCAATCACCGGCGCAGCAAACACATGGAAGCTTGCCGCTAGCAATACGCTGCCTAACAAGCCTTTACCTAGACAAAACTGTGACATAAAGGCACCTTTTAAGTAAATCTGTATAATGATTACCCATAACCTTATCTTAGCGGGGTTTACCCGCCGGAGAAACCTGTGGATTCAGTTACACAAGCCGCGTTAGGCGCCGCCCTTGGTGGCGCTGTACTGGGCAGACGTCTAGGGCGCAAATCGATACTCATTGGTGCGCTGGTGGCCACTTTACCAGACTTGGACGTAGTGCTGGACTACGGCGATGCTGTTGCCAATATCACTGAGCACCGAGGCTTCAGTCATTCACTGTTTGTACTAACCGGCCTAGCGACTTTATTGGCGCTGCTTTGCGCGCGCTTCGCCCCTGCGCGAGATATCTCCCTGCAGCGGTGGTGGTGGTTTTTTGCATTGATGTTAATTACCCACCCTTTGCTGGATGCACTGACCACCTACGGCACCCAGCTGTTTTGGCCACTCGACCTACAGCCAGCCGCTTGGCCGATTATCTTTATTATCGACCCGCTTTATACCCTTCCGCTGCTAATTGCATTGGGGATTGCACTCATCTCAAACCGGATACCCAAGGCGTGTTTGTGGGGATTAGCCATCTCCAGCGTTTACTTAGTGATGGCCGCGGGTGCTAAAACATTAGTGGAGCAACGCTTAGCGCCTGTTCTGGCAGAGCAGGGCCTGGAAGATGCGCCGCTACTTGTCCAGCCCACACCGTTCAATACGGTGCTGTGGCGAGCCACGGTCATTGATGGTGATCGCTACTATGAAAGCTTAATCAGTATATTCGATGGCGATCACGCCCCACGTCTTGAGCCGCTTATCCGAAATGCTGAACTTGAAGAGGTAGCGCTGGCCAGCCAACAAGGGCAGCGCCTGGATTGGTTCGCGGGTCCCTTTCTGCGCTACGAAACGCGTCAGTTGGATGGCAGCGAAACCCTAATCGCTACCGATATCCGGCTTGGTTTTCCAGGCTATCACCCTTTTAGCTTTACCCTTGCAACCCTTGAAGACGGCCGTTGGGAGCCGCTGGAAACCACAGAGGAAGTGGATAGCCCACGCGATATTCGCATTGAGACACTGGCAAGGCTAGCCGCGAGAGCCGCGGGCGATACGGCCGCCCTATGTGCCAGTGACTTTGTACAACAGGAGTGGCGGGCAGAAGAGACGCTCAACCGCTGCTAATTGTCTTTATCCAGGCCCATTTAGGGGGCGATACCTTGGCCACAGCCACTGTACTGCTCCCCACCATAGCTCAGCGTCACCCGTGCAGGAAAAGGCTCACCGCTCATGTTGTCGAAGCAGGCGCCGGCTTCAATACGGACACGGAAAAAGGGCTCAACATCGCCATTTTCGACGATTACCCGCCCCGCCTCATTATCCATTACGCTGACCATGTAGGGCAGTTGGATGCTCTCCTCTCCATAGTTGAGCTGTATGGTCAGCGTCGGTGTATCGTGGGCTAAAGCGACCGACCAGCCTGGCTCGTTGCCTCGCCCAAAAAACATCACCCCGGGCTGTTCATTGCGGGTTAGCGCTGTGAGTTGCTCGGCCTGCGTACACTGTAGTTGGCCGCGGGGCGTTTCCACTAACGCTTGGTCGCCACGGTTCCAAAAACTGATCTCACCATCTTGATAACGGGCACCGCTGGCGACGACAGCCTGTGGCAAGCGCCATGCGCCGTGCAAGGACCATAGGCGCAGATCCTCATCGTTGCTAGCCGTCACTAGATGCTGTCGCGCAGGCTCGCAGTGCCAAGCGGTAAAGTGTGTGGCTGAACCGGGAAATAGTGCCGAGGGCAACAAGGGTGCTCGGTTATCCAGGGTCGCTTGGTTGGCCGCTGCCGTTTCTGCCGAGGGCGTCGCTGCGCACCCCATCAACACAACGGTGAATCCTGTGGCGATCATCGCCAGTCCGCATTTTTTAAGTGTGTTCATCCCACTGCGTTCCCTGTATCTCTAACTAAGTGACTAGCGGTGCCTTTAATGAAGACACTAAGTACGTTTGAAAGCTTTTAGGTCTTGGGTGTCTAACCCATCTACCTGTGGGGGTAGCCCCTGCTCTTCGCGTTTTATTTTAACCTGCAATTTTTCAGCTAACCGCTCGGCATCATCATCGGTCGTGCGCCCGTTAAGTTCGGCTAGCTGCGTCATGCCCTGATGGTAGAAGGTAAGCAAGTCCAGCGCCGTGCGATTATTCTCTTCCACCGCTTTACGCAGCGTGCTCAAGTAGCCACTTACTTGGGAGAGGTGATGTTTGAGCTGCCATACATAGCGCACTTCTTTCATCCAGGGCCGTTCGCGCAGTACGGCAAATAGGGTACTGGTGGCCAGCAAACCCAGTAGCACCCCTAAGGCATTGAGCCATAGGCTACTGCCAAAGGCTGCCGTTAATATCATTGAAAACAATAGGCCAAAAACAACCAGCTGCCCCGCCATGACAATGCTGATTATGCGTGCTTTACGGCGGTAGGTGTCAGGGTCGTGGTGCTCTAGAGTGAATACCATGGCCAGCCTCATCATCAAAAGAAGTGTCTTATGATACGGGGCTGGCCAGGGCAAACAAGCCATAGTGTCTTTGAATACACCTACGCCAAGCGATCCGCGGCCGTTTTTAGCAGATGCTCGGTGGTTTCCCAGCCTACGCAGGCATCGGTCACCGATACGCCGTAACGCATGGCACCGGGTTTCAGCGGCTGTTTACCTTCAAATAAGTGGCTTTCAAGCATCAGCGCGACCAAATTAGCTTCACCAGCCTGACGCTGAGCGAGCACATTGAGCATCACTTCGCTTTGGCGGCGGTGATCTTTGCGTGCATTGGCGTGGCTGCAATCCACCATTAGCCGCGGATTTTGTTCAGCGTTACGCAGTGCTGCGGTCGCTGCGCGAACGTGTGCGGACTGGTAATTGGGCTCGCCATGGCCACCGCGAAGCACTACGTGGGTGTGAGGATTGCCAACGGTTTGCTGCACGATGGGCCGCCCCTGGAGATCTACCGAAAAGCGCTGGTGCGGGTGAGCTGCCGCGCTCATGGCATCAATCGCGACCTGTACATCGCCGCTGGTGCCGTTTTTGAAGCCCACCGCGGCCAGTAAATCGCTGGCCAGTTCCCGGTGCAGCTGTGATTCGGTGGTGCGCGCTCCGATTGCCACCCAGCTCAGCAAGTCGTCTAAGTAAGGCGCCAGCATAGGCTGTAAAAGCTCGGTTGCTACCGGCAAGCCACGGGCGGCCACCGCATGCATCAGTTCCCGCGAGAGCGCCAACCCACGGGGCATATCACCACTGCCATCCAAATCAGGGTCATAAGCCAGTCCTTTCCAACCCACGGTAGTACGAGGTTTTTCAACGTACACACGCATGACGGGCAAAATTCGCTCGCTCACCTCTTCACTCAGCGCCGCCAAGCGATCAGCGTATTCCAACGCGGCATCAGGGTCGTCAACGGAGCAGGGGCCAACCACAACGAGTAGGCGGTCATCGTGACCGCTCAAAATTTGCTGTACGGCGTGACGCTGGTGGGCAATCTGCTCACTTAGCGCGCCGTTTAACGAGACACGCTGGCGCAACTCGGCGGGGGTAGGCAGGTGCTGTGCACGACTGGCAGTGGAAGAGACTCGCTGCGCAGAAGCATGGGCAGTACTTACTGTAGAACTGTTAATAACTGGGCTGATAGGCGCGTTCATGATCAATTAATTCTCCGCAATCGTGTGACATCGTATGGTTGTGTGACCACCCAAGTGAACACGGTCGGAGGTGGTAGCTGGCACCGACCGCGCGTCACTAAATCGCCAGCCATAGCCATAGCCCATAAAGCCGGTGACGATAGTGTTAGCCAGTGCGCGATAGGTCATGATGCTGCTCCTTGATGAAATAATGATGAATGACTATTGCCGAAAATCGCCGAGTCCTAAAACGCCAAAAGCCCCGGCGGGGTTACCGACCGGGGCTTTTGAGCGTGTGGCAGGCAACCGAGTGGTGTGCCTGCAAGCGCGACGTTAGGCGTCGGCCAGGGGCACACCGTGGCTAAACCAATACCCATAAAACGCAAAGCCGCCAACCATTTCTGGCTGTTGCTTAACTGAGTATGTGGAGGCCAATTGCTGCATGTCTGTTTTCCGCTGTTGAATTTTGCTGGTACTTTTACCGGTACTTCTGCTGGTACTTCCGCCGGTATTTTTTGCCGACACTTTATGCCGGTTGATGGGG
>NZ_REBQ01000043.1 GCF_007692655.1 Halomonas sp.
TGCATGTCTATCCATTCCGAAATGCCCCATAAGCGCATGCCTTCGTCTTTGGCGGTCTGGATATCCGCTGGTAGCGCCCAGCTATTGATTGACCACATTAATAGTGCAGCAAGCACACTTTTTTTAAATAACATAACGTAAAATACCTTTTTAATTTTCACGATAGCGAACTCGTGTGCCACGTCTAGTGGAATAAGTCTCACGATACTCCTCAATATCAGTTCCTAATCGACGAGATATTTGGTCGTATTTTTCTTTTTCTCTTCTAGCATCAGCACTACCTTGACCATTTCGTTGCATAAACGCATCCAACGCTGCGCGATTGTGGCAGTAGGCCTCTACCCAAGAGGCGTAACCATCAAACTGGCCCGTTTGGGACATTCTTGCCACTGCCCTTTCAAACAATTGCGTAGCTGCTTCGCTATCGAAGTGGCTGGACGCGGTATACCCTTCTTCCAGCCATTCTAGGCACCTAGCAATCGCGATTTGTTGTAGATCGATTGCCCGCCCTCTACCAATTCTTTCCCCTTCGATGGTAGGAGCAAACCAACCGGGGGAGGTGATCAGTGTATTCAGCAGCGGACCAAGCGCTTCCGGTGGAAGATGCTGTACCCAGGAACGCATCTCTTTTTGCCGAGGATCGTTTACAAATACATAAGCCACCATCACCGCTCGGTCGCTCTGGGTCATTAGCTCGTAAAGACGCTGAATACCGTCAATGCCTCGGGCGGCTAGCAGGCCAACATCCAGCAGAGTGGTAGTGGCCAGATATGAGAGGTGACTAAGGCCTTCAAAGGCATCGGCATCGACCCAAGCGACGTGGGAGAAATTATTGTCACGCAGGGCCTGGCTCAACATCATCATCCAAAGGTTGAGCTGTCGTGGGTCCAATTCAATCGCAAGTTGGCCGCCAGCGCCTACGCCAGCCACTAGCTTGGCGCGAACATAGACAACGAACTTGCCTTCATGGAGACCCAACCGTAGGGCTGCCTCCCCGCCAATGCCGCCATTCATTTCCAGTCCCAATACCGCTTTGCCGAGTGAGCGCCAAGCCTCCAAATTGTTTCGCTGGGTGGTAAGGGATAGCCAATCCTGGTCGGCCAGCTGAGGAAGCTGGCGGGTAATATCCATGGGCGGCTTCCAGCGTAACGCGCAGGAGGTTTGTACCCCCAGCGTAGCACCGGCAAATGCCTTAAGTGCGCCAGCTTCAGCTTCCCGCTTGGCCCACTCTGTCCCGGTTATTTTGACGCCTTTATGGTCAAAGCTAAGCCCCGTTTGAGCAGTAAGCGCGAGGGAGGCACCCGCAAAACCTTTAGCGACGGCGGTGACCTGTAATGAGTAGCTGCCTAAATTACGCCGCTCACCGTCATTCTGTTGCAGCACCGCATAATAGGGCTGAGCATCCGCTTCCTCAGGTAAGTTAAACGTCCCCAAGCTGATTTCACCCCGTGCCAGGTTGTACGTGCCTTTGATGGAGAGCTGATGATTAACGCCCCCACTGACCTTCGTTCCTCTAGCATTAGGATCACGGGTGCTTTGCCAACTCTGGTCGTGAGGACCGGAGATATTACGCTGCCTGCCCACTTCACTGTTTTGCTTCGCGCTGCTAGCGGCATTCACCCCAGAGGTTGTCTTCGTCTCCTCTAGCTCAAACACTTCCAAGGTGGCATTACGTTCGATGAGTGTCACGGGCTCTTCAAAGTGAACCCCCAATGCCTCGTTTAACTCAGTATGTGGCATGCCCACCAAACGAAGCATTTGCGCCTGAGCGCTGGCATCAAACAGGCGTAGTTTTTCTCGGCTGGGGCCGGTGAAAATGATTTTTTCGAGAGTGTCTTTCCAGCCAGCTTTGGCCCCCTCATCCTGCAACGACTCGACGATATGGCCCCGCGCCGAAAGGTTGTCGTAAAGCTGGTCGGGAAGAAAGAAACCTAGTGGCTCTTCAAACCATTCGCTTTGTCGCAAAATGCGTTCGCAACCTCGGCTGGCAAGCCAACTGGAAAGAGCCGTTTCGTTGGCTTGCCATAGGGTGGCAGGAAGAATGCCATCTTGCTCAAGGTGTCTTTCTAAAATGGCTCGTTCAGCATCGGGCATGTCGCGCATTAAGTGCCGCAGGCTGACATGGCTGAGAGAGCGCCGCCCCATTGGGGAGCTAAACTCCCTCAGAGGGAAGTCATTGCGCACCAATACATCAATGGATTGTCGTTCGTAGCCAAGCGCATGCCGCTGATCTTCTATATCCGCCTGCCAGTAAAGCACTCGCTGCGGCACCATGCGTTCTACTTGGTACTGAGCAATCTCGTAAAGTAGATCTAACTCGCGGGTTAGATTTTGAAACTCTGTCCGCTCTTCCTCGAATAAATGCACCGGAAGCTGAGCTCTACGGGCCGTGGCAGTGGCCCATTGGGATAATTTATCCTCAACGTCTTTGAAAATATCAACCGCTTGTTTAAGTGTACGGTTGTAGTAATCGAAACCGTTGACACCCGGTTCAAGCCGCCCCTGCATGCTGGTAGTAGTTACATTGGCCAGTGCCCACTCGGGCGTTGCGACGCCTAGGGTGGCCAGGGTTAGAATGCTCATTTGGTACGCAGAGACATCTGCGTCTAATTGTTCAGCTGACTGCTGGAAGTAGTCCCCAATCACCTCGCAACGGGATGAGTCTTTGGGCGACATGGATTCGCAATCTTCTAAGAAGGCTTGATATTCCGTTAGCGCATCACTCACGGAAACGAACTCACCGGGGTTGTCTACGGAAACCATCTCGCGGATAAATTTCTCACGGCATTGACGATAAATTTCCAGCGCTTGCTCTATTTCTTCTTCCCAGGCGCCGTAATAGCTCCCGCCCTCCAGTATATAGCCTGCCTCTTTGGCCTTTTCGGTGCCGGTTTGATAAAGCGTATGCAGTTCCGAAATCAAGCGTGTTTCTTCAGGACGAGTTAGCCGATCCCAGGCATACGAGCCGGAGACAATAAGCGGCGAAATCCACATCCATCCATTTTCCATGAGCGGACGGTACTCACTCACCCGCTGGCCGGCGTCAATTTCTGCTTCCTCTTCAGTTCTATCCGCATTCAGCAGTTCGGCTAAACGCTCTAGCTTTTCCTTGGCGCTTTGGCGCTCTTCGTTGCTAAGGAAGTTTTCTGGCCGTGCGGGTAAAAAACACTCGACGATACCTGCATCTTCTGCCAAGTGGCGCAGACGCTGTTCTGGATCTTCGGTAAGTACCCAATCGGCCAATTCGTCAGAGGCTTCGTGCAGCGAATCCGCCACATCCTGGGTTAATAGCCAGAAATCCCCGGTGCCGGTGATGTAGATAATGTCAGCCCAGCACTTATCCTCACAGACGGAATCGGCGGCTTGCTCAACATTGCCCTCGAACGGTTCAGGTTCATGAGCGCGTAACAAAAGGGGGGGAGGCAAGCTTCCTGCGCTATTGGTTGTCATAGGTGTTCTCCACTTCTACGATTCGCTGTTTGGCCGACAGATGTTGAGCACTTAAGGTATTTTCAATCTGCCGCCAACTTTCCTCGCTGGCTTCTCGAATAGCAGGAAGCAATCTCGCTAAATGCCTACCTTTGGTAATGCCGTATTGGGTACATACGCCCATGCGCTTTATCCATTGGCTAGGCAAAGCAGTGAGTGTTTCTTCTGTATGCTCGCTCAACCACCATGCCTGTTGGCTCTCGTTCAGCGCGGCTTGCATGTCAGCGTTAAGCTGCCAGCGTTCAGGCGCTGGGGACGTTGGCGCCTCGGCCTGCCATATAAGCCACTGACCTTGAGGGGTGGGGGTGGCGACTTGACGCAGCGGGCTTAACCAGTGGGAGTAAACGCTGGCCGGGGCGCTGGCGAGTAGAGCTGTCCATACGGCGGGTTGTTGAAGGTTGATTAGTGATTTTCCGCCCTGTGGGTCGTCTAGCACAAAAAGCGCTCGCAAATGGTTGGCGATGCTTTGTAGGGTGTGATCATCCTGGGCCTGACACACCCATCCCAGGCGCTGTTGGCAAAGCGATTCCGCGTATCGCCACGCTTCACTGCCTACCTCAATTTCCAATAGCCAGGGGCTTGCCTCCAACAGCGGTGACAGTGGCGTACCGGCAAACAGCGCAATAAAGTCCCGCTTGCCAGTCAGTGCTAACAGTGGTCTGCACTGTTCTGGCGAACGGCGCTGGTCGAGCACGACAAAGCTGCGTCGGCCAGTCACCATCCCCGCGAGACTGTTTGCCGGGTGGCACCGCTCGGCAAGTTGGTTTAACCAGCCAGACATGGGCAATCCTCACGACTGCACTGCGTGTCGCTGATCTTGCCACACAGCGGCATGATGGCAGCTTCACTTAATTGGTAATCCTTGAGCTTGGGCAGCGATGTGGGGGGTATCGCCTCATGCACCTCCGCCATTGCATGCCCCGGCAACAGTGGGCTCTCCACCGCCTG
>NZ_REBQ01000081.1 GCF_007692655.1 Halomonas sp.
CTGACGCCTCATCATAGATAGCGAGCGCTATTTGTATTATGGTGAGCCTTTCCACGTTAATTAGAGGTAGTTGTCCAATGAGCCATTGATGCCCGCCGTTGTAATAACGGCCAGTCTCCATTAGCCCCTGACCCAGGGGGAGTGCTCGGCATCGCTGGAATCCATTATGACCACTACCCATCTCACCTTAACGGGTGTCTCCTACGTTTTGCCGGATGGCAGAGCGCTTTTCACCGATCTTCATGAACAGTTCGACACACGCCCCGCGGGGTTGGTGGGTCGCAATGGTGTTGGTAAAACGGTATTAGCCCAAATCCTTGCCGGGCTGCTGCAGCCCACCAGCGGCCATTGTCAGCGTTCCGGCCGTGTTCATTACCTTGCCCAACAAGTGGCCCAGCCGCAGGGCGCTTCTGTTGCCGAACTCGCAGGCATTCAAACAACGCTGGATGCATTGGCGCGCATCGAAGCTGGCAGCACGGCACCAGAGGATTTTGAAGCAGTCGACGAGTGTTGGGATATGCCCCAGCGGTTTCGCCATGAGCTGGAACGCAATGGCCTGGGCTATCTTGAGGCCGCTACACCGGCCAGCACGCTCAGCGGTGGGGAGGCCACTCGGGTTGCCTTAATGGGCGCCATGCTCTCGAATGCCGATTTCCTGATTCTTGATGAGCCAAGCAACCACCTTGATAGACCCAACCGCCAGGCTCTTATCGAACAGCTGCAGCGCTGGTCGCGTGGGCTAATCGTGGTCAGCCATGACCGCCAACTGCTAGATACTATGGCGCGCATTGTAGAGCTTTCCCCCTTGGGGCTGCATAGCTACGGTGGCAACTACACCTTCTATGCCGAAGCGAAAGCCCACGAGCAGCAAACTGCGATTGACCAACTCAATCAACATAAGCTGGAGCGCCAACGCCAGGAGCGGGCGATGCGCAAGCAGCGTGAGCGCCAGGAGAAACGGCAGGCCCGCGGTAAACGGCAGGGCAAGGAGGCCAATCAGGCCAAGGTGATTCTGGACGGCCAGAAGCAGCGCAGCGAAAACTCCACCGGCGCGCTGCGCCAAAAGCAGGCGGCCAACCGTGAGCAACTTAACCAGCGCGTGCGGGAAGCCGCGAAGCAGGTGGAAGACGCAGCGCACATCACCCTGCATGAGATACCCGTTAATCAGGTCGCCAAGCGCTGTTTGGCACAATTGGAGAGGGTAGAACTGCCGTTCGTTAAGGTAGCCCCCCGTCACATTAGCCTAATGCTGAGGGGGCAGCAGCGCATCGGTATTGTCGGCCCCAACGGCTGCGGTAAATCCACGCTGCTTCGCGTGTTGGCGGGTCAGATTGAGCCACTGTCCGGAACCTGCAAGGTGACCCCAGAAAGGGCTTATCTCGACCAGCGGCTGGGGAGCCTTGAGCCGGAAAAGAGCGTACTCGAACAGCTGCAGCTGGCTAACCGCTCAATGACGGAGGGTGAGCTGCGCATGCTACTGGCCCAACTCGGCCTGGACGCGCAGAAGATCACCATACCCAGCGGAAAGCTAAGCGGAGGTGAACGCCTGAAAGGAGCGCTGGCCTGCATCCTCTACGCCGACTCGCCCCCGCAACTGTTGCTGCTAGACGAGCCCAATAACCACCTCGACCTGCCATCCGCACAAGCACTGGAAACCCTGTTGCGCAGTTACCAAGGTGCGTTAGCGGTGGTATCCCACGATGACGCCTTTCTGGAAAACTTAGCACTAACAGACCGCCTGCTGGCAACTGAGCAAGGCTGGTTCCTGGAGCCAGTTTGATGAAGATTCACGGTCAGAAAATGGCCTAGACCGAAGGGCTATTATAGGGAGGGCGGTTATACCGGAAAGCCGTGATGACTCCCATCGGGAAGTTCTATATTTACACGGACTCGGCCGCCCAGAGCTTCAAAAGGCTCTAAAGCAGCCTTGCGTACCCGCCTGCCGCGCCGCGTCAATAAGGGCGGTACTGGTAGGATTATCAGTGCGTGGGAAAGCATAAAATCTTGCAATCGGCAGTGACGGCCATCCATCTTCAGGGCCCAGTAAACGTAAACCTTCCCTTAATTGACTATTAGCAATGACAGTGACGGCAAAACCAGAACGTGCCGCTGCCAGGCAGCCTGCCATGCTGCTGCTTTCAAATACCACGCGCCATTCTTGGCCTGCGTTGCTCAGCGCCGCAATAGCCGATTCTCGATAGATGCATGGGTCTGGAAAGAGGGCTAGTGGCAGTGGCTGGTCAGCCCTGAACGCCAACGGCTGGTTCCCAGCGAAACACCAGGCCAACGGCTCTTCCCACAGCAGTTCCCCGGTCTCTGAGAATCGGCTGCATTGCTTGCCAAACACCAGATCAAGGTGACCACACTCCTGCTGGCGCAGCAGATTGGCCGTGATGCCCACTTGCAGCTCAATCGTGGCATCGGGGTGCCAGCGACGAAATCGCTGCAGTATGTGGGGGAGCCAATTGCTGGCGAAATCTTCCGAAGCACCCACCCTAAACCGCCCCTTCAACGGAGAGCCGCGTAGTTTGGAGCGCGCCTCGCGTTCCAAATCCAGAATGTTGCGGCCGTAGGCGTACAGGATATCGCCGGCCTGAGTTAGCTCCAGGCGACGCGTCGTGCGGGTAAGCAGTCTTGCGCCGACGAGCTGCTCCAGGCGCTTAATATGTCCACTCACTGCCGAAGGTGTCAGGGCCAAGCTTTCGGCCGCTAGAGCAAAGCTGGCGCTGTCGACGACGCCGAGAAAGGTACGCAGCAATACGGTATCCAGTGGGGCACCGTCAGCTATGGGAAGA
The DNA here is from genome assembly GCF_007692655.1 of Halomonas sp. Taxonomy (GTDB): domain Bacteria; phylum Pseudomonadota; class Gammaproteobacteria; order Pseudomonadales; family Halomonadaceae; genus Vreelandella. The sequence continues at coordinate 2,796 of NZ_REBQ01000081.1, forward strand.
GTATCCATTAAATCATTCAACGCAAAATGTCGTTAATAAGCTTTGATTATTCACCAATCGATATGATTCGTCCAGGTAGGCTTAACGCCATAACCCACCAGGTGAGACCCAACTATGCTTACTTACCACAGCGTCGCTACCGAACGGCTCAACATCGCTTATCTCGAGTGGAACCCCGAAGGGGTGCGCACCGCCGTGCTCCTGCACGGTTGGCCAGACAGTCCAGAGTGCTGGAAGAGCGTTGCTCCTATCCTGGCCGAGGCGGGTTACCGCGTTCTGGCGCCTGCGCTACGTGGCTTTGCACCTACTCGATTCCTTGATGCGGACACTCCTCGCAGCGGGCAACTGTCTGCCCTAGGGCGGGATCTGCTGGAGTTTATAAAGGCCCTGGGGCTGGAGCAACCAACGCTAATTGGTCATGACTGGGGCGCCCGCGCAGCCGCCAATGCCTGTGGCTTGCAAGAGGGCGTGGCCGTACATTTAGTGATGCTGTCGGTGGGCTACGGCACCAATGACCCCAATCAGGCGCTGTCCATGCAGCAGGCACGCAACTACTGGTATCACTGGTTCATGGCGACACCGCGCGGCGCACACGTCGTACGGGAAGAGCGCGAAGTCTTCACTCGGCTAATGTGGGACACTTGGGCACCGGTTGGTTGGTATAACCAAGCTGATTTTGAGGAAGCCGTACAAGCATTCCAGGGTGAGGATTGGGCTGAAATCGTGCTGCACTCCTACCGCCATCGCTGGGGCTTTGCCGAGGGGGATCCTGCCTATGCTGAAGATGAGGCACGCCTAAATCCTGCCCCTGTATTGTCTGTGCCGACACTGGTAATACATGGCAATGCAGATACGTGTAATCATCCTGATAGCTCCAAAGGGCGAGAGGCTTTTTTCCAACAACGTTACGAGCGGAAGCTAATTGATGGCGTAGGGCACTTCCCGCAGAGGGAGGCGCCAAAAGTAGTTGCTGACGCTATCCTCAAGTTCTGTGGTCAAGCTTAACTGAAGGATGAGGGTTGAATTTATTTGCTACGCCCGACAGAAGGCCAGTGGCTAAATAACAGCTAATCGGGGTTGCCGCTCGTCGGGCGTTGCAAATAATCAAAAACGCTATTTCCCATGGATGATTTTTAGCTAAAGTAAGATTAACGCGTACCTGCCCGAAGGCCGTCAATGACTGATTTAATCATCTTGCGAGATTTTCTGATTCTTTGTGAGACCAAGAGTTTTAGCCGCACGGCTGAGCGTCGCCATGTATCGGTGTCAGGGCTGAGTCGCCGTATTCAAGGGCTTGAGGAGTGGGCAGGCACCGCGCTGTTTGAGCGGCGTAAAGGCGCGTTAGTGCTGACGGAGGCAGGCCAAAGCCTGAAAACGGTAGCTGAGCAAGCACTTAGCTCCTTTGACCGCTTTCGATGCTCTGTAGCTGATGATCTTAGTGCCCAGCGGCGGCGGATACGTTTTTGCTCACCCCATATTATGGCGACGATACTCTTTCCTCAGTGGCTGCCGCGCATACAGGAGCAGTTCACCCAGGCTAAATTTAGCATCGACTCGAATACCTTGCCAGAGTGCCTGGCCGCGCTCAATCAGGGAGAAACCGACTTCGTCACGGCGCTATTCGATTGTGAACA
>NZ_REBQ01000051.1 GCF_007692655.1 Halomonas sp.
CGACGAATGAATGCGGCACTGAGAGGGCTCGAGGGCCATGAAGAGGCGCTGGCGCAATTGGAAAGCGTCGTCGCGGGGAAGCCGATACGCGACTGTCGCGCCGAAGTCGGCAAAGTACGAGAGATGTTTGAGTACTACGCAGGCTGGTGTGATAAACAGCATGGCGAAGTGATCCCAGTGCCCACCTCGCACCTCAACTATGTGCGCCACGTGCCCTATGGCGTGGTGGGGCAGATTACTCCCTGGAACGCGCCGATGTTTACCTGCGCCTGGCAGTTGGCTCCGGCCATTGCCGCAGGCAACGCCGCCGTATTGAAACCCTCTGAATTAACGCCGTTCACCTCGGTGGTGATTGCCAAATTGTTGGAAGAGGGGGGCAAAGGAGCGTCTCAAGGTCTGCCAAAAGGGCTGATCAATATCGTCAACGGGCTGGGCAAAACGACCGGCGCGGCGCTGACCGACCACCCCACCATCAGCAAATTGGTATTTGTTGGCTCGCCCCAAAGTGGCCGGATGATTGCCGAAGCGGGCGCGCGACGTTTGGTACCCAGCGTGCTAGAGCTAGGGGGGAAGTCAGCCAATATCGTATTTGCCGATGCCAAGCTGGATGAAGCGGTAGCGGGCGCCCAGGCGGCTATATTTGCCGCCGCTGGTCAAAGCTGTGTGGCAGGCTCGCGCTTATTGATTGAGCGCTCGGTGTTTGAACAGGTCACCACCCGCTTGGCGCGTGCCGCGGAACAGATTGCGGTCGGCCTGCCCAGCGCTGAGGCGACCCGCATGGGGCCGCTGCAGAATCGCCGTCAATTTGATCAGGTAATACGCATGATCGATGCGGCGGTGGCGGCGGGGGCACGCGTACTGACGGGGGGTAAGCGGCCGGAAGGGTTGCCAGATGAAGCCCAGGGCTATTTTATCGCGCCAACGGTGCTGGTGGATGTGACCGCCGATATGGAGATTGCCCAACAAGAGGTATTTGGCCCGGTGCTGGTGGCTATGGCTTTTGACGATGAGGCCCAGGCCATTCAACTCGCCAACGAAACCCGCTTCGGTCTGGCCGGTGCGGTGTGGAGTCAGGATGTGGCGCGTGCTCACCGGGTAGCGGGAGAGCTGCGTGCGGGTACCGTATGGATCAACAGCTACAAAGCCATCAGTGTCATGTCGCCGTTCGGCGGCTTTGGGGAGAGCGGCTTTGGTCGTTCCAGCGGCTTGGATGGCCTGCGCGAATACACGGTGCCGCAAAGTGTGTGGGTGGAAACTGCGCCAGAAGCCAGCGTGGCGTTTGGCTACGGCAGCGGCGTTGGTTGATCGCTTACCGAACCGGACTCTCGGAAGGCCTGCATCCAGCGCTGTAAATGGCGCAGCATTAGTATGCAGGCCTTGGGCTGTTGGCGGCCTACGCGAGTGACCATATGGGCATAGGAGCGCTGAAACAGTGGGTTATCCACCGGACGGGCCACCAGTGAGCCGAGCTCTAAATCATGGGCGACGGCGAAGGCGGGTAGCAGGGTAATGCCCATTCCGCTGCGCACATACTGTGCCAGTACGACCATGGAGTTGGTATTCATTGCCAGGCGAGGGGCAATTCGCGCCTGTTGGAAGGCTTGATCGACCATTTGGCGTACCCCATGACTGGCATCCCACATTGCCATGGGCTCAGCGCTAAGTTGAGCCAGCGAGAGCGGTGTAGGTTGGTTAGCCAATGGGTGTTGCGGTGACAGGATTGCCATGAGCGGCTGTGGGCTAGAAGCCCAGAAACGGAGCTGAGGATGGGTTCGTTCGTGAAACATCAGGCCGATATGGCTTTGATCATCGACCACGGCCTCAATAATGCCTGTGGTGCCAGCAATATGAATGTCGAGCTCGATGCCTGCATAAAGCTGGGTAAACTCATGCAACGGAGAGGCTACCAAATCACTGACAAAACCCTCTCCCACCGTGAGTGAGATTCTGCCGGTTTCCAAGCGTTGGTAGGATTCAAGCGAGGCGATAAAGCCTTCATCAAGCGCTCCACGCCGTTCGCAGTATTCAAGCAGCATTTCACCTACTGGCGTAGGCGAAATGCCGTCGCGCTGGCGCTCCATCAAGGTGGCGCCCAAGGCTTCTTCCAGCAAGACAATTTGCCGGCTAACCGCCGAGGGAGCAATGTCTAAGCGCGCCGCGGCGCGGCGCACTGAGCCAGACTCAAGGGTAACGCGAAAGTACACCAATCGCTGATGAGGTATGTCCATTGAAAGCCGTTATACCTCTGCTCTTATTACCGATGCTCGAGCTGCGATGGCGTACCTAATATCTATGAAATACCCATATCGATAGTGAAACGCTACAAATACTTAAGCAGTTTTTGCAGTTTATTCATATCGGCAGAGTCACCCACCAAGCGCACATTACCGCTCATCATACCGTCTAGAAAGGCCTGTTGCGTTGGCTTTTTGAGCACTTTCAAGGCGGTCTCTTGATCGAGGAAACGCAGCTCAAGATCTAAGTCCACAGGCAGTCCTTTACCGGTGCTAATGCTTTTTGGCGTCATCCGGTAATGGCGAGCAATGCTTAGATCTTCTGTAGCGATTCCCCAGTCCAGGCCGCGCATACGTTCTAACTGCTCACGAAAACGCGGCTTACGGCGCAGGGCGCGTTTGAGCATAAAGCCCAGTAGCCACAGCGTCAGCTTGAGCTTCATTAGGAAACAGCGTCCTTAAGCGCTTTGCCTGGCTTGAATGCAACGTTTTTGCTGGCCGGGATTTGTAGCGGAGCGCCGGTTTGCGGATTTTTGCCGGTACGCGCTGCACGTGAGCGCACGGTGAAAGTACCAAAGCCGATCAGAGCAACGTCTTCGCCTTTGGCGACGCTGTTGGTGATCTCATCCAGAATAACATTCAACACTTGGCCTGCTTTATCTTTAGACAGGTCAGCACTTTCAGCGATAGCAGCAGCGAGTTCAGGTTTGCGCATAAGGAATCTCCCTTTAGTAAACAATCGAATCTTGGTTAAAGAGTCGAACGTAAGTCAAAAGCATGTTGTTGGGTGCGTCACCCCGACTAGGTGAGCTACTCTAGCCTAGCCGTGAACGCGGCGAAAATCAGCCTAGCAGCGCAGGGGCTGCTCTGGAAAGCTCCACTTTCCTTCTCACGCAGCCGCCTGTCAACGCAAAACCAATCAAACGTCCGTCTTTATTTTCTGCCAGGGCACTGATATCGCTGCCTTCGCCTTCGATTCTCCAGTATTCAGGTGTGGCTTGAGGCGGGTAGGCAACCACCGGTAGCAGCGGTGTTTTCACGATAACAGGCCAGGCCCCAAAGCTGACTGACGTAGGCGTACCTGCCAAGGTTACAGCCAGCGCTTTAGCGCACGCCTGCAGTGGCTGTACGTACATTGCATTAACCCCGTCTACGCAGGCCACATCGCCTAAAGCATAAATATCTGGATGTGACGTGCGCAGTTGGCGGTCCACCTGAATGCCGTTAGGCGATACGTTTAATCCAGCGGCTTCGGCAAGTGCCGTACGTGGGATAAGGCCGGTGGCCATCAGCACTAAGTCAGCGCTAACAACGTCGCCGTTATCCAGGCGCAACTCAACGCCGTCGCTGCTGCCAGGCGCTAAAGCATCGATCGAGCGGCCTAGGTGAAGCCTGATGCCTGCGTCGCTGAAGGCATCGCCCAAGGCGTTACCTAGCGGAGCAGGTAGCAGTCGGGGCAGCAGGCTGCCCTCCGGTGCGATAATGCTGACGTGATTCCCGCCGGCGTGGAGGTCGTTGGCAAACTCACAGCCGACTAGCCCTGCACCAATAATGGCCACCCGAGCAGGGTGTGAACCCAAGGCAGCATAAAAATCGCGATAGTCGTCCAAGTCATTGATCGTAAAACAGCGTGACGCGACATCGGCCGTTATTTTGAAGGGTACTCGAGGCTCAGCGCCGGTGGCTAATACCAGCGTGTCGTAGCTTATGTTTTCATCGCCTGGTTTTTCATGGCTTGGCGCTAGCCTATTTTTGAGGAGAACTGATTTGTTATCCACATCTAGTGCGCTGACCTGGGTGTGGGTAACTACTTCGGCGTTTAGCTCTTCGCCAAGTTCTGCAGCGCTACGTTGCGCTAACGTGTCGGGGCTCAGGCCTTTGGCAAAGCCTGTCGAAAGCAATGGTTTACTGTAGTCATCGCCGCTGTCGGCGCTAATCAGCGTGATTGACCGCGTGTCGCCCAAACGCCGCAATGCACGGGCAAGGCCAATACCCGCCATACCGGTGCCGATAATGACCAGCGCCGCGTGAGACATTGACGTTACCTTGGCTGTTGGAGACACCTGAGCCGTTTGAGATACCGGAGGTTGTGCTGGGGGCATGCAGACACCAGAAGAGTCGCTAAACAAAATTATTTAGAAAGTCGTTAAGAACGTCGTTAAATAAAGCTATTAAGA
>NZ_REBQ01000029.1 GCF_007692655.1 Halomonas sp.
GTCTTGCCCGAGCCGTTGGGGCCCACCAAACCAAAGGTTTGGCCTGGCTCGACGGTGAGATTGACGTCAACAAGCAGTGGCGTGCCATGCACCGCCCAAGTGAGCTGTTCAGCCGATAAACGCATTAAGACCTCTTGCCGCGAATAAGAATAAGCGCAAAGGCGGGCGCGCCAATTAGCGAGGTAATCACCCCGATCGGTAGCACTTGGCCGGGTATCAGCGTGCGCGACAGAATATCCGAGCCAATCAAAAATACCGCGCCCGCAAGCGCCGTGGCGGGTACCAAACGCGTGTGTTGGCTACCCACAATAAACCGCATGGCGTGGGGAATCACCAGCCCAACAAAGCCAATCGCCCCCACAATAGATACCATCACTGCGGTCACCAGCGCCATGGCGATAATCAGCATCCCGCGCACCGGGCGCACGGCAATGCCCATGGAGGCGGCGCTATCGGCACCGAAGGTAAACGCATCCAGAGAGCGTCGGTGCCAGAGGCAAACCAGCAGCCCGAAGAGGGCAGCAGGTACCGCCAGGGTCACATCGTCCCAGCGCACCCCGGAGAGATTGCCCATCAGCCAAAACATAATGCCCCGGGCCTGTTCGGCGCTCGCCGATTTGGTAATGATAAAAGCGGTCAGCGCATTGAACAGCTGCGAACCGGCAATGCCTGCCAGAATAATCGCCCCCGCGGCCTGAACACCGCGGCCACCACCGACGCCGCTGTTGGCCGCATGGGCGAGCATGACCACAATACCAAAGGCGAGCAGGGCGCCCACAAAGGCGCCCAGGGAGAGCGAAAGCGCCCCCGCGCCAAATCCTGCCACTGCCACGGCCACCGCGCCGGTAGACGCCCCAGCGGAGATGCCCATTAAGTAGGGGTCGGCCAAGGGGTTACGCAGCAGCGCCTGAAGCACTACCCCGGCCAGGGCCAGGCTGGTGCCGCAGCAGGCAGCGACAACGGCGCGACTAAGCCGATAGTTCCAGATAATGCCCGTATCGATGCGGTCTACTGGGTAATCCGCGCCAAACAGCTGATTGGCGAGTACTTTGAAAATGGTATCAACCGGAATCGGCGTCTCGCCGATGGCGGTACCCGCGAGCAGCGCCGCCACCAGCACCAGCGGCGTGATCCATAGCCAGCGCAGCCCAAAGCCCGCCGTAGATAGCCGCGTTAACGCTATGCTCATTGCTCAAATGCCATCGTCGATAGCGCCTCGGCCAGCGTTTCAAGGCCATAAATAGTGCGCATGGTAGCGCTCATGGCATGGGCATCCATCTCCACAATGCGGTTATTTTTAACCGCGCTCATCTCGCTAGTGACCGGGTCACTGCGCAGAAACTCACGCTTGGCTTCAATATCGTCGGCGGGAAAGCGGCGGCGATCCATGCTGGCGATCACGAGCACATCAGGGTCAGCCTTGGCGATGCTCTCCCAGCCCACCGTGGGCCACTCCTCATCTGACTCAATCACATTGCGAATACCGAGCTTCTCCATCATATAGCCCGGCGCGCCGAGCTGACCGGCAACAAAGGGGCTAACCCCCAGATCCGTCGATGAGAACCAGAAGGCTGCGGACAAATCCTGTGGCAAATCAAGGCTGCTCGCCAGCTCAATAGCGCGCGCTTCGCGGTCGATAAGTTCTGCCACCAGGGTCTCTCCGGCGTCTTGCACATCATAAATTTGGGCTAGCTCGGTAATGCCTTTATAGATTGAATCCGTTGAGAAAGCGGCGGTTCGGGTACCATCACCGCCGGTGGAGTTATCCTTGGTGTCGCAGTCGGCGGGCATAATATAGGTATTAATACCCAGCTCGTGGAACTGCTCACGGGTGGCCACGCTGCCGTTGGGGCCTACGTGCCACTCATACTGTACCGCCACCAGCTCAGGCCGTTTATTGACCACCGCCTCAAAACTTGGGTCGTCGTTGGCGATTCGTTCGATCTCTGCATTGGCCTCAGCAAACTCGGGCAAAACCGGATTAAACCAAACCGAGGTGCCATTCACTCGGTCAGCGAGCCCCAGCGAATAGAGGATCTCCGTGGCTGATTGGCCCACCGTCACCGTTCGCTCCGGGGCCGACGCTACGCTGATCTCTACGCCGCAGTTGGTTAAGGTCACGGGATAATTAGTGGTTTCGGCCGCCGCGTAGGAGGCGGGCAGCAGCGTGGCGCTCAGTAGGTAACGTAAAATCTTCATTTAAGGTTTCCACAAAAGAGGCATCTTTGAATAATTGATATGTTATAACATTATATATCGCTGAATGAAGAGCGCTTTTAGCGATCAGCCATTTGCAGACAAAATATCCAAAAAGCGTTGCCGGGCAGCAGGCGGAAGGTCGCCGGGCAAGTCGTCTGCGCTGGCGGGGGTGTCACCCACTTGAATCAGCATCACCATGCCCATGGTGTAATGGGGTGAGCACTTAATGCCCCAGATGCCTTCTTGATCGAAGGTCACTTCGATTTCTTGATTGATATTGCCGATAAAGGCTTCCCCGCCCTCGGGGATCATCCCCTCAATAGTGGCCGCATTGTGGCCAGCATGGGTGGCAAGAAACTTCACCGTATCGCCCGGTTGAATCACCAGGTAGCCGGGTGCAAAAGGCATCGGGCCGCTATCGTCCCGGTTAAGCATCTCGACAGTATGAATTTGGGGAGAGAGTGTCTCGGCGAACGCGGCCAGTGGTAAAAAGCCAGTCGTTAAAAAAAGCAGCACGGCAGTTCTTAGCAGCATCTTCATGATAGTTAGATCCCTTGGAAAGCAGTTAGCGGCGCACCAACCACGGGGTCAGGAGCTATCCGAACACCGAGGTGGCTGATGCGCAGCAGCACGTATCAATCTGACAGGTTGAAGTCAGCGAGCTTGTCGGCAAGGGTTTCCAGCGCAAAGATGGCGCGAATCGATGGATCCATTGCATGGGCGTCGATCTCAATGATGCGATCGCTCTCTACGGCTGCGGTGACGCTGGTGACGGGGTCGCTGTAAAGAAACTCGCGTTTAAGGGCGATATCGTCGGCGGGGAAGCGGCGTCGATCCATTTTGGCAGCGGCAATAAAGGTAGGGTTACTGCGCGCAATGGTTTCCCAACCCACGGTGGGCCACTCTTCCTCAGAGGTCACCACGTTGGTAATGCCCAGCTGCGTCATCATCCAGCCCGGCACGCTGTTAACACCCGCCACGTAGGGGTCGATGTTGAGATCCGCCGAGGAGTACCAGAAAACGCCGCTAAGGTCGTCGGGTAACTCGAGGCTATTCGCCTTTGCCACTGCGGCCTCTTCCCGTGCCTTAAGGTCGGCAGTCACACTGTCGCCGCGTTCGGTAACGTCAAAGATCTGGGCTAGCGTGGCAAGGCTTTCGTAGAGCAGCTCGGTCGCGAAGAGATCCGTTCGCGTGCCGTCCATGCTTTGGTGATTGTCTTTACCAACGCACTCGGTGGGTAGCGTCCAGACCGGGATACCCGCATCATCAAACATCTCAGGGGTGCCCACCATGCCAGCCGGCCCGACCATCCACTCATAGGCGGAGACCACCAGATCAGGCTGTTTGGTGATAACACTCTCATAGCTTGGCGCGTTATCCGCAAGCCGCTCGACCTGGGCATCGATATCGGCAAACTCCTCCAGCACCGGGCTAATCCACAGAGCGGTGCCGACCACTTTATCGCCAAGGCCCAGCATATAGAGCATTTCAGTGGGGGCCTGGCCGATACTCACCACACTCTCGGGCGCCTGTTCCAAGGTAATCTCGTGCCCGCAGCTGGTGAGCGTAAGCGGGTAGTCGGTGGAGGCGTAAGCCGCCTGGGCAAGGCCAACGGCGCTCGCGGCGATGGCCATGGTCAATCTCAACATCATGTACACTCCCGTGCATGATGAGCTTAGCATTCGGCCAGAAAATACCGACCGAGCCACTTCGCTCGAGGTAAGTAATATATCGGCAGTTCTCCTGACTGACGGGTCATGGCTAGCTCGCCTTCCCAGACGCTGTGTCCAGTGGCATCAAAGAGCATCGCTCGCCGCCTACAGTTGCGGGGGCAGTTCCGTTTCGCGGCAAGCCGCGGCGGATTCTCTATTAAGTTCCGGGGGGAACACCGACGTTGGCCATTCTAGGTTGCGGGTGGATAGCGAACAACAGAAAGCCTAAGGATCTTATGAGAACCCGTCATAAATGTAATGTTATAACATTGTATTTTGAGGGCGTGTAAAAATCCAGCGGCATTCTTAGCGTCAGCTGATATACGCCCTCGCAAAGTTAACCGCTTGCAACAGATTGGCCTCGCCGCCATGCCTTCCTCTATACTGAAGACCTTTTAAATTCCCACTTCTTTATGAATGGTTTTATTATCACTCAGCTAGTTACCATGAATCATATTCAAGTCCCACGCTCCCC
>NZ_REBQ01000050.1 GCF_007692655.1 Halomonas sp.
AGCACCGCTAGCGGGCTGACCGCATTGAGCTCACGGGCGGCGGCCGTCAGCCGCGCTTTGCGGTTTTCCAGCTGGCGCTGCATGGCGCTGCCCAACCGACGCTGTAGCTGGCTCACCCGCTCGCTTTCTGCGCGATGCAACCGCGCCATATCCTGGCTGGCCAAGCGTCTGCTCAACTGCGTTACCTGGGCTTTTTGCTGGCTGAGCGTTAGCTGCATAGCACGGTTTAAGCGCTGATTGAGGGCGGTTAAGTGCTGGCGCTGACGATTAAGCTGCTCGCCCGGGTGGCGCAGCTTGGCACGTAGCGTATCCAGGCGCTGGCTATCGCGTTCTAAACGCGCCTGCATCGCCCGCTGTAGACGGCTCTGTTGATGTTCAAGCTGGCGCTTAAGCGTGTGCTGATCCGGCACCAGCCGTTCGGCGGCGGCGGAAGGGGTGGGCGCGCGCATATCGGCGGCAAAGTCGGCCAGGGTGACATCCACCTCGTGGCCTACCGCCGACATGACCGGCAGCCGCGAATGGAAAATCGCCCGGGCTAAATGCTCGTTATTAAACGCCCAGAGGTCCTCCAGGCTGCCGCCGCCGCGGGTTATCAGGATGACATCGCGCTCAGGATCGAGCTTCGCTTGGCGATTTAATAGCCCTAGGGCCGAAATCATTGCAGGGGCGGCCTCTGCGCCCTGCACCGGCACGGGTATCAGCGTTACATCCGCCAGCGGCCAGCGAGCTTCCAGCACCGCCAGCACATCACGAATAGCCGCGCCGGTGGCAGAGCTTAAAATCAAAATCTTGCGAGGCGGAAAGGGCAGCGGCCGGGCGTTGGCAAACACACCTTCGCCTTCCAACTGCGCCTTTAAGCGTTCAAAGGCTGCCAGCAGCTCGCCCAGGCCTGCGGCTTGAACGGCCTCGGCAATGAGCTGGTAATCACCCCGGGGTTCAAATAGCGAGACGCGCCCGCGCAGTTTGACCTGATCACCATCGCGCATGGGGGCAGAGACAAACCGCGCCCGCTGCCGAAACAGCGCGCAGCGAACCTGCGCCCGGTCATCCTTCAGGGTGAAATAGACATGGCCCGATGCGGGGCGGGAAACGTTAGACAGCTCGCCTTCCACCCAGACCTCGCCCATATCCCGCTCAAGCGCTTTGCGCGCCTTGAGATTGAGTTCGCTAACAGAGAAAATGGTGGCGTTTGAGGCGGTCATGGAGACAGGTTACTTCCAGCATTTGCCAAATGACAGCGAGACAGTGGCAATAAGTGAATGGCAGCGAGTGGTGACAATACAGTGATGACAAAAGAGTGGTGACATTAGACGATACGCCACGCTATTTCAGCAATGGTATTCGCACTGAAACGCATGTTCACCGCCATGGAGCTAACGTTTACCTTGTTGTAGCATGGCTGTCATCAAAACGTCACATAACCGTGTTAAGTTGCCCGCCGACTTAAAAGCGTCATCAAAACGTCACATTTAGATTGTCCACCAACACGGCAGACTGCTCATGTCGAATCTCGGACCTTCCACCGATCGTCCTGCTCTTGCTCGCGAGACGCCTCGCGAGGTGCCTGCTTGGCTCAGAGGAATCTACGCTGGCCTGTGTCTGTACTTTTTTCTGGCCGCGCTCAATGTGCTGGGGGCGGGGCTAGGCACCTTCGGTGGCGACAGCGACCTGCTGACCCGCGCCTTCGCCTATGGTGAAAACCCCTTCATCGCCTTGATGGCCGGCGTGCTGGTGACCATGGTGGTCCAGAGTTCGTCGTTTACTTCAGCGCTGATCGTTACCCTGGTCGCCACCGGCGAAATGACCCTGGGCACCGCAGTCTTTGCCATTATGGGCGCCAATATCGGCACGGCGGTGACCGGGGTGATCGTGGCGCTGGCGAACGTACGCATTAAGCGTAACTTTCGCCGCTCCTTTACCGCGGCGCTTATGCACGACTTGTTCAATATTCTCACCGTCATGGTGGTTTTCCCGCTGGAGTGGTTAACCGGCATGTTCCACGAAGGCGGGCGCGGGATCTTCACCCGCCTGGCGGGTTGGCTGGCTGAGCTGATTGGCCTTGAAGAAGTGGCGCGCCCCAACAGCCCCATCAAGGTGATTACGGCCCCGGTGGTGGATGCCAGCAACTGGCTGGGGGCGGCACTGATGCCCACGACGGCGGCCACAGGGCTATTCGTGGCGGGCCTGGGCATGTTGATGATGTTTGCGGCGCTTGTCTTCATGGTGCAGAACCTGCGGGGCGCCCTCCTGCGGCATATGGACGGCCTGTTCCGCACCTACTTCTTCCGTTCTGATCTTCGTGCTTATGGGGTAGGGGTGGTTTCCACAGTGCTAGTGCAGTCCAGCACGATTACCAGTAGCTTGATGGTACCGCTGGCCGGGGCGGGCGTGGTGCGCTTGCGGCGGGTGCTACCCTTTATGATGGGGGCCAATTTAGGCACCACCGTGACCAGCGTGCTGGCAGCCACTGCCAACCCGATTGCGGCAGCGATGACGGTGGCGCTGTTTCACGTTATCTTCAACTTAACCGGTACCGCCATTTGGTGGCCGCTGCGCTATTTCCCGCTGCGGATCGCCACCTGGTACGGGCGCCTGGCCGGACGACAAATCCGCTACGCCTTCCTGTTTTTGATCGGCGTATTTCTGGTGCTACCGTTGGTCGGCATTACACTCACCGAACTGTTCATGCGCCTGCGCTAAGCGCGGCCATCCGAGAGGTTACCCATGTTCAAACAGCTTTATAGTGCACTTACCTCGGAAACCAGCATCGACCAGGCCTACGCAGACCTGACCCAAATGCTGGAGCATGGCGCCTGGATGTTCGCCCGTGCCAACGAAGTGATCTACAGCACCGTGCCCGCCGAAGAGGTGCGTCAGCCGCTCTACCAGCGCGATGTCGCCGTCAACGAGCTGGAGCGCTCCATTCGCCGCAAGGTACTGCGTCACCTGACCGTTAACCCCGGTCACGATGTGGCGATCTGCCTGGCGCTGATGAGCGTCGCCAAGGACGCAGAGCGGATTGGCGACTACTGCAAGAACGTTTTTGAGGTGGGGGCCTTCTATACCAAAGGCTTTCACGTGGACCGCTACCAGAAACCCCTGGACGACATGACCGACCGCCTGTCGGGACTGTTTCAGGAGCTGATCGCTGCCACCCGTGACTCCGACGAAGTCAAAGCCCACCGGATTATCACCGCTACCGGTGAAATACGCGGTGTCTGCGACGATCTTATCCAAGCGCTGCTGCGCGAAGAGGAGACCGTCGAGTTTCATGAAGCAGTGGCCTACTCGCTGCTGGCCCGTCACTACAAGCGGGTCGCCTCCCATTTGGCGAACATTGCCACGGCGGTGACCGGGCGTTTGGAGGACCTGGACTTTCCCAGTGAGGCTGACGACAGCGCCCTGGATTGAACCTCAAACGGCAACAAACCCTAAGCAGCGACACTGGATGGCGCTGCTTGGGTGTCGATATAACGGCATCGCATTGCTGGGAAGGTCATCAAAAAGCTATAATGGTTGATTAACCTTTCACGCCCCACTTCCTCTTCAATTAGGGTGTTGCCGCTATGCTACGTATGGCCCAAGAAGCACTAACGTTCGATGATGTACTCCTCGTTCCCGGCTTCTCCGATGTTCTTCCTAAGGATGTCAGCCTCAAAACCCGCCTGACTCGCAATCTCTTCCTGAACATTCCGCTGGTGTCCGCCGCGATGGACACGGTCACCGAAGCGCGTCTGGCCATTGCAATGGCGCAGGAAGGCGGCATTGGCATTATCCATAAGAGCATGACCATGTCGCAGCAGGCCGCTGAAGTGCGAAAGGTCAAAAAGCACGAAAGCGTGATTGTGAAAGACCCGGTCACCGTCAGCCCCAAAGCCAAGCTGGAAGATCTGCTCGCCATGGCGCGAGAAAACGGCTTCTCCGGCTTTCCGGTGGTGGAAGGTGAAACCCTGGTGGGTATTGTCACCGAGCGTGACATGCGCTTCCAGCCCAACCACGGCGACAGCGTGGCCGACATCATGACCCCCCGCGAGCGTCTGGTTACCGTGGCGGAAGGCACTGAGCTCGAAGTCAGTAAAGCCAAAATGCGCGAACACCGCATCGAAAAAATGCTCATCGTCGATGACGAGTTCCACCTGCGCGGTCTGGTAACTTTCCAGGATATCGAAAAAGCCCGCACCTACCCCATGGCCGCTAAAGACAGCGATGGCCGTTTGTTAGTGGGTGCAGCTGTTGGCACCGGCCCGGAAACCCCTGACCGCGTCGCGGCGCTTGCCGAAGCTGGCGTAGACGTGATCGTGGTGGATACCGCCCACGGCCACTCCAAAGG
>NZ_REBQ01000092.1 GCF_007692655.1 Halomonas sp.
AGTACTCAACTGGCTCTACCAGAAAAGTGAGCAGCGTTAGCTGAAAACTCCAGCGATCTTGGCGGATGTCCCTGCGGCTTACGACTAAAGAAACCTTCGTTTTGTGTCATACCATGACTTCATAGTGCTCCCATGTCAGTATCATCGTTGATGACAAGCCGGGATGGAAAACATAGCTCGCCAGCATCCCATTGAAATAGTGCCCTGTAAGTAGTTCGCTAAATGCTTATGGATGCTTAATAGCTAACGGCACAGTAAGCCCTCGCGTTTAATAAAACGAGTAGCGGAGTAGGGTCATGAGCCAATCAGCCTGGTGTGATGAAGTTTTAGCACTCTCTAAAGCTGTTTACCTGCATATCTCGCGTGATCAAATAATCACCGATGCAGTTGGCGACACTCAGACTCTCCTGAACTGTGAGAGGGAGACCCTTATTGGCTTGGCTCCAGATGAATTAACAGGCATCCACATGCAGTTGGGTGTGGCCGTGTCGCGGTGCTTATCCAGCCGGAATGCTCGGGTAGGGGAAACCTGGGAATTTAAAGACGGTGCCGGTATTTACTACCATCTTTCTGATGGCAGCAGCGTCATCAAGCTCACGCCATCTTTTAAAGTCGATCAAGGGATGATCAGTCGGCTCGTTGACCGGTTGCCCATCATGGTGGCCTATGTCGATAAAGGTGAGCGCTTTCGCTTAAATAATCAGGCTTACGCGGATTTTTTCAATATTAGCCCAGAAGATCTCTACGGCCAGCCAGTCACTGCCATACTTGATGCTGACTCCTATGCCAAGGTAAGGCCACGCTTTCAGGAAGCGTTATCCGGTAAAGAGGTCGCCTATGAGGGCAAGCTTTCACTTGTGGATGGCCGCACCTTCTACTTGAAAGTCCAATACATACCGGACTTCCTAGAAAGCGACGTCGTAGGGTTCTATGCGTTGATTCAAGACGTCTCGGAATATCGCGCCATCATCCAGCTGCTTCGCGATATTCACAGCGGGGTAAACCGAACCGATATCAGTACAGGCGAAATTGTCGAAAGGCTCCTTCAAGATGCGCTGGCCTATCTCTCTTTGGATATTGGTCTGGTCAGTCGGATCATCGGAGAGCAGTACATCGTTAAGTGGGCAGCCTCTAAAACCGCCATTATCTTACCGGGGGACACCTTTGCCCTGGGGGAGACATACTGCCGTTTGATGCTGGATGCCGAGGATGTCTTTTATACGATTCAGGCAGGACAGGATGCGCGCTTTAGCGGTCACCCCTGCTATCAACAGTTAAAGTTAGAGAGCTATATAGGCGCGCCGCTTTATCTAAGTGGTGAAGTATGGGGAACCCTCAACTTCTCAAGCGCCCGCGCTCGTCACCAGCCTTTTACACCGGTGGAGATTGAGCTGGTCAAGCTGCTCACCAACGCGGTGGAGCGCGTTATCACTGATGCCGCTAAGTTTGAACGCGTGCGCAAGGAGCGCGATCTCATGGCGGATAGAGCCTCTCATGATTACCTTACCGGTCTGCCCAACCGCTCCTATCTTGAGCAGCATGTTGCGGTACTGATCCGCGAGCATGAAACCCGTGATGAACCGTTCTCTCTTGCCGTGATCGACATTGATCACTTCAAAAGCATCAATGACTCCCATGGTCATGATACAGGCGATGCTGTTCTCCAGTGGTTAGGGGCGAAAATTTCTGAGTGCCTGTCTGAGGAAGATATGCTGGCACGAGTCGGCGGTGAGGAGTTCGTCGTAGCGCTGAGCAATGATCGTAGCTCGGAAGCGGATAACATCATGGAGCGAATACGGACGCACATTTTGACCAGCACACTGTTGCTTGAGTGTGGCAAAGAGCTACATCTCACTATCAGCAGTGGGTTAAGTGAACATGTTAAGGGAGAGTCCTACTCTGGCCTATTCAAGCGGGCTGATACTGCTCTGTATGCCGCTAAGAGAGCAGGCCGTAATCGCGTCTGTCGGGGTTAGGTAGCTTATGAACTCTAGGCATGTCTGGGGAAGACATCTTGGTTTTGCCCCGCCCTTTAGTAACATAACGGGCTCGATCAGCCCGTTTGAGAGTGTTTACCATTGAGCGGTCAGTCGGCACCATAACAGTGGCGGTACTTCTCGCTGAGTATTCATACTATTGATGTTGAGTGTACTTAAACTCCAGGCCGATGTGTTTTACTAGAAATGTCTAGAAAATCAGCATCAAAATGCCGATAACGACTATCAGGCCTATCATAAAAATGATGCCTACCGTGCTCGCCAGAAACTTCAACATGTAACTTCTCCTTAAGTTATTGAATTAGCGCATCGTGAGCTAACCGTTATTGCGTCCTAGCTATCAAGATAGGAGCCAAAGCCGATTCGCGCAAATGGGCTGCCTGGCCAATGCCAGGTTCAGTTGCGGTGCTGACGTGATAGAGCCACCCTTAAATGAGCTGAGAGCACGTGCATCAGCGGCTCCCTAGACAGCTTATGCGTCGCCTTTGTATCTTGTGGGTGCCATGTTTTTTTAGTAACAACAACATTTTCAGGAACAACACCATGTGGGGTCTGTATGAATAATCTATCTGCTATCGCTGTGTTTTGTGGTTCCAACGCAGGTGGCAGTGAATGTTATGCGCAGGGGGCTGCTAGCCTGGGAGCCAGTTTTGCTGCTAACCGTATCAAATTGGTATATGGCGGCACCCACAAGGGGCTGATGGGCGTTTTGGCTGATGCGCTGATTGAAGAGGGCGGACAGGCGCACGGTATTATTACGCAACGCTTGCACGATAAAGGCCATCTCCATGGCGGCTTGCAGGAGCATGAGATCGTCGCGTCAATGCGTGAGAGAAAAGGGCGTATGGGCGATTTGGCCGATGCGTTTATTGCTTTACCCGGCGGTATTGGAACGCTTGAAGAGTTTATGGAGGTATGGACGTTGAACCAGCTAGGCGAGATTCGTAAGCCGCTGGGGCTCTTCAACATAAATGGATTTTACGACCCCTTCATGACGTTGATCGATCACATGATTACAGAACGGTTTTTGCCAGCAGAGCATCGTCATTCCATCGTTGTGGAGAGTGATCCACACTTGCTCTTGAAAGGATTGCGGGAGTTTCAGCCAACGGACGTTCCCAAGTGGCTTCCCAGCCCATAAAGATCAGGGCGACATATCCATTTTATCCAGCTGTTGTGTGAGTTGGTCGGCGAACCGAGCGGCGGCGACCGGTAGCGTTCGCCCTCTTAACTGGGCACATATCAAGGGTGCCGTAGGCACATCGCGTGGGTCAATGGAGCGTGAGACGATAGTGCCTTGCTGCAAGTTGTCGGGAGCGCCAATGGCCACTTGAAAGCCTACGCTGCGATTATCCTGCAGCAGACCTCGCATCAGCTCGAAAGAGTTTGTCTCCGCGCTTATCTGCGCCTTACTGGTGCGCCGAACCAGAATGGGGTGGAGTAACTCGCCCACGCCCAATGAGGCGTCCGGCAGTACGAGTGGGTAGTTCAAGCACTCACTTAGTCTTACCGTGGTCTGTTCTGCCAGTGGATGGTGCATCGACATCAAGGCAACCACGGGTTGGGCGACCATGATAAGTTGCAGCACGTCCGAGTTCATTTTGGGAAAGACCACTACCGCCAGCTCTGCCTCAAAGGCCATCAAGGCTTTCAGCGCCTCGCCACGGTCAGCAATGCGCACCGAGAATGAAACGCCGGGATGACGCTCGCGAAACAGCCTGATCTGTTCAGGTAGGAATTTAAGCGCCATGGCTTGGCTCGCCACAATGGATACATGCCCTTTGCGTAGCCCTTTAAGCCCCTCTATTTCTGATCGCACCCTATCTAAATCTGCTAAGTGCCTCCGAACATAATCAAGGAATATCTCGCCTGCCGACGTTAGGCGCATTCCTTTTGCGTGACGCTCAAAAATTTGCGTACCTAACTCCTCCTCGACCTGCTGGATGCGCCTATCCAGGGCGGAAGGTGTGATGAAGAGCGTTTCAGATGCACGGCGAATAGATCCTGCTCTGACAACCGCATCAATGTATTCAAATAATCGAAGGTGCTTCATGACTTATCTCGAGCGTTGAGTTTTTTAGGACACTATACAATTTTTTTAGCAATAGATATCACCGCTTGGCCAGGGCTAGTCTGAAGACAGTCAATAAGGAGACTGTCTATGCAGCCCTATCAAGCTCCTCCCGGTAATGCCCCTGCAGTGGTTTCTCTGGTTCGAGAAACGCCAACACCTGTCGTGATAACGCTAGAGGCTTCTCCCTTTCCTATCGCGATCGATCTGACGAGAAGTGCGTTAGTCATCGTGGATATGCAGAACGACTTTTGCCACCCGGACGGCTGGTTCGCCACTAGCGGCACCGATATTGCTTATGCAAGGGAGCTGATTCCCAACGTCGCAGAGCTAACCGCAAGCGCTCGGCAACGTGGCGTGCCGGTGATTCATCTGCACTGGGGCGTTCGGGCTGACACCTTAGAGCTAAGCAGCAGCCAACGGCTGTTTGGAACGAAGTTCGGTGAGCGAGCAGGCTACGGAGAGCGCACTCAAACAGGGCATTCGGTGCTTGTTCGTGGTGGTTGGGGCGCTGATGCGATCGAGGAACTAGCTCCCATTTCAGACGATATCGTGGTTCACAAAAGCCGTTTTAGCGGATTTTGGCATACCGAGCTTGATGCCATTCTGCGGCGACTGGATGTAACCACTCTACTTTTTGCGGGCATCAACACTGAGCGTTGCGTGATGGCGACGCTCCAGGATGCCTCTTTTCTTGGCTACAACGTGGTGCTTATGGAAGAGGCGGTGGCAACACCGTCGCCTGAAGAATCAAAGCAGGCCGCCCTAACGTTGATTCGACAGCTGTATGGCTTCACGGCAATGGGCTGCGCGCTTGTTGCCTAGCCTTCCGGCTATCTCATCCCCCTGTGCTGGAGGTTTTTTTATGCACTCACTTACGCATTTCCTCAACAACTCTTTCAAGGTGGCACTTTGGCGGCGCGTCATGTTGGTGCTGTTAGCCACCGTGTGGGTATCTCCGCTGTATGCCGATACGCAGCTTAGGATGGTACTTAACTGGTCTTATCAGGGGCCGCAGGCGTGGTTCTTCCTGGCCCAAGAGCGCGGCTATTTTGCAGAAGAGGGGATTGATCTTCGCATTGACCAAGGCTCTGGATCAGGCGCTGCCGTTGGTAGCGTCGCTTCGGGCACCTACGATGTTGGGTTTGGCGACATTAACGCGTTAATCAACTACGCCTCTGAGCACCCTGATGATGCGCCGGTAGGTGTTTATATGATCTACACCCGCCCCCCTTTCACCATTGCCGTCACCTCAGACAGCGATATCCATGAACCTGCCGATCTAGAGGGCAGAACCATCGCCGGGCCAGCTAATGACGGTGCGCTACGCCTGTTTCCTGCCTTCGCTGCATTAGCAGATATCGATAAGGACAGCATCGAAATCATGAACATTGAGCCACGGCTGCGCGAGCAAATGCTCAACCGTGGTCAGGTCGATGCGGTCTTTGGGTTTGTGAATACGGTGCGCTTTAACGCCATGCTGGCAGGCATTGACCCCGACGAACGGCTGCGCTTCATCAGTTACGGGGACTATGGCATGGATCTCTATTCCAATTCGGTGATGGTCTCGCGGGAGCTGATGGAGGAGAACCCTGACGCTGTTCGCGGGCTAGTTCGAGCAATTAACCGTGGGGTCGCCGATGTGCTGGCCGATCCTGAAGCGGGTATGGATGCCGTTATGGCCCAGGAGCCGTTGATCAATCGTGAGGTAGAGACTGCGCGCCTGCATGCAACGATCGAAGATGAGATGAACCACCCGGAGCTAGCAGATATCGGGCTGGGCAATATCGACGATAACCGTATGCAGGAGGCCATCGACATCGTGGTGGCCGCCTATGGCTTGGAAAATGCCCCCGCACTGGAGACCGTCTTCAACACCAGCTTCCTACCGCCTGAAGATGAGCGCATTTACTCCCTTTACGAATGAGGATTAGGTCATGGATTTGATGCTAACTAACAAGATTGTGGCCATCACTGGCCCAGCAAAGGGCATGGGGGAGGCAGTCACCCGCGCATTTGCCAACGAAGGAGCCCGGTTGGCGCTGTTGGCCAGAGACACACAGGCAGTATCAGAGCTTGAAAAAGAGCTGCGTGAACAGGGCATTGATGTCGTGCTGGTGGCTTGCGACATCACAAAGTCGGAGCAGTGCGAACAGGCCGTTGAGCACATTCGAGAAGCCTTTGGCGACGTGCCGGATGTGCTCGTCAATGTGGCGGGAGGCTCAGGACCAGTAGGGAAAACGGGGGCTGACACCACCTTCGAAGAGTTCGAAGAGATCGTGCGCCTCAACATGGCTGGCTGTTTCAACACCATGCGTGCGGTGCTGCCAGGGATGATGGCACGCCGTAGCGGCAAGATCGTTAATGTCGGCGGCACCTTTGGTATGCGCGGTAAAGCCGGGCGGATGGCGTACTCGGCTTCCAAATGGGGGCTGCGAGGCATCACCAAAAGCATGGCGCTCGAAGCGGGGCCACACAACATCAACGTCAACATCGTTGCGCCAGGCATGGTCGATGGTCAGCGTTTTCGTACCAAGGTGTGCCCGGATATGGCCGCCAAACTGGGTATCAGCGAGGAGGAAGCCGCTAAACGTCATGCTGCAGATTATGCACTGCAGCGTATTTCCACCGCCCAGGACGTTGCCGATGCGTGCCTGTTCATGGCCAGCGAACGTTCACGCCAGATTACCGGTGCCGACCTGCCTGTCGATGGCGGCTGGGCCGCCCTTTAAGGAGACTACCTATGACTCAAGCAGATCTCGTTATCATCAATGGCAGCGTTGTCAGCCATGAAACGACCCAGCAAGCTGCCATCGCCATTCGCGACGGAAAGATCGTGGCTGTCGGTGAAGAGAGCAGCATGCCCTCTGCCAAGGAAGTACTCGATGCCAAAGGGTTGCACCTGTTACCCGGCGCCATCGACGTACACGTCCACTTTCGCGAGCCAGGTTACACCCATAAAGAAACCTGGGAGAGCGGCACGGCGGCAGCGGCCATGGGAGGCGTGACCACTGTCTTTGATATGCCCAATACCAACCCGCCTACCGCCACGCCTGAGGCCTTTGCCGACAAACTGGCCCTTGCCGAGCAGCAGGCCTATGTCGACTTCGGTATTTATGGACTGATGGCGGAGGACAATGTCGACCAACTGGAGGCCTTGGCGGAAAGTGGGGTGATTGGGTTTAAGTGCTTTATGGGCAATACCTTTGGCAACCTTCCATCACCCTCAACAGGGGCGATGCTGGAAGCCTTCGAACGGGTCGCACCTTATGGCCTGCGTACGTCGCTCCATGCGGAGACCGCGTCCATCATGGCATGGCGCTATGAGCGCCTGCGCGAGGCTGGGCGAAATGATGCTCTGGCCCATGTGGCCGCGCGTCCTGATGTGGTCGCGGTAGAGGCGGTTTCCCGAGCGGCTATTTTGGCGGAGTGGACCGGCGCCCGTATTCACGTGCTGCACGTTTCATCGGCAGCCGAACTGCGGCCAATGCGTGATGCCAAGCAACGCGGGGTGGATATCACCAGTGAGACCTGCCCGCACTACCTGATGATGGACACTCGGGATTACGCCACGCTGGGCAGCTTGATGCGTGTTAACCCGCCTATTCGTGATGCTGAAGATAGCGAAGCGCTCTGGGAAGCCGTCCGCGATGGCACCCTGGATATGATCGCAACCGATCATGCGCCGCATACCCCCGAAGAGCAGTACAACGACATCATCTGGGAGGCCGACTGTGGTTTCCCCGGTGTGGAAACCCAGATGCCGTTGATGTTGACGGCCGTGAGCGAAGGGCGGATCACGCTGCAGGAGTATGTGCGGCTTAGCGCGGTGGCACCGGCCAAGGCATGGGGACTTTACCCCCATAAAGGGGCGTTGGTGGTGGGAGCCGATGCAGATATTGCCATCGTGGATCTTGAGCGCTGCGATGTGATTGACCAGCAAACCCTGCATTCCCACCGGGCGCGTGCTACTCCCTTCCATGGGTGGTCCGTCAAAGGCCTGCCCGTCCATACCCTGGTGCGCGGCCGTTTCGTGATGCGTGACCGAAACCTGCAAACCGATGCGCGAGGCAGTGGCCTGTCGGTAAAACGTGTCCAGCAGATGCCCCTTCCCGCACTCGCCAATAGTGACAAAACGCTGGCTGCCGAAGTGGCCAAAGCCTCTGTCCAACAGGGAGAACTCTCGTCATGTTAACTATGTCCGTGGATACCAGTCAGACGTCGGCTTCACTTGATCAGCGGCAAGATAATCAGAGCCTGGAAGCCATTAAGTTGGAGGGCGCCGGGGTTGTTTATGGGCGTGGTAAAAAAACCACCCAAGCGCTAGCGCCCACTGATCTGAAGGTTGAAAAGGGTGAGTTTGTGGCCTTGGTGGGGCCATCAGGCTGTGGTAAATCCACCATTCTCAAGCTGGTGGGTAATTTGCTGGCCCCCACTTCGGGCCATGTTCATGTCGGTGGACGTGAAGTTGGTGCCAAGCGTGTGGATGTGGGGATGGCCTTTCAAAACCCGACCATGCTGCCCTGGCTCAGCGTGCGCAACAATGTCATGTTGCCGCTGAAAATTGTGCCGCCTTTTCGGGCTCGTTACCGTCAGGCCCGCAAAGGTGAGTTCAAAGATCGCGCGGAAGCCTTGCTGGAAAAGGTGGGGTTGAAAGGCTTTGGCGACAAACAGCCATGGCAACTATCCGGGGGGATGTTGCAGCGGGCGTCTCTCTGCCGTGCTTTGATTCACGATCCCGAGCTATTGCTGCTTGATGAGCCCTTTGGCGCTCTGGATCAGTTCACCCGTGAGGAGCTATGGGGAATCCTGCAAAACTTGTGGCTAGACAGCAAACCCACCGTGCTGTTGGTGACCCATGACTTACGCGAAGCGGCCTATTTGGGCACCCGCATCTGTGTGATGAGTCCTCGTCCCGGCAAGATTATCGATGACCAGCATGTCCATCTGCCTCGGCCCCGTACCATCCCCATGACCTATGAGCAGGACTTCGTGAAGCTCACGCAGCAAATGCGCGAACTCATCACTCATACCCGGCCGGACGCTGCCTAGGAGGATTCCCATGGAATTCGTAGATAAAGTACGTCAGAAGGTGGCAGCCGCCGCCCTGATACTAGGGTTTTTCGTGGCATGGGAAGTGATTTGCGTGCTCTTCGGCGTGCCGGAGATCGTCCTGCCAAGACCCTCTCAAGTGATAGATACCCTGATTGCCCGCTTTCCACAGCTATTGCCTCACGTTATTCAGACGTTAAGTACAACGTTAACGGGGTTTGCTATGGGAGTGACGGTCGGCATGCTATTAGGCGCTATCGTTGGTTCTTCAAGAGTCGCTTACGATACCGCGTACCCGCTGTTAGTCGGTTTCTCATCCATCCCCAAAGTGGCTGTCGTACCTATCTTTGTGCTGTGGTTTGGCAGCGGCACGGTGCCTGCCGTGCTGACCTCCTTCGTGATTTGTATTTTCCCGGTCGTCGTTAACGTGGCCACTGGATTGGCAACGACAGAGCCGGAGTTGGAGGATGTTCTTAAGTCCCTCGGGGCTAAAAAACGTGAAATTCTTTTGAACGTGGGTATTCCACGCGCCATGCCCTATTTCTTCGCCTCGTTAAAGGTGGCCATTACGTTGGCCTTTGTAGGCACGGTGCTGGCTGAAACCATTGCCTCCAACCGTGGCATTGGCAACGTCATGATGATCGCTACCTCTAGTTTCGATGTGCCCCTCGTGTTCGCAGGACTGTTCCTGCTCGCCATTCTTGGCGTCACGCTCTATCTCATTTTCTCGCTGATTGAGCGCAGGGTAACCGGCTGGGCGATGCGTAAGTCAGAGCTACCCGCTGCTTAATCATTTTGCTCAAGCACTCTACGCAGTCATCCGACTGCACAGTAACTAGCATACTCAATTATTAAAATAAGGAGCTTTACATGAAACTTTGCAAACCATTCAACTGCTTATTGCTGGCGTGCGCG
The DNA here is from genome assembly GCF_007692655.1 of Halomonas sp. GTDB lineage: Bacteria > Pseudomonadota > Gammaproteobacteria > Pseudomonadales > Halomonadaceae > Vreelandella. The sequence continues at coordinate 10,036 of NZ_REBQ01000092.1, forward strand.
TTGGCGCCATTAACGGCTAACGCCGACACGACAAGAATCGACTTTACGCTGGATTGGAGTTTTCAGGGGGTACACGCTTGGTACTTCTTAGCTCAAGAGCGAGGGTATTTTGAGGAGGAGGGACTAGATGTCCGTATCGATCAGGGGGATGGGTCAGCCGCGACCGTGAGTCGAATCATGTCGGGCGCTTACGACGCAGGCTTTGGCGATATCAATGCGATTATCCAGAATGCGGCGGAACGGCCCGAACAGACCCCGATTATGGTCTACCAGATTTACAACCAGCCTCCCTTTGCCCTATTAACCAGGGCAGATGGGCCTATCCAAAGCATCGAAGATATTGAAGGTTCAACCCTGGGTGCCCCTGCTGGTAGTGCTTCAACGCGACTTTTTCCTGCTTTCGCTGAAGCGGCAGGCATCGATCTTGATAACGTCGACATTACTAACGTGGCACCCAATCTCCAAGAGCAATTAATCAACAGTGGCGATGTGGATGGTTCGCTGGTCTTTAATGTCACCAGTTATATGAACCTGGTATCGCAAGGGCATGATCCTGAAACGGATTACCGCTGGTTTCCCTACGGCGATTATGGCGTTGAAGTTTACTCGAATGGGGTAATGGTTTCTCGCTCCATGATGGAAGATCAGCCAGAGGCAGTCGCTGGTCTGGTGCGGGCGATTAACCGCGCGGTTCAAGACGTTATCGACGATCCACAGGCAGGGATTGACGCACTGCTTGAGGTGGAAGGCTTCCTGGATCGCGAAGCAGAAACTCAGCGACTCCAGTTTGCTCTCGAGAATGTAATTATTTCCGATGAGTCCAGGGAGCTGGGTATCGGTGCGGTGGATGAGGCCCGGCTGGAGCGCTCAATAGATACGATCGTAGAGCTTTACGAACTTTCTCGCACACCTTCTGTGACGGACGTTTATACGGCTGAGTTCTTACCCCCGTTGGATGAACGGTCGCTATAACGTCCTCTTACGCACCCTATCTCTTACGCACCCTATGTCGCGGCTAAAAGGCCGCGAAGGCGAGAAGTCTCTATGGCGAACCATCACTTTGCTGCCGCGATACGCGGCAGCCGTTTTCAACTGGAAGGCCCCTGCGCTATTCGTATTAACGACGGTATGATTACGGAGGTGACACAGCCGGATGCTGGTTCACTTGACTCTTCAAACCGTTTATTAGCATTACCCGCTCTATCAAACGCCCATGATCATGGGCGTCCTCTATCGTCCACTTCGTTTGGCGCCGCTGGAAAACCGTTGGAAACATGGCTGCTGCGTCTCGCTGTCATGCCGTCGGTCGATCCCTACCTGGCGGCCTGTGCTGCTTTTGGGCGCGCTGCAGAAGGTGGGTGTGCCGCGGTCATGATGCACTGCACCCGCCCCCAGGGGCTGGATGCCTTAGCGGATGAAGTCAGAAAAGTAGCCAAAGCGGCAAAAGACGTTGGGATACGCTTAACGTTTGCGGTTGGCATGCGCGATCAAAACCCGCTGGTCTACGGTGACCACTCTTCCGTTACCCATCACCTGAGTAGCACAGAGCGGAGTGTCGTTGAACGCTACTTCAGCGTGCCGCCGCGGGACACCCAAGCGCAACTGCAAGAGGTCGAAGACGTTGCCAGTGCGGTGGCGGACTTGGATGTAAAGATTCAGTTTGGCCCTACCGGCGTCCAATGGTGCTCGGATGCGTTGCTGAGGGAGATCGCGGCGGTCTCTTCTCAAACGGGCCGCCGGGTTCATATGCACTTACTTGAAACGCGTTATCAGCGAGAGTGGGCAGATAAGCAGTTCCCCCAAGGCATTGTGCACTACCTCGACGAGATAGGGTTGCTGTCGCCTCGTTTGACGCTGGCGCACTGTGTTTGGGCGCGTCCTGACGAGCTGGCGCTCATTGCTGCTTCCGGTGCCACCATTGCGATCAACACCAGCTCAAACCTGCATTTACGCTCAGGGCGTGCTCCCGTTGCAGCCATGTGGCAAGCCGGCTGTAAGGTAGCCATGGGGATTGATGGCTGCGCGCTTGATGAAGATGACGATGCGCTGCGAGAAATTAGGCTCAATACGCTACTCCATGCCCAGCCTGGTTATGGCGATGATGGGATTCGGGCCCGAATGCTGACGGCAGCCACAACAGCAGGGCGTGACTCCCTGGGGCGTGAGCAAGGTGCCCTGCTTGAACGGGGGGATGTAGCCGATTGGATGACGCTGGACCTTAACAAGCTAAACGCCGACGACCTAATGCCCGTGAACAGTGAAGACCTGCTGTTTGCGCGAGCGACACGACAGCACCTTGATAGCCTCGTGGTAGGAGGCCGGCAAATCGTGACGCAAGGCAAGTTGGCGACGTTGGATCTTGAGGCCATTCATAACGAGCTGCGCGATGTCTATCGCCATTCACTAAACCAGCGATCTGATCTGCAGGCCGCCTGGCCAGCTATCGAGCAACAGGTAGCCGCTTACTACCGTGACCGACTGGGATGCTGTTGAGGAGATATCAAATGGATGAACTGAAAGAGTGGTTGCGACAGCGTACTGATGAGCAAATCCAAATGCTTCAACAACTGGTGCAAGTGCCGTCAGATAATCCCCCGGGTGACTGCATTGCCCACGCGCTTCGCGCGACCGAACTGCTTGAGCAACTGGGGTTTGAAGTAGAGCAGCACAGCGTGCCGGAGGAGGTGTGTAAGCAACACGGGCTGCCAAGGGTGATGAACCTAGTGGTCAGGCACCGCTTTGGCCCAGGTCCTACGATCGCTTTGAATGCACATGGGGATGTTGTGCCTCCCGGCGGTGGCTGGAGCAAGGACCCCTATGGCGGCGTGGTCGAAGATGGGTGGCTGTACGGGCGTGGGGCGGCTGTATCAAAAAGCGATTTTGTGACCTATGCCTACGCGCTAAAAGCGTTGATTGAGACGAGGGCGTTAGCCGCCGGATGTGTTGAACTGCACTTCACCTACGATGAGGAGAGCGGCGGTTTCACCGGTCCTGCCTGGCTACTTTCCGAAGAGATCACGCAACCTGACTATGCGGTTTGCGCGGCGTTTTCGTATCACGTGATTACCGCTCATAATGGATGCTTGCACCTGGATGTAACGGTAGAAGGGCGCTCTGCCCATGCCGCATGGCACCAAACCGGTGTGGATGCCATTGAAGCAACGGTACCGATGTTGAGTGCGTTGTATCGCCACCGAGAAACCCTTGAAGAGCGAGTTTCTCACTATCCTGGTGTCAGTTGCCCATCACTTGTCATCGGGACAATAGAGGGCGGAATTAACACCAACGTGGTGCCTGATCGCGTATCGTTCAGCATTGATCGGCGCATCATCCCAGAAGAGTCGCCCGAACAAGTCGAACAGGAGCTGCGTGCGTTGATTGCGTCAGTGGCAAGCCAAGCAGGAGTGCGCCTGAGCATTACTCAGCGGCTACTGGCTAAGCCCTTCATCTCAACCCCTGCGTCAGAGCAACTCGCGGACTTTTTTGCGAAGGCCGCACAACAAGTAGTCGGTGAGCCGGTGGGAACAGCGGCGATGCCACTCTACACCGATGCGCGCCACTACAGTGAAGCCGGGGTGCCCACCATCATGTACGGCGCTGGCCCCCGTGATCCACTGGACGCAAATGGCCACCGTGCAGACGAGCGTGTCCCCGTTCACCTGCTGACTGATGCGGCATTAGTCATTGCCAGCGGCATAAACGAGCTGTTCTCAAACCACAAGTAACTAAGTCTGAAAATGGCTAAGTCTGCGTGCCGTACAGCTCTACGATGGGGGAGGTGGTGTTGAGTTCGGCAATGATCTGGGACTGCGCGCTCGCCGCTCCAAAGCACTCGTCAGCGCCACTAACTATTTCTGGTGCTGAAAGTGGCGCTAAGTCCCTGTTGTTTGTAATGAGGGGTAACGACTAAACGAGATCAAAACGTCCCAGGGTAGGCACCGCCGTCGAGCAGAATGTTCTGCCCGGTCAGGTAGCCAGCATGCTCGCTGCACATAAAGGCGCAGAAGGCGCCGAACTCCTCCGCGGTGCCGAAGCGCCGGGCAGGTACCCCTTGTGCACGCTGTTCGCGCACCTGTTCGATATCTTGCTGAGTATTCTCAGCGATGCTGTTGAGGGTGCCACGCAGGCGATCAGTATCGAAGGCACCCGGCAATAAATTGTTGATGGTGACGTTGCGTGAGGCGAGTTGCGGCTGGCGCGCCAGGCCTGCGACGAAGCCGGTTAGCCCGCTACGCGCGCCGTTGGAAAGCCCGAGGATATCGATGGGGGCTTTGACTGCGCCCGAGGTGATGTTGACCACGCGGCCAAAGCCATTGGCAGCCATGCGATCTACCGTGGCCTTGATCAGCTCTATGGGGGTGATCATGTTGGCGTCTACCGCCTGTATCCACGCTTCACGATCCCAGTCGCGAAAGTCGCCTGGCGGTGGCCCACCGTTGTTATTGATCAGGATATCGATCTGAGGGCAGGCAGCAAGTAACGCCGCGCGAACCTCTTCACGGCCGATATCACCGGGTACGGTGAGGACTTTAATGGCTGGGTTCAGTGTCCGTAGTGCCTCGGCTGTGTTTTCGAGCGCCTCCGCACTGCGCGAGTTAATGGCCAAGTTAACGCCCTCTTTGGCGAGCGCTTCAGCGCACCCTCTACCTAGCCCTTTGCTTGCTGCGCATACCACGGCCCAGCGGCCAGTGATTCCAAGATCCATCGTGTTTACTCCTTCTTATTTGATATCCCGCCTTAATGTGATGAATCACCACTCTCTACCGGTTTTAGCTATTAGTACACTGCTCTACAGTCAACTAACCCAACAGAAGCGTTTTATCGATCGCAATAAACTCACTGGCCTCATTTATTAATGAGGCTGCTGTTAACTTAGGGACGCCATAGACTTCGACTTTTTTGCCATGCTTAGTCCGTAGTTTATTAACTAACAGGTCAAAGTCGCCATCCCCTGATACCAGCACGATCACATCTGCCTGTTCGGCGTGTTCTATGGCATCAAGGGTAATGCCAACGTCCCAATCCCCCTTTGCGGACCCATCTGCACGCTGTATAAAAGGTTTCAACTTCACCTCAAAGCCAATGGCCCTGAGTATGTTTTGAAACTCACGCTGTTTTTGGTCGCCTCTATCGATCGCATAGCAAAAAGCGTTCACGACCTCTCTGTTAGCCGTGGCCTGCGCCCAAAACTTGTTGTAATCGAAGTTTCTGCCATACGCTTCACGCACGGTGTAATATACGTTTTGGACATCAACAAATATGGCAACGTTTGTCATAAGGTATACGCTTTGCTTCGTTAGGTAACATGGGCCGAGTGAGTAAGCGGCTAACAGTGTGGCTGCCGCTGTATGCTTAAAAGTGATACCTACCTTTTCTTCAATACTAACACCGTTGACTCACCGGGCTGTTCGGTCATTCGTGTCTTTGAAGCTGAACCACAAGGGAAGGCAGGGGAATGTCATCACGACTTCGCAACCGTCATGTTTGGTTTGGGCTGCTTCTGGGCGCGCTCGGGCTTGTGTATATAAGAAGTATGTCAGCGAGTGGCCTGGCTGAATTGCCGCATATCGCGGCGGCACTTACAGTGCTGATTCCGCTCACCATGTTTGGTGTCGTGCTGCGAAGTCCTTGGCCTTCGGCGGCAGCACTTGTTGTTTTGGTGTTTATTAACATCACGCTAACCTAGCGTGATGGTTTGCGATAAAACGTCATTAGGCCGCAGAAGCTAGCCAGAAGTCTTTCGTGACAAGGGCTATAAACAGTATATATCCGGCGATAATGCCTGCGGTGGTATGCCCGCTGCGGCGTCCTATGATGGCGCCGCAAAACCCAAGTAATAGCCCCATCACCATAAACCCCATCCCGGCTAACAGGCCTGACAGCATAAATCCTGGCGTTAAGAACAACGCATAGAGTAAAGCGCCCAGCGCATAAATACCGAGCAGCGACCACCATTCCTGGCGCTTTAGCATAGGTGTTCTCCTGAGTGTTAGCGGTGTCAGCCCTATTACTTTATATCAGTCATGCGCTGTTGCCGACCAACATACGACGCCTATGTGATTTTCACCGTTACCTAGCTGTTGAGCTTTTTGCGTCGCTGGTCAGCGCGCTTGAGGGCCGTCACTTTTTCAGGGCGTTTCATGGATTTCCACTGACGTATCTCTTCAACGCTCCGGCCACAGCTGGTGCACAGCCCGCCCTTGAGCTGACAGGTGGATACACAGGGGCTTTCGATTTTCTTTGCCATCAATGTCTCGTCGTGGTCGATCGTAGCCGGCGCTTCCAATCGCCGTTATGTGTGCGAAGGCACTCCTGCTCGCTGTCAAAATCGACGTGCTGAGTGATGTCGTCGGTGACGACCTCCGCCTCGGCTAACGCAGTGGCCGTTAGCTCCAACATAAGCTGCTTGGCATCGCTATTGAGCGCTTTGGAAAGGTTGGCACTGGTATCGAATATCCAGGTTACCACTAAACTCTGAGGAAAATGTTGGTAGTCGACGCGATGGGTCAACCACTCAAATCCGGGTAGTTGATACTTCGCTTCTTCACAGGCGTGGGTCAGCGTTGCAACAAGTTTTCGTTCTGTCTTGCCGTGTTCTCGCTTGGCAGTCATTACCGTTTCTCCATGTTAAGCACGGCACGGGGAGGAACCGGCAGCACGTCGACGTTTGCCCCGCGTGGTTAGCGCTGTCTTAGGTATTGCCAGCCTTGGGTAATTATCGTCGATAATAGAAACAAGCCAGCGGCTAAGGAGACAATAGTTGGCCCGGTCGGGGTATCAAAAAAATAAGCGGCCCTTAGGCCTGATGTTACCGATAGTGTGGCGATAGCGGCAGCCACCAGGGCCATTATTTCTGGCGTGCGGCAAAAAGGTCTGGCGGTAGCCGCTGGGATGATTAACAAAGCAGCAATCAGCAGCGCGCCTACTACCTTGAGTGCCACGGCGACCACCACCGCGAGAGAGAGGGTAAGTGCTAACTGCTCTCTGCGTGGCTGAATGCCGCTAGCATGGGCCAATTCATCGCTGAGCGTCGCGGTTAATAGGGCTGACCAGCGCCAAAACAGCAACCCTAGCACCAGTAGGGTTCCGCCCCCAATGACCCATAAATCATTTTTGCCCACGGCGAGTATATCGCCGAACAGATAAGCATTGAGGTCCACACGGATGCCCGAGATAAACGAAACGGCGACTAATCCAACCGCCAAGGCCGAGTGTGCCATCACGCCTAACAGGGTATCCATCGCATAGCCGCGCCCGCTGAGCATCGTTACGCAGGCTGCCATAGTAAGGGAAACGATTAAAACGCCTGCAAAAATGGATAGATTAAACATCAACGCCATGGCAACGCCTAGAATGGCTGCGTGCGCTGTGGCATCACCGAAATAGGCCATGCGCCGCCACACCACAAAGCAACCGAGTGGTGCTGCCGCCAGTCCCACAAACACACCGGCCAGTGCCGCGCGCCACATGAAATCATCCAGCATGAGCCGCTTCCCTATGCTGGTAGACGGCTAAGGTCTGGGCTGTCTGGTCACCGAATAGGGCCTGATAGTCTGGGGAGGAGGCAACCCGCTCGGGTTTGCCTTCACAACAAATGCGACCGTTTAAACAGAGCACATGATCGGCTGTGCGCATGACCACATGCAGGTCGTGGCTCACCATCAAGACTGCACAGCGATACGTTTGTCGCACCTCTTCAATTTTTTTGTAGAAGTCAGCAACGCCCCGGTGATCCAAGCCTTGCGTTGCCTCGTCGAGTATCAGGATGTCTGGCTTCGAGATTAGCGCACGGGCGAGCAGTACCCGTTGAAATTGCCCACCCGATAACTGACTCATCGCAGCATTGCCTAGCGCTTCAACCCCAGCATTCGCTAATGCCTGCTGCACATCAACACGTTGATGGCGGCGAGGGAGGTTCATAAACCGGGAGACTGTCATGGGCAACGTTGGGTCCAGGTGGAGCCGTTGAGGTACATAACCGATACGTCGTTTAGCGTCCATGGCAACGCTGCCTGCCGTCGGCTTAATGGCGCCTATCAATGTTTTTACCAGCGTCGATTTGCCTGACCCATTGGGGCCAATGAGCGTCACAATCTCTTCACAGTGCAGCGCCAAATTGATGTCTTCAAGAATTTGCTGACCGCCTATCTGGATGCTGAGCTGGGTGGCGCGCAAGAGGGGAGTGCCACGGTTCATTGAGTGAGGCATCAGTATGGGATTCTCGCTTAACCGTTAAATGTTATGTTATAACATATTTTTAAGTGCAAGGTATAGCATCTCTCCCGGCGATGTGACTGATCAAAAGAGCAGCAAAGCGTTGCTTATCTAACTGATAATTAGGAGATAAAAGATGAAACATGGTTTGGTATTTTGTTCGTTGCCACTCTTAACAAGTATTTCCCTGGCCGCTTTGGCAGAGGCCCCTCGTGTGGCGGTGGATATCCCCCCTGTTCATTCCCTGGTGGCCAAAGTGATGGGAGACCGCGGCAGTGCTGAGCTTTTTATCCAGCCCGGCGCATCGCCCCACGGTTACTCGATGCGGCCCTCAGAAGCCGCCGTGCTGGACGAGGCTGATTTGGTGGTGTGGGTGAGCAATGATTTAACCCCTTGGTTGTCGACGCCCATTGCCAACTTAGCCGATGATGCCAAACACCTGGAATTAATGCGTGTACCTGGGGTTAATCGGTTTGAATATCGTGAAGGCGCCACGTTTGATGTAGCTGACCACGACCACGACCACGACCACGACCACGACCACGACCACGACCACGACCACGAC
>NZ_REBQ01000027.1 GCF_007692655.1 Halomonas sp.
TGCGGGTGGTGATGATTTCGCCGTAGTACTCCGGCGAGGTGTCCAGATTGTGGTTGTAATAGTCGAGCCCGGCGGTGGCCAAACGGCTGGCCTGTTCGCCATCGACCATGCCTAGGGTCATGCAGGTTTCCAGGCCTAGCGCTTTTACCTGGCGCACCATCTCTTCGACCAGCAGTAAATCTTTATCGCGGGGGCTGCGCCACGCCGCGCCCATGCAAAAGCGGCTGGCACCGGCTTCTTTCGCTGCCTTGGCTTGCTCAACAACTTTTTCGATTTCCAGCAGCTTCTCTTTCTCTAGCTTAGTGTTGTAGTGGCCGGACTGGGGGCAGTATTTGCAATCTTCCGGGCAGGCGCCGGTTTTGATCGAAAGCAGGGTAGAGATCTGAACCGCGTTAGCATCAAAGTGGGCGCGGTGCACTTGCTGGGCTTGAAACAGCAGATCATTAAACGGCAGTGCGAACAGTGCGCTGATCTCGTCCAGTGTCCAGTCGTGGCGCTGCGAATAGCCTTGTTGCCGTGAGGGCTCGCGAGTCAGAGTCATGGTGTAAACCTTTTTACTATTAATAGTTGACGAGACTTTAGCGGCGTTGCGCTTTCGGTGTCAACGTTGGGAGATTTTTAGGTTTACGGTGGCGTTGGAAACATTCAGCAAAATACCGCGCGCTCATTTATACTCTGCGCCCTTTTAACTGTTAGTTCCTCTCTTCTGGAGCGCGGATGTCTGCTTTTGATAGCTCGGTTGATAAGAGCGCTATGAATAATTGTTCTGTGGATGGCGCAGCCAACGAGCATCCTCGCCCGCCAAGGCGTGAGTTCAAAGCCCGGGGTAGTTTTGTTACCCGCTGTGAAGGCTGCAATTTACCGGCAATGAACTGCCTATGCCCCTATAAAGTGAAGGCGGAAAGTCATGCTCAAGTATGGTTGCTGACTCACCCGTTGGAGCATTTTAAACCGACGAATACCGGACGCTTGATCAGCGATGTCATCACCACAACGCAGGTGTTTACCTGGTACCGTGTGGCGCCGGATGCCCAGTTAGTTGCACTGCTAAAAGACCCGCGCTACGCGCCCTTTGTGATTTTTCCTGATGACCAGCCCGACTACGCCGATCGTGTGGTGGGCATAGATGCCGTTCACACGGCGAAGGTTGAGAAGCGGATTCCGGTCTTTATCATTCTGGATGGCACCTGGCGTCAGGCACGGCGAATATTTCGCAAAAGTGCCTACCTTGATCAGCTGCCCATATTGCCACTTCGCACTGAGCGGGAAACCCGTTACCGGCTACGCAAGCCGGCGTCCAAAGCGCATCTATGTACAGTCGAAGTGGCCATTGAGCTACTGCGCCAAGGTGGGGATGCCGTCGCTGCGGATATACTGGATGACTACTTTGAGGCGTTTAACGACAGCTACTCAGCGAGCCGTTTCTATCACAAAATCGACCCGCCAACCGCGGCGATGCAGCGACTGCTGGCACTCAACGATTAATGGGGAATAAACCTAAGCAATACTTTGCGTACCCAATACCAGCGGTTGATAAGTAGGGCGGTAAAAATCAGCCCACAGCCGATGAGTTGCAGAAGCGTCATGGTTTCACTAAACCACCAGCCTGCTAGCAGCGCGGTCCATACCGCTTCAAGCATCAGGATCACGGACGCGTGGCTAGGCGTGGTCATGCTCTGGGCTTTGATCTGCACATAAAAGCGTAGCGAGCTTGCCAGTAGCACGCTGGCCAGAAACCAGCCGAGAATAGTGGGAGATAGAGCGAGTGCTTCTCGTTCGATCAGCAGGGAGAGCAGGCTCAACACACTGCCGACAACCAGTAGTTGCAGCGTTGCCAGGGGTAAAGGCGGTAAGTTGCGCACCACACGAGTGTTGACGTTGATAAGCAACGCAAAACAGAGCGCCGAACAGACCATAAAAAGCTGGCTTGCCTCTACCGTAAAGCCAGCGTTCAGCGATAGAAACATAAAGCCTGTGAGTGCTACCGGCAGTGCAATCCAGGTGGTGCGGGGCGGCCGATCGCCAAACAGTAACCGTGCCACGATGGGGACCAGAAGAATGCCCAGGCTATGGATAAAAGCGCTCTCGCCTAGGTGCTGTGAGTGCTCGAGCCCCAACACCCAGAAGGTAATCGCGGCGCTAAACAGCAGTCCCACCATGGCGGCACGACGCACTCGGCGGGCGGGCATCCGGCGTAGTGCAGGCCAGGCGAAACTGGTCAAGATCATTCCAGCGAGTAGAAAGCGTGTACCAATAAACAGCAGCGGCGGCATACCTGCCAGCGCCTCTTTCGAAAAAATCCACCCCCCGGCGGCTAACAGTGTCACAAGGAGAAGTAGTGCGTCAGCCTGCCAGGGGGCACGTTTAATGGTGTTCAACCAGCGCCACCACCAAACAGTGCACCAGCGATTCTGAAGCCGGCGACCCAAGTGCCGACGGCAGAGCCCACGGTGGCCAGGATAAACACCAATAACGTGCGCGATACGCGATTTTTCCACCAGCCTTTTAACTGGGTAACGTCGTGGCGTAACGTTGAGAAATCACGCACTTTGGGTTTGCGCATGAAAAGCTCAACCCCGGCAGCCACAAAGCCCGCGCCGATCGTCGGGTTCAGTGAAGTTAACGGGGCAGCAAAGAAGGTAGTAATCACCGTGACCGGATGCGCCATGGCGATAATGGTGGCACCACCCGACAGAATGCCGTTAATCAAGAACCACTCCAGCACCAACTGCCAGCCGAGATCGGTATTACGTGAAAAGCCAATTGCAAAGCCGGTCAGCACCAGCGCGGTAATCAGCCATGGCATTGCCTTCCATAGTTTAGAGGGCGGTGGAGTGGCTTCAAGCGATTCACGCTCAACCTTAGGGTCGGCAGGTAGCGGTGCTTCAAGGTGCTCGCTGGTACCTTTCAGGTGGCCTGCACCAATCACGACCAGCACGTGCTGAAAGCGTCCCGAGGGTGCATCTTCGGCCAAACGTAGTGCCATATAGCGATCGCGCTCGCGAATCAAGGGGGTGTACAACGCCTCGGATTCGGCGGCAAATTCGCTGAAGGTGGCCTCCAGCATATCGCCCTCTTTTAGCTTCTCTATCTCCTCTTTGGAGACATCCTGGCGTGATAACACGCTGCCGATCAGACCTGAAAACAGCGAGAAGCGTTGCCACCAGGGGACGTTGCGATAAATACGTTTCAGCGTTACCCCAACATCACGGTCAATCAGCAGTAAGGGCAGTTGGAAACGGCTGGCTTCTTCCACAGCAGCGCGCATTTCTGCCCCTGGCTGAATGCCTGATTGATCGGCAATCCGCTGCTGGAAGGCACCCAGTGCCAGGCTGGCGGCGACCATGCCTGCTTTGCCTTCTTTAAAGACTTGAAACAGGTCTTGCTCGCCCATGGCGTCGGGGTTGGCCATGCTGTGATGGCGGGCGTCACAAAGCTCAATGGCCACCGCATCAAACACACCGCTCGCCATCAGCTGGCGTACGTCGTCGGCACTTTCCGCTGAGACATGGGCCGTCCCCAGCAGGGTATAGCGGGTATTACCGATAGTGATCGTTTTTAACGGCCCGCTAGTGGCCGGAAGCGGGGGCGGCGCAGAGGTTAGCGGATTACTCTCTTCGTGATTCATTAACAGCTCTCAATTCGATCAATAAGTAGGTCTGATGTGCTGCGTTACTTCGCTTGTTGCGCATGGTTTAGCGGCGCCAAAAGGCTGGAGTAAACAGCACCAGTACCGTAAAAATTTCCAGGCGGCCGAGTAGCATCGCCATTACCAGAATCCATTTTGCCGCGCTGGGCAAGTCGCCATAGTGAGCGCTGGCTTCTCCCAGCGCAGGGCCGAGGTTGTTAAGCGCGGAGCCTACCGTCGACCAGGCGGTAACCTGATCAACGCCGGTGGCCATTACGCCTACCAGCATTAAAAAAAACAGCATTACATAAACCGAAAAGAACCCCCATACCGCTTGGGCGATGCTATCGGGAACGCTGACTTTACCCACTTTGACCGCAATCACCGCGTTGGGGTGGATCAGTCGCATAATTTCGCGCATGCCTTGCTTTAAAATCAAAATAATCCGTATCACTTTCATGCCGCCGCCGGTGGAGCCTGAGCAGCCGCCAACAAAGGCTGCTACAAACAGCAGAAACGGCAGAGCACCAGGCCACATAGAGAAATCAGCGACACTAAAACCGGCAGTGGTGGCGACTGAGACAACCTGGAAGGCACCGTGGCGCAGCCCGCGAAGCGTATCGTACGTATCGGTTAACCACAGCGAAAGCACCGTGATGACGATGAG
>NZ_REBQ01000038.1 GCF_007692655.1 Halomonas sp.
ATACCTTGCCACTCACCCCTCCCGAAACGCCTCTACTACCCGTTCGGCCAATACATCGCTGGCGTCGCCACTGCCCGCTCGCTTGACGAGAGATACTTGGTAGTCACCCAGCGGTGGTAGTGAATCGTTACTTAGTCGCTTGAGCGGTGGTCGAATCAAGCTTTTTGGGAAGGCCGTCACGGCCAGGTCGGCCAGCATTGCGGCTTCCTGACCCGCGCAGTGGTCGCAGGAGTATGCAATTCGGTAAGCAATACCGGCTTGATCAAGGGCGTTTAGGGTCATTCGACGCCAAGCACACCCCTGCTGGGCCAAGGTCACCGGCAGTGGCGTTCGCTGCACGGCAACGCCATCCTCACGCCCCGCCCATACCAGCGGTTCGCTATGGACAATATCTCCCCGCGCGGCCTGGCCAGGCCCTCCAGCCATCACCAGGGCTAGATCAAGCTCACCCTCATCCAGCCTGGCGAGCAGTTCTTTACTGCGCCCCACCTCGACATCGACCAGCACAGCCGGGTGCGAGCGGGCAAACTGGGCGAGCACCGTGGGCAAAATACGCCCCACTACATCGTCCGTTATCCCCAGTCCCACGCGGCCCTCTATGGTAGGGGCTAAAAACTGCGTAACCGCTTCGGCATTTAGCTTAAGTAGCCGTCGCCCATACCCCAATAGTACTTCGCCTTCGCCAGTAAGCCTTACCGAGCGCGCCTCGCGTACAAACAGCGTTTGTCCTAATGTCTCTTCTAAACGTTTGATCTGCATGCTCAGCGCGGAAGGCGTTCGAAAAAGCTGCTGGGCGGCGCGAGTAAAGCTACCGCTCTCTGCAATTGTCACAAAGGTGCGTAGCACCTCACTATCCAATAGCGGTAGGACAGCCCGACTGGGTGCCGCAGTAGATAGTTGGTTCATAGCGCCCACCTTTCAGAAAAACTTAACACACAGTGTAGATCTTTTCGTTTGATTGATTCAAGACTAAGCGCCAAGCTGATAAACAGAGGTCGCGACCCTCCACTTGTTAATCACTGATCACACCTGTCCAGTCGGAGCCGATGCGCCGTTCGCTGAATCGCAGAGTGTGAAAATGGAGGTGCGCGATGACGTGTAACAACCCTACCCAACATGCCCATCAAGCCTGGGAAAAAGCGAGCCAGTTGGCGCCGCCCCCCAAGCCGCCCCAGTTACATTTTTTTATGCCTGCGATGCCATCAATGAGACTAATTCGTGCGCTAGATATGTGCTGGTGGCACTACCGACGGCGGTGGCTGTTCCGCCGCCATATATTGCCGTTACTGGATTATGACGATCAGGTACTGCTGGATATTGGGCATCGTCGCGAAGACATTCTCTGGGCCAACAAGCTCCCACTCAAAGTCGATGCCATCCACGCCCTCGAAGCCCGGCAAGCACCACACCATGCTAAGCAGGAAAAAGCGTAAAGAGACTGGATCAAGCGCGTCGAACCTAGATAGGTTTGGCGCGCTTTATCTATATAAGCTGTTTACTTCCTATTGAGAGGTTCCCTCAACTCTGCTAAATTAACGCCAATGGTTATCATTAACATAGGAGTTATCCTCTCATGCAGCTACCCGAAAAGGGTGCTAGCAAGGAAGCTAAGTCGCCTTCGTCACCCAGAGAAGTGGATAGCAGGGATTTACTTAGCAGTTCGGGCCAACTGATTATTCATCATGAGCAACGACGCTACGTACTGCGACGCACTAAGAGTGGCAAATTAATTCTTAACGCCTAAAGCCCTTAATATTCAAGACACCTGTTTAGCCTAAAAACTTATAAACCATAGCCAGCCACGCTGCAGCCCTTGCTGCGCCCAGCCAGCGATGTCTTCCATCACTCTTTGTTGGATCTCTCTGGCTCATGAAACACACTCGCGCTTTTAGCGGTCTCTGCTTAACCCTTATTCCCCTGTTGGTAGCCCAGGCTGACGACACTGAGCTTAACCCTGTCACGGTCACAGGCACTCGAGCCCCCACCGATCTCGCCCAGGCACCGCTGATCATTGATATTATCGACCGCGATGATGCCGTGTTGGCAACGGCCAGCCGGGTGGAAGATGTGCTTAGTCGCCAACCTGGCTTGCATGTCGCAGGCCAAGGGCGGCGCAATGGCCAAACCCTTAGCATGCGCGGCTTTGGGCGATCAGGTGTGCTGGTGCGCCTGGATGGGGTTCGCCAAGATATTTCCACCGGCCATGTAGGCAACTTCTTTGTCGACCCCGGATTAATTCAAGAGGTACAGGTAGCCCGTGGTGCGCTATCCAGCCTTTACGGCAGCAACGCCATGGGCGGTGTGGTCAGCTTTACCAGCGTTGATGCCGCTGATTTACTCGCCCCTGGTGAAGATAGTGGCGTACGCCTCTCTGTGGGCGGCGCGACTGCCAGCGATGAGCTGCGGGGCAGTCTTACTGCCTTTGGTCGCCGTGACACTGCCAATGGCCAAGTGGATGGTCTGTTTTCAATTGGCCGCAGTGAATCGAGCGATATTCGTCGCGCCGGAGGCGACAAGGCTGAAGAGGATGCCACCCTCAACAGCCTGCTGTTAAAAGGCGGCTGGGAGCCTAGCGACGACCAGCGCGTATTTATTAGCTGGCAGCATTACGACGAGCGTGCCACCCAGCCTGCCAACCCCCAGCAACTCTCCACCAGCAGTAGTAACCCGCTGCGTGATCGGGATGTGGAAAGCAATAACGTGCAGCTCGGCCACCGCTGGCAGCCCAGTGGCGCCACCGAGGTTACTTCACGTATCACGTTTAGCCAGCAGGATATTGATGAGCCCCAAGCCAATCGTTCGTTGGATCGAGTAGGTCTGCAAAGCGACGGTTATCACAGCATGGATCACGGCTGGCTCTCCCAAACGGTAGTGTTCGGTGCCGAACTGGAACAAGCCCGTCAGCGTCCAGACGGCCAGGCCAATGGCTTCCCTCGGGCGGACATCGACACCCAGGCAGCCTATTTAGACACTACCCTTACCGCAGGGAGCTACCTGGCAGAAGGCGGCGCTGGCCAGTTTGATCTTGGCCTAGGTGCACGCTACGACCGCTATGATGCGACCGGACAAGACGATGCCGATAGCGTCCATGACCAAGTGTCTCCGCGCTTCCGCCTGGCATGGCGGCCCGACGATGCCTTGATGCTGTTCTCGGGTTACGCCGAAGCCTTTCGCGCACCGAGCCTCTCAGAGCTTTACGCAAACGAACGCCACTTTGCTGGTTTCTGCTCGGGACCATTTTTCTGCGCGCCAGATAACTACTGGATCCCCAACCCAAGCCTATCCCCCGAAACCAGCAGCACCTGGGAGAGCGGCGTGGTCTGGCACCAAGGCGACTGGCAGGTGCGCGCCAGCTACTTCGACACCCGCGCAGATGACTTCATCGATACTCAAGTCGACATTATAGCGGGCACCACCCAAGCGGTTAACGTGCAGCGCGCCCAGCTGTGGGGCTATGACGCACGGGTGACTTGGCAGCCCAGCGCACTCCCACGGCTGACCAGCTTTGCGGGGCTTTCGGAAGTCTCCGGTAAGGACCGTGACAGTGGCGACCCGCTAGGCAGCCAAACCCCGCTTGAAGCATCGCTGGGTAGCGAACTAGCGCTCTACAACCGCGATGTTCGCGTGGGCTGGCAAGGCCGATTTGCCCAATCTTTCGACAAACAAGGCGATGACGAGCGCCTGCCGGGCTATGGCCTGCACGATGTGCATCTCGCCTGGCGGTTTACACCAAGTATCGATACATCGCTGCGTCTCGCCAACGTCGGCGACAAAGTGTGGTACCGCCCCGACGGTAGCCTCGGCGATGGGCGCAGCCTGTTCGCCACGCTTAACTGGCAGTGGTAAATACCCGCAAACCATTAAGAGGTGCGTCATGATTTCATCCCAACAGATTGCGATTCTCGAGGCTTTTGACGCTGCGCGCGCCGCTCAACCGCGCCTTCCCGCGATTGAGATTGCTGAACGTCTAGCCATTAGCGAAGGCGAGCTACAGTCCGCCCGTCTAGGACGAGATGTATGGACGCTGCCGCTCTCGCCCAACGATATTGCCGCCCGACTACCCCAGTTGGGGCGGGTGAAAGCACTGACTCGCTCGCGTTTAGCCGTGCTAGAACAGACCGGCGACTATCCCGAACTAAGCGGCGGGCCACAAACAGGCCTGCTACTCGACCCCGGTGGCCTGGATTTACGGCTGCTCTACACGCACTGGCATTGGGCCTGTCTGATTCGCGACCCGATGCCTTCTCAAGTCAGTAAATCTCACGACAGTGAAACTAAAGACAGTGA
>NZ_REBQ01000154.1 GCF_007692655.1 Halomonas sp.
CGCTGGAGTTTTCAGCTAACGCTGCTCACTTTTCTGGTAGAGCCAGTTGAGTACTCATACTTTATTTGCACCCAAGAAAACGCTCATTACCAATAATGCTTACTTCCTGACTTATTCAAAAAACCATATTAATTAAGGAAAACATATATATACAAAACACTCCCTCCAACAATAAGCTCTGCAGTAATCAGTACCAGGCATCCAGCAACCGTTTATTAAACGTTTACTAATTTTCCTTAAAAAGCCCATAACAACCATTTGGATCAATACTTTAGTCTAACCAATCTGCGTTTTCACTTATGCCGAACAGGCATGGGCCATGCAAAAGAGCATAATGGTAGGTAAAGATTTTAATGTCTTCGCCAGCCAATACTTATTTAATAACTGAGTTGATATGCTCCAATGCCTTACGTTCACGATACACTGACACGACTTAAAAGAAGCAGTCCTGCACAGACGGAGTTTTATCAAGCCACTGAAGAAGTACTTGAATGCCTTCGCCCACTGTTAGAAAAGAGCTCTTATTATCACCAACACAGTATCATTGAGCGGATAGTCGAGCCCGAACGGCAAATTATGTTCCGGATAAGCTGGATAGATGATGCTGGAAGTGTACGAGTCAACAAAGGTTACCGTGTACAGTTCAACTCGGCTCTAGGGCCTTATAAGGGTGGCTTACGCTTTCACCCCAGCGTTACTTCGGGCACCATCAAATTCCTCGGCTTTGAGCAAATTTTCAAAAATGCGTTAACCGGCCTGCCTATCGGCGGCGGAAAAGGCGGCTCCGATTTTGACCCTAAAGGAAAGTCAGATAACGAGATCATGCGTTTTTGCCAAGCGTTCATGAGTGAGCTGTACCGCCATATTGGCCCCCACTGCGATGTACCCGCCGGTGATGTTGGCGTCGGGGCGCGTGAAATTGGCTACCTGTTTGGTCAATATAAGCGGCTCACCGGCCACTATGAGGGCGTACTAACCGGCAAAGGGCTTAACTGGGGTGGTTCGCTGGGCCGCAAAGAAGCCACCGGCTATGGTGCGGTTTACTTTGCTCAAAACATGCTAACCGCCCATGGAGAAGAGCTTCGAGATAAGACTTGCCTCGTTTCCGGCGCGGGTAATGTCGCGATCTATACCATTGAAAAACTATACGAACTGGGCGCTAAACCGATCACCTGCAGCGATTCACGTGGCACCATCCACGATAAAAACGGGATTGATTTGGGCTTACTCAAACAGCTCAAAGAAGTTCAGCGCGTCTCTTTAGAAGCCTACGTGCATGAACATCCTGACGCGCACTACCTTCCTGCACGTGATTACCCCCAGGACGGACACGCCGTTTGGCGCATTCAAGCAGATGCGGCCTTCCCCTGCGCGACCCAGAACGAGCTGACCAAAAGCGATGCGGAGGCTCTGCTAGCGAATGGCATCGTATGCATCAGTGAAGGGGCGAACATGCCCTCCACCAAAGAGGCCGTCGAACTCTTTATAAAAGCCAACATTGCCTATGGACCTGGCAAGGCCGCCAATGCAGGAGGTGTCGCCACCAGCCAGCTAGAAATGGCACAAAACAGCAGCATGGAGCAGTGGCCCCTGGAAAAAGTCGACCAAAAGTTAAAACAAATTATGGCTAATATTCACCGCCAGTGCGCCGACACAGCCAGCGAGTTTGGCGATGCGTCTAACCTGGTACTTGGGGCCAATATTGCAGGCTTCAGAAAAGTAGCTGATGCCATGATTGAGCAAGGGGTCACCTGATCGTCTTTATTTTATAAATCGCTTATACTGTCAAAAGCATACAGTCCTTCCTTTATTAGGGGAGGGCTGTTTTTTATTGGTTCACATTTATTGCTTACTTTTATTGCTTCCTGAGGAGAGTCATCATGGGACAACGTCCTGCCATTCTTATTAACCGCCTTGACGCCGAGCGCCTCCAGCGCCTGATCGACAACGCATCCGATAAAGATCTTGCCGTGGCTCAGCTGCTTGAAGAAGAGCTGTCGCGAGGCGAAGTGTGCGACCCTGAGGATATTCCCGATGACGTGGTTAGCATGAACAGCCAGGTTCGCTTTACCGATCTGACCCGTGGACAGAAGATGATTCGCACCCTGGTCTATCCACACTCCCTGGGAAGTGTCGCGGATGGTATTTCGGTCATGGCCCCCATTGGCGCAGCGCTGATCGGCCTCAAAGTTGGCGATATCATCGAATGGCCCCTACCTAACAATACCGAAACACGGCTACGCATTGATGCCATTTATTGGCAGCCCGAGCGCGAAAAGCAGTTCCACAGATAATTAGCGCTGCCGCAAGTGAATGGCTCATGACATACGAACGGGCCATCGTTGGGCAGCAGAGTGCGAGTGCACCTCATCGTCGCTATATCTGTTATTGCTTGTGCCTGTTATTGCTGTGCCTGTTATTTCTATCCCTATTATTGCCATGTCTTTGGTTACTAAAAAATTAGCTAATGTTTTGCTTTATCACGTATAAACCCAGATAGCTTTTAGTAACTTACTGGATTAGTTACACAATGTTTTTATGTTTTAGAGTGTTAGCCAAACTTAACACCTCCAGTACTAAAATAAAAATTGCTTATACTATAGTCCCAATAAACAGCGTTGGCCCATTCGCCGAGACTTCTCTAAGATCAGGAATACTTCTTTTATTAAGAGTCGCCTTTATGAAACCTGAAACTATTGCCCTTCACCATGGGTACATGCCAGATTCACAGCACGCCGTCGCGGTGCCCATTCATCAGACCACCTCGTTCTCATTCGACAGTGCTCAGCACGCAGCGGACCTGTTTGATCTGAAAGTGGAAGGAAATATCTACTCTCGCATTATGAACCCTACCTGCGCTGTACTGGAGCAGCGGGTAGCCGCGCTGGAAGGTGGCATTGCGGGCCTGGCGGTGGCGTCAGGGATGGCGGCAATCACCTATGCCATTCAAACCATCGCCGAAGCAGGCGACAACATCGTTTCGATTAGCGAGCTATATGGCGGCACCTACAACCTGTTTGCTCACACCCTGCCCCGCCAAGGTATTCAGGTCCGCTTTGCCGATAAAGACGATATTGCCGGCATCGAAGCGCTGATTGATGAACGTACTAAAGCGGTGTTTTGCGAAAGCATCGGCAACCCTTCCGGTGGGGTCGTTGATTTAAGGGCGCTTGCCGACGCCGCCCATCGTCATGGGGTGCCGGTGATAGTGGATAACACCACCGCCACTCCGTTTTTATGCCGCCCGATTGAGCATGGGGCGGATATTGTTGTCCACTCGGCGACCAAATATATCGGCGGTCACGGCACCACGGTGGGCGGGGTTATTGTGGATTCCGGCAAATTTCCCTGGGCGGAAAACGCCCGTCGGTTCCCGCTGCTGAACGAGCCTGACGTCTCCTATCATGGCGTTAGCTATACCCGCGATGTCGGCGAAGCGGCATTCATTACCCGCGCTCGTGTCGTGCCGTTACGCAATATGGGGGCAGCGCTTTCTGCCCAGGCGGCTTGGAACCTTCTACAGGGTTTGGAAACGCTGTCATTACGAATTGAGCGTATTTGCGCAAACGCGTTGGCGGTGGCGAAGCACCTAGAGGGTCACCCCCAGGTGGTGTGGGTGCACTATGCGGGGCTGGAGAGTCACCCAGACCACGCACTCGCGCAGCGCTATATGGATGGTCATGCCTCGGGTATTCTCAGTTTTGGTATTGAGGGCGGCCAAGCCGCTGGCGAGCGCTTTTATGATGCGTTATCGCTCATTCTGCGGTTGGTGAATATCGGTGATGCCAAAAGCTGCTCTTCGATCCCGGCGTCCACCACGCACCGCCAGCTAAATGAACAAGAGCTGATCACGGCAGGCGTTACGTCGGATATGGTACGCCTGTCGATTGGTATCGAGCATATTGATGATCTATTAGCGGATATCGATCAGGCGCTAGCGGCATCCCAAGGCTAGCTGAGCGTTGAGGCGCAGAGGCACAGGTGCAACCTCACGCCTACCAAAACGATACATAACGACAAGCGGCTTCAAAGCTCTGGGCGAGCCGCTGTGTGCTGCAAGCTATTTAGCTCAATTCTAAAGTTATCTGAAACGTTGAAACCT
Source organism: Halomonas sp. (assembly GCF_007692655.1). GTDB lineage: Bacteria > Pseudomonadota > Gammaproteobacteria > Pseudomonadales > Halomonadaceae > Vreelandella. Next base: position 4,103 of record NZ_REBQ01000154.1, read on the forward strand.
GATAGCCACAAGCCTCAGCCTGCCGACGCTAACTCATGCAGCCTCGTCGTCGTTTTCCCATTACGGCTTCGCCTCCGTTCCAGAAATCGCTAGTGCTCTGATCGCTGTGCATTAGA
>NZ_REBQ01000057.1 GCF_007692655.1 Halomonas sp.
ACCTCGGTGACTTGGCAAGTCAACGTCCTTGCACTCATGAAAGCCTCTTTTTGCAAATTCGGTCAGCGACGCACCGTCTGTTCAGCCACCATGGCGCGGGGGAGGCAATTCAAGGCCAATGCCCAGCGCTTCCCAACGTTCATCCACGCGCGCTTTAACGGCATCGTCCATCACAATGGGGGTACCCCATTCACGGTCGGTTTCGCCCGGCCATTTGTTAGTGGCATCTAGTCCCATTTTTGACCCAAGGCCTGAGACCGGTGAAGCAAAATCGAGATAATCAATCGGGGTATTCTCAACCATCACCGTGTCACGGGCAGGATCCATACGCGTGGTAATTGCCCAGATCACGTCTTCCCAGTTGCGTGCGTCTACGTCGTCGTCCAGCACAATCACAAACTTGGTGTACATGAACTGACGCAGAAAGCTCCACACCCCCATCATCACGCGCTTGGCATGGCCGGGATACTGCTTTTTCATCGTCACGACCGCCATGCGGTAAGAGCACCCCTCCGGCGGCAGATAGAAGTCTACGATCTCTGGAAATTGCTTACATAGAATGGGCACAAACACTTCATTCAGTGCCAAGCCCAAAATCGCCGGCTCATCAGGCGGACGCCCCGTATAGGTCGAGTGATAGATCGCATTGCGACGCATCGTCATACGCGTGACTGTAAACACCGGAAAGTGGTCGACCTCATTGTAATAACCGGTATGGTCACCAAAGGGGCCTTCCGCAGCCATATCATCGGGATAGATAAAGCCTTCGAGCATAATTTCGCTAGATGCAGGCACATCAAGGTCGGCGTGACCGCACTTGACCAGCTCAGTACGCGAGCCGCGCAGTAGACCTGCGAAAGCATATTCAGAGAGCGAATCGGGCACTGGCGTCACGGCACCTAAAATCGTTGCCGGATCAGCACCCAGCGCTACCGCAACCGGGAATGGTTCGCCAGGGTGGGCTTTTTGAAATTCCAGAAAATCTAACGCCCCACCACGATGGGAAAGCCAACGCATGATCAGCCGATTTTTACCAATTTTTTGCTGGCGATAGATACCTAAATTCTGGCGCTTCTTATGCGGCCCCTTGGTAATCACCAACGGCCAGGTCACCAATGGTCCCGCATCGCCAGGCCAGCAGTGCTGAATTGGTAGTATACCGAGGTCGACCTCGTCATCTTCATACACCACCTCTTGCACCGGTGCATGCTTGACGTTCTTTGGGCCCATGCTGAGCACTTGCTTGAAAATCGGCAGTTTGTCCCAGGCATCTTTCAAGCCTTTAGGCGGATCAGGCTCTTTAAGAAATGCCAACAGCTTACCCACTTCCCTTAGTGCCTCTACCGACTCTTGCCCCATGCCCAAAGCCACCCGTTTGGGGGTACCAAACAGATTGCCGAGCAGCGGCATGTCGTGGCCTTTAACGTTTTCAAACAGTAACGCCGGGCCACCGGCACGCAGGGTGCGGTCACAAATTTCGGTGATTTCCAGATAAGGATCGACTTCGACGTGGATACGCTTGAGTTCACCCTGCGCTTCAAGCGCCGTGATGAACTCGCGCAAGTCTTTGTACTTCAAGGTTCGCTCCCTGGCAGGCGGCTGCACCGCTAGATGACATTAGCGGCGGCACAGCATGTCCACTCAATCAGCACCGCTCTTTTCACAACAAGCTAGCGGCGCTTCATCGCTTCAAAGAATTCAAGATTAGTCTTGGTATCTTTCAGTCGGTCAATCAAGAACTCTGTCGCGGCGGTGTCTTCCATCGGATTAAGCAACTTACGTAGAATCCACATGCGCTGCATTTCCTCTTCGGAGGCAAGCAGATCTTCACGACGGGTGCCACTGCGACGAATATTGATCGCCGGGAATACGCGACGCTCAGCCAGCTTACGGTCCAAGTGAGCTTCCATGTTGCCGGTACCCTTGAACTCTTCGAAGATGACTTCATCCATCTTGGAGCCAGTATCGACGAGCGCCGTGGCGATAATCGTTAAACTACCACCCTCTTCTATGTTACGCGCCGCACCAAAGAAGCGTTTTGGCTTCTCAAGAGCGTGGGCATCGACACCACCGGTCAGTACCTTACCAGAGCTAGGTACCACGGTGTTGTAAGCACGCGCTAAGCGAGTAATGGAATCGAGCAGGATAACCACGTCTTTTTTGTGCTCGACCAAACGCTTGGCTTTCTCAATGACCATTTCGGCAACTTGCACATGGCGGGCTGGCGGCTCATCGAAGGTCGATGCCACCACTTCACCACGCACGGTGCGGGACATCTCGGTCACTTCCTCAGGGCGCTCATCGATCAACAGCACGATCAAATGACACTCTGGGTTGTTACGCGTGATGGACGTCGCGATGTTTTGCAACATCAGCGTTTTACCCGCTTTAGGCGGCGATACCAGCAAACCACGTTGGCCTTTACCAATCGGCGCGGTTAGATCAATGATCCGCGCGGTAAGGTCTTCCGTGGAGCCGTTACCGATCTCCATGCGCATACGATCGTCTGGGAACAGAGGCGTCAAGTTCTCAAACAGAATCTTATGCTTGGCATTTTCCGGACGGTCAAAGTTGATTTGACTGACCTTCAGCAGGGCGAAATAGCGCTCACCCTCCTTCGGCGGGCGGATTTTGCCAGAAATGGAGTCGCCTTTGCGCAGATTGAAACGACGGATCTGCGATGGCGAAATGTAAATATCGTCCGGACCAGCGAGATAGGAGCTGTCCGCGCTGCGCAGGAAGCCAAAGCCATCCTGAAGAATTTCCAGCACACCGTCGCCGTAGATATCCTCGCCACTTTTGGCGTGTTTTTTGAGGATGGCGAAAATGATGTCCTGCTTGCGCGAACGGGCCAAGTTGTCGATACCCATTTCGCGGGCGATATCGAGGAGCTCGGGAACGGTTTTTTGCTTGAGTTCAGTGAGATTCATCGGTGTGTTAGAAAGTTGCTCATGAAAGCTAGGCGCCAGGCGCCGGGAGTAAGACAGGAAGCGTTAAAGTGACGCCGTGTGATGCGTTCAGATCCCGGTAAAGGCACGCGCTCGAAGGTAAAAGAAACTGGGTTGGACTTAAGTAACAACGTTATTACTTCTCGTCATTAAGCCTCAACTCGAGGGTGCTAACTGTTCTGTTGTTTAATCTGGTTTGCTTTACACAAAAGAACAGCTAAACCAGCGGGCTATCTGACGACTTGGAAATCTGGCTAACGCTAACGAGACAAACGATGGATAACGTATGGGGCGACCAAGATGCCTTACCTGAACGACGTGTCCTACTTGAACAGCATATCTTGAACAAGATATCTCGAACAAACATTCTTGAACAAACACTCTTGAACAAAATAGTTAAGACGCGGCGTGCTGGAGACATACTAATAAGCCAGGTCATATCAAGCCAGTAGGTCGATGGTAGTCAAGCCCCGCGACAAACGCAAGCCTTTAGGGCCCTAGCAATTGACAATAGATAAAGGTCACCGCAACCTTGGCACAGCCAACACGAAGGATAGCTCATGCCCAAGGACATTTCGCTCCCCATTGCAGCCTCTGCCACCGAGGCAGACAGCGGTGCTCCGCAGCGCTTAGCCGCTATTGATCTGGGCTCCAACAGTTTCCACCTTCTGGTAGCTAACTACCAGCACGAACGCCTCCAGGTGGTTGCGCGCCTAGGGGAGAAAGTCCAGCTAGCCGCGGGGTTAGACGATGACGGACTACTCAGCGAAGCCGCTATGCAGCGTGCGCTGGACTGTCTGGGTCGCTTCGCGCCGTTTTTAAGTGACATCACTGATGCCAATCTACGTATCGTAGGCACCAACGCCCTGCGCGATGCGCATAATAGCCAAACATTTATTGAGCGTGCCGAGAAGCAGTTGGGCCACGCCATCGAAATTATTGCCGGCCGAGAAGAAGCCAGACTGATTTACTTAGGCGCTGCCCATGCCCTAGCAGAGAATGGTCGTCGCTTGATTGTCGATATTGGCGGTGGATCCACCGAGTTTATTATTGGTGAAGACTTCGAACCCAGAGCATTAGAAAGCCTTCGCATGGGCTGCGTGACGTTTTCTCGTCGGTTTTTCCCAGACGGAGAGCTAAACGAAAAGCGCATGCGCCGTGCCGAGCTAGCCGCACTGTCAGAACTCGCCAATATTCAGCGCCCCTACCAACGGCTGGGCTGGGATGATCCGGTCGGTTCAAGCGGCACCATTAAAGCAGCCGCTACGGTACTGCATGCGTATGGCGATACGCCCCATGAAGGGGTTATCACCCGTGATGGCTTACAAAAATTGCGCGAGCGGCTATTGAAATGCAAACACTTGGACAAAGTGGAACTTGATGGTCTCAAGTCTGACCGCGCTAAAGTATTTCCGGCGGGGGTTGCCATTCTTGGTGCCATTTTTGAAGCCTTTGACTTAACTCAAATGCGCTTTGCAGATGGTGCCCTGCGCGAAGGTGTGCTCTACGACATGGCGGGACGCAACAGCGCAGAAGACTCACGCTCGAAGAGCCTGGCGTCGCTGCAGCGCACCTACGATGTGGATAACCGCCAGGGGCTCAATGTCGCCGATACCGCTGAGCGCTTGTTTAACCGGGTCCGCGAGGCCTGGTCATTAAGTACTGATCAAGCGCGCTATTTGCAGTGGGCAAGCCACGTGCATGAAATTGGGTTGGCGATCTCCCACAGCCAGTTCCATCGCCACGGCGCCTACCTCTTGGAACACTCTGACCTTGCAGGATTTTCACGCCCTGAACAGCGCCAACTGGCATTCTTAGTGCGGGCTCACCGGCGTAAATTTCCCCTCAAGGAGTGGCAGGCACTGCCTGAAGCCCAGCATGCCGTCACTCAAAAGCTGGCCCGACTGCTGCGCTTAGCCGTTCTGCTAAACCACTCTCGCCCAGAAACAGCCCCCTCTTTACCAGAGATAGACGCCGACAGCGATAGCCTGACGATCACCCTCCCCGCCAGCGATGAACCCACCCTGCTGAGTACCGACTTGGAGCAGGAGCAGGTATTTATGGAAGCCGCTGGTTTTAAACTGGTCATTAAGCAAGCTAAGCCAGTGGGGTAAATACCACGCCTTCTGCCTGCCATAGCAGCTTAGCAGGGGGGCAGATCACGCCGATGCAGGCCTGTGCCTGCATAACGACCACTAGCCGCTCACGTTCCCAAGGCGGCACCTCGGCTTCTTGCAACAGCCGCTTTAGATCACGCTTGCCCCGCCTTGGTAAGTGAATGACCTCCCCCCCCTGCCGCCAGGTTACCCTCAGTGTTTGGGCCTGCGACTGCGCCGCTGTCAGCCGCCAGCCTAACGGGCCTAGCGGGGTTTCAAGGGGCGTTTGGCCATCCCAGCTAACCTCCCAGGCCGGGAGCGGATCAACAGACGTTAGCACGTAGAGCTGCTCGCGCCACAGGCGCGCCTGTGCGCCCGGCCACTCAACGCAAACCACCGCATCTGCCTTTGCTGATAATTGATCTAAAAGCGTCTCCAGACGCTTTTGCGGCGGTGTTGGCAAGCCCTGCTGTTGGCATAGTGCGCGCACCAGCAGCCGCTGGCGCGGCCGTGAACGCTGGCCTAGTGCGACAGCATCCAACCGACCTTCTCCGGCGTGGAGGTCTGCTAACTCGCCGTTGACGTACTCGCTAAGCACAAGGTCCGCTTCACTGGCATGGGCCGCACTGTTGGCTAATGCAGCGTCAGCGGCAGGCCAGCGTTCACGTATCACAGGTAGCACCCGATGGCGCAGGCGATTACGGTCGAGGCGGATATCACGATTGGTAGGGTCGTCGCACCAGCTCAGATCGAGCACTTTTGCCACAGCTTCCAGCTCAACTCGCCGCGCGGTGAGCCATGGCCGCAGGAGGGTAATGCCCTGCGCCTCGCGGCGATAGGGCATAGCGGCTAAGCCGCGCACGCCACTGCCGCGCAGTGCCGCGAGAAGAAATGTTTCTGCTTGATCATCCCGATGCTGGGCTAGCCAAAGCGTATCGCCTGTGGACAGCGTTGCATGAAACGCAGCGTAGCGGGCATTTCGCGCCGCTCCTTCAACACCTTCACCGTGAATATCAACGGCAACATTGACTATCGTTAGCGGGACCTCCAAGCACTCACAGAGCGCTTTAGAGTGCCTTTCAAAGCTTCCCGCTGCCGTTTGCAGTCCGTGATTAATATGAATGGCGCGCAACGACCTGCCTGCTTCGCCGCAGACTTGGGTGGCTAAGGTGAGCAGCAGACAGGAGTCTAAACCGCCCGATAGCGCCACCCAAACAGAGCGCCCCGGCGGGGTCTCCGCCAGGGCGTCTTTAAGCAGGCCTTGAAGTCGATTAAGCGGCTGGGGCGCCATAGCTCATTAAACGCTTATAGCGGCGCTCTAGAAGCGCGTCTGTGTCCAGCGCTTGCAGGCGTTCAAGGCTCGCCAATAGCGCTTCCTTCACCCTTTCAGCGGTGGTCATGGGATGGCGATGGGACCCGCCTAGTGGCTCTTTAATCAGCGAGTCGACAAAGCCTAGCTCTTTTAAGCGTTCGGCAGTAATACCCATGGCTTGGGCGGCGTCAGAGGCTTTCTCTGCGCTCTTCCATAAAATTGAGGCACAGCCTTCCGGTGAAATCACCGAGTAGGTGGAGTACTGCAGCATTTGTAGCTCGTCGCATACGCCAATGGCCAAGGCTCCACCGGAGCCGCCTTCACCCACCACGGTAGAAATAATCGGTGTTTTCAGTCGCGACATAACGGCCAGATTATAGGCGATCGCCTCTGACTGACCGCGCTCTTCCGCATCGATGCCTGGGTAAGCGCCGGGAGTGTCAATAAAGGTCAGAATTGGCATTTTAAAACGCTCAGCCATTTCCATCAGGCGGCACGCTTTACGATAGCCCTCGGGGCGTGGCATACCGAAGTTACGGCGCACCTTCTCTTTTACATCGCGGCCCTTCTGATGACCAATAACCATCACCGGCGCATCATTCAAGCGGGCAACCCCCCCTACTAACGCCGCATCATCTGCAAAGTTACGGTCACCATGCAGCTCATCAAAATCAGTGAAAATGTGCTCAAGGTAGTCCAGCGTATAAGGGCGCTGTGGGTGCCGGGAGATCTGCGAAACTTGCCAGGGCGTTAAATCCTTGAAGATCGATTCCGTCAGCTTGCGGCTTTTTTCTTCAAGACGAGCAATCTCATCGGAGAGGTTTACCTGGCTATCGGAGCTGACTAAGCGTAGCTCTTCAATTTTTGCCTGAAGTTCGGCAATGGGCTGTTCAAAATCGAGATAATTAGGATTCATCGGCGCTGCCTATAAAAAGTAGCCTGATCAAAATAAGCATTGATAAGTAATTAGAGAATAAGCGCATTATCGCACCCTGACCCTGTCGCGCAAGTTGCGTGCCTGCGCTACCGCTTTTTAACGATAGCGAAGCTGAACGCCTGCCTGGCCCTGGACATCCCGCAGCGCCAGCAACAAATCATCACTCGGCGCCACTTTCCACTCATCGCCAAGCTCCAGCCAGGCTACCGCTGCCGGGTGGCGATACTGCAAGCGTACCGGCAAGCCTTCTTGATCGCGATGCGGCGTCAGGCTGTCGCGTAGGGTTTCCACTAAACGGCCATTGATCTGCCCCGCATCCAGCGCCAGCTCCACTGCCTGACCATAGCGAATGCGTGCTGTCACCATCGGCGTTACGTCTTTACCGCGCAGGCGCAGACCGCCGGAAAACTCGTCGCTGGAGACTTCGCCTTCGACAATAAGCACCTGATCGGACTCAATCTGTCCACGCAGTTGTTCAAATAGCTCGCCAAACAGTGAGGCTTCAATACGCCCCGTTCGGTCATCCAGGGTAATAAACGCCATGGTATCGCCGCGCTTAGACTTCATGGTGCGCACGCCGACCACTAGCCCCGCGACCCGCTGCGGGTCGCGAGAGGGTTTTAAATCACTGATACGGGTAGAGACGAAACGTTTTAATTCCCGCTCGTACTCATCAATTGGATGGCCGGTGAGGTAGAGGCCCAGCGTCACCTTTTCCCCGGCGAGGCGCTCCCGGTCACTCCACTCCCGCGTATCGAGATACTCAGCGTAAACATTGCTCTCGCTGTCGTCGGCTTCTGCAAAAGCATCACCGAACATATCCAGCATACCCAGGTTCTGGTTGGCGTGATTTTGCGCCGCGGCCTTCAAAGCATCTTCCATGGCGGCAAACAGCACCGCGCGGTTAGGCCCTAAATTATCCAGCGCGCCTGAGCGAATCAACGCTTCCAGGGTGCGCTTGTTCATCCGCTTAGGGTCAATACGGCGACAGAAGTCGAAGATATCCTTAAACGGACCGTCTGTATTCCGAGCTTCAACAATAGCGCCTATCGGGCCTTCACCCACGCCACGAATGGCGCCTAAGCCGTACACGACTCGAGCATCGGTATCGACGGTGAACTTATAGCCGCCCACGTTCACATCCGGAGGCGTCACGGTGAGTTTGAGGTTGCGACACTCCTCAATCAACGGCACGACTTTATCCAGGTTGTCCATTTCCGTGGACAAAACAGCGGCCATAAAAGGCCCTGGATAGTGGGCTTTTAACCACGCGGTTTGATAAGAAACCAGTGCGTAGGCAGCTGAGTGCGATTTGTTAAAACCGTAACCGGCGAATTTTTCCACCAGGTCAAAGATGTTACCCGCCAAATCTTTATCGATGCCATTGGCGGCACAGCCCTCCATAAAGCCGTCGCGCTGTTTGGCCATCTCTTCGGGCTTTTTCTTACCCATGGCACGGCGCAGCATATCCGCCTGGCCCAGGCTGTAGCCCGCCATCACCTGAGCGATCTGCATGACCTGCTCTTGGTAAAGAATGATGCCGTAGGTGGGCGACAGCACCGGTTTCAGCAGTTCGTGCTGGTAATCCGGGTGTGGATAGGAGACTTCGGCCCGACCGTGCTTACGGTTGATAAAGTCATCCACCATGCCCGACTGCAGCGGGCCAGGGCGGAACAGCGCTACCAGGGCGATCATATCGTCCAGGGAGTCCGGCAGCAGGCGCTTGATCAGCTCCTTCATACCGCGGGATTCAAGCTGGAACACCGCCGTGGTCTCGGCGCGCTTGAGCATCTCAAAAGTGGGCGCGTCATCCAGCGGAATACTCTCAATATTGAGAGGCCCCTGGCCGTTAACGCTGCGCACCTTATCGACCATCTCCAGTGCCCAGTCGATAATCGTCAGGGTACGCAGGCCCAGGAAGTCGAACTTGACCAGCCCGGCCTCTTCAATATCGTTTTTATCGAATTGAACAACCAGACCAGAGCCATCTTCATCACACAGCAACGGCGAGAAGTCGGTCAGCTTGGTAGGCGCAATGACCACGCCCCCGGCGTGCTTACCGGTGCCCCGAGTGGTGCCCTCAAGCTTAAGGGCCATCTCCCAGATCTCTTCGGCCTCTTCATCGTTGCCGATAAACTCTTTGAGCGCCGGCTCCTGCTCGATTGCCTTCGCCAGGGTCATGCCTACTTCGAAGGGGATCAGCTTGGACAGCTTGTCGCCCAGCGAATAGGGCCGCCCCTGGGCACGGGCCACATCTCGCACGACGGCCTTAGCCGCCATGGTGCCGAAGGTGACAATCTGGGAGACCGCATTACGCCCGTAGCGCTCGGCTACGTACTCAATGACTTTGTCACGTTTTTCCATACAGAAATCGACGTCAAAGTCGGGCATGGAAACACGCTCAGGGTTCAGAAAGCGCTCAAACAGCAAGTCGTAGCCAATCGGGTCCAGATCAGTGATTTTTTGTGCATAGGCCACTAGTGAACCGGCACCGGAACCACGACCCGGGCCTACCGGCACACGGTTATCCTTGGCCCACTGGATAAAGTCCATCACGATCAGGAAGTAGCCAGGGAAGCCCATCTGGATAATAACGTTGAGCTCGAACTCAAGCCGTTCGCGGTAGCGCTGGTCTATCGCCTTATATTCATCCTCATCACGCGGATAGCGTTCAACAGGGAATAAAAAGTTAAGCCTATCCGTCAACCCATCGTGGGAGACCTTGCGGAAAAACTCATCCTGGGTCATCCCTTCGGGAATGCCAAATTCTGGTAGAAATATTTCGCCCAGGCGCACCTCGACGCTACAGCGCTCGGCGATCATCACGCTGTTTTCAAGCGCCTCAGGAATGTCAGCGAACAGCGCCGACATCTCTTCTGGGCTTTTCAGGTACTGCTCTTCAGTGTAGCGCCGCTCGCGGCGTGGGTCGTCCAGCGCACGGCCTTCGCCAATCGCTACGCGGGTTTCGTGAGCCCAAAAATCGTCACGCTCCAAAAAACGCACGTCATTGGTGGCCACCACCGGGGTGCCTGTCTCAATGGCCAGCTTGACGCTGGCATGCACGCAGGCCTCTTCCAATGGGCGTCCTGTGCGCACTAGCTCCAAATAGAAACGTTCTGGAAACGCTGTCTGCCACTCTTCAAGCAGCACGCGCGCTTCGCGCTCGTGGTCAGACAACAGGTGACGGCCAATCTCGCCCTCCCGGGCACCGGAAAGCGCAATCAAGCCTTCGCTCTGTTCCAGCACCCACTGTTTGTCGAGGATGGCGCGCCCCTGGCGCTGTCCGTGGGTCCAGCCTTTGGAGATCAGTTCGGTCAGGTTTCGATAGCCAACATCGTTCATTGCCAGCAGCGTTAGCCGGTAGGGGTGCGCTTCGTCATGAGGATTCTGCAGCCATAAATCGCTACCAATGATCGGCTTTAACCCCGCCCCCTGGGCGGCTTTGTAGAATTTAACCAAACCAAACAGGTTGGTTTCATCGGTCAGGGCCAGTGCCGGCATCGCCCGTTCAGCGGTGGTACTGACCAGCGACTTGAGCTTAACCAGGCCGTCGACCAGGGAGTATTCACTGTGTAAACGCAGATGGACAAACGGAACCGTCATGACACTCTCAGCAAATAAAGAAACGGACTTAAAGCAGCGCTAATTGACGCTGAACGGGAGCAAAACTGCGGCGGTGGTCGGGCAAAGGGCCGTGGGCTGCCAGCGCGGCGAGATGCTCTTTGGTGGGGTACCCCTTATGGCGCGCAAAGCCATACTCAGGATAGCGTATATTCAGCGCCACCATCTGGGCATCTCGGGCAACTTTAGCCAAAATTGATGCAGCGGCAATGGCCGCATGACGCGCATCGCCCTTCACCACCGCTTGACCAGGCAATTGATGACCGGGCAATTTATTGCCATCCACCAGCAGATACTCAGCCGCTGGCGTCAGCGCATCAATCGCTCGACGCATGGCTAGGTGTGTCGCGTGATAAATATTAAGCGCATCCACTTCAGCAGCGCTGGCTTCCGCGACGGCAAAGGCTAACGCCCGCTCGCGAATCTGCCCCTCCAAGCTTTCTCGTTTGCGAACGCTAAGCTTTTTTGAGTCGGTAAGCCCTGCAATCGGCTTGGCGGGATCAAGTATCACCGCGGCAGCGACAACGCTACCCACCAAAGGGCCACGGCCGACTTCATCTACACCGGCCAACCGCTCGCCGCCATAGCCTATCTCAAGCGATGGAAAATCCTTGTGATCAATCAACCAGTGCTCAATGGTCATCAACACTCTCCAGCGGCTGTCCTGCTGCGAGAAGGCCGATTGCCTCGGCGGCACGACGGCTGGCGTTACGCTGGAGCGTGGCATGCATCTCGGCAAAGCGAGACTCCAGGGCATCACGGGTTGGCTGGTCAGCCAGCATCTCACCAAGCTGGGCGGCAATCGCCTCAGGCGAGGCAGCGTCCTGAATCAGCTCCGGCACCAATGTTTCTTGAGCAATCAGGTTGGGAAGCGAGACCCACTGCGTTTTTACCATCCGCTTGGCCAGCCAATGTGTCATAGGTGCCATTTTATACGCCACCAGCATAGGGCGATGGCACAGCATCGCCTCAAGCGCAGCGGTCCCAGAGGCCAACAGCACTATATCGCTGGCTACCATTGCTTCACGGGCTTGACCATCTAGCAACGTGGCACGCTCGGCCAGCAGGGGGTAGCTCATTAACAAGGCACTAATTTCACGGTGACGACCTTCCGTGGCGGCAGGAATCACCACTTGCAGCGATGCATCCCGCTGGCAAAGCTGCTCAGCAGCGGCAAGGAAGGTATCACCCAAAAAACGAATTTCGTTGGCTCGTGAGCCAGGCAATAGCGCCAGCACCTGGCTATCCAGTGCCAACCCTAGTGCACGGCGCGTGGCTACGCGGTCATTCTCAAGCGGCATTTCATCGGCCAGTGGGTGGCCAACAAATGCGACGGGCACGCGATGTTCGCGATAGAAAGCAGCTTCAAAGGGCAACAGTGTCAGCATGCCATCAACCGACTTAGCGATGCCCTTCACCCGCCCCTGGCGCCACGCCCATACGGAAGGACTCACGTAGTGGGCAGTGGTAATCCCCGCCTCGCGAAGCTGACGCTCAAGACCTAAATTGAAGTCGGGCGCATCAATGCCCAGCATAATATCCGGCTGCCAAGCCAATGCTTCGGTTCTCAGTGTACGCCGCACGCGGATCAGTTCGGGGAGATGCTTGAGCACCTCAACCAGCCCCATCACGGCGAGGGTTTCGAGGGGAAAGCGGCTCTCCAGGCCTTCCGCCTGCATGCGCGGCCCGCCGATGCCACGAAACTCGACACCAGGGTGGCGCGATTTAAGTTCACGCATCAGGCCAGCGCCTAGGATATCGCCGGAGAGTTCCCCAGCCACGAGATAGACACGCTGCAGGGTCATAAAATAATTAACATGGGTTAACGGGTGATGCCGCGGGTCGAGCGCTCAATAGAGGCTGCAAAATGCTCTACCTCGGGTATGTCAAAACGGCTACGCATTGCACTAAGCGCTTGCTCGGTAGTTAGCCCTTGGCGGTAAACCATTTTATAAGCTGTCGTGAGTGCGCTAATGGCTTCACGGCTAAATCCACGCCGCTTTAGCCCCACCAGGTTGAGACCACGCGCCTCAGCAGGGTTACCATTAATCATCATATAGGCGGGCGTGTCTTTGGTGATAATCGAGCCGCCACCGGCCATCGCATGATCGCCAAAATGGCAGAACTGGTGCACGGCTGATAAGCCACCTAAAATCACGTGATTCCCAATGGTAACGTGCCCGGCCAAGGTAACCTGGTTGGCCAGAATACAGTCGTTACCAATCACGCAGTCGTGACCGACGTGAACATAGGCCATAAACAGATTGCGTGAACCAATGGTCGTTTCGCCACGATCCTGAGCCGTGCCGCGATGCAGCGTGGCACCTTCGCGGATGACGTTATCATCGCCCATGACAAGTCTTGTGGGCTCACCCGCGTATTTTTTGTCCTGGCAGTCTTCGCCTACCGAGGCGAACTGAAAAATACGCGTGCGCTCACCCAGCGTCGTTGGGCCTTTAACCACCACATGAGGGCCAATCACCGAGCCAGCGCCAATGGTGACCTCGGGCCCAATAATGCTAAAGGGGCCTATCTCAACATCGTCGGCAAGACGCGCGGTTGGATCGACCAGGGCAGTAGGATGTATCAAGCCACCTTCCTCTCGGCACAAATGATTTCCGCCTCACAGGCCAGTTCACCATCAACCGTGGCACGGCAGGCGAACTTCCAAATGCCACGCTTGCCTTTAATCACATCAGCTTCTAGCGTGAGCTTGTCACCGGGCATCACCGGGCGTTTGAAGCGTACTTTATCACTCCCCACAAGATAATAGACGTAGCCGTCTGCAGGCAGTTTATTAACCGTTTTAAAGCCAAGAATACCGCATACTTGGGCAAGCGCTTCAAGCACCAACACCCCTGGCATAATCGGGTGGTGTGGAAAATGACCATTGAAGAATGGCTCATTAATGCTGACATTCTTATACGCAACGATCGACTCACCGATGGCTAGCTGCGTTACTCGATCCACCAATAAAAAAGGATAACGGTGGGGCAAGTACTCGCGAATTTCATTAATATCCATAACCATCGTAACAACCTCAAAATGTCATGACGCCTGATAATCTTCAGGCAAGCACCAGCTCTCCCGCTGGTAAAAGGCAGTGGATTATAACGCTCTACTCGTTAGCCTCAAGCCAGTGGCGAATATAATTCATTCAGGGTTCATCAGTCCCGCTGCTTTTTTTCCTGCCTTGCCAAGCGCTTAGCGATATCATCAAGCTGTTTAAAACGCACCGCATTTTTGCGCCACTGAGCATTAGGCATCGCCCCAGTACCCGACGAGTAGACACCGGGCTCATGAATAGAGTTCGTCACCAAACTCATACCCGTTACCTGAACGCCATCGCAAATGGTTAAATGACCAGATAAACCTACGCCGCCGCCTAGCATGCAGTGCTTGCCTACCTTGGTAGACCCGGCAATACCTACACAGCCTGCGATCGCACAGTGGTCGCCGATAGTCACGTTATGGGCGATTTGCACCTGACTATCAATTTTGACGTCATCACCAATAACCGTGTCCCCCAGCGCCCCCCGATCAATACTGGAGCAACTGCCTACTTCTACGTCATCGCCCAGTACAACACCACCCAGCTGGACAATTTTGTGCCAACCAGCGCCGTCATGGGCAAAGCCAAATCCGTCACCACCGATCACGCAACCACTTTGCAGAATCACCCGCTTCCCAATCACTACGCCGTGGCACACGGTAACATTGGCGTGCAAACGGGTGCCTTCACCCAGCAGGCTATCCGCCCCAACCACGCTGCCTGCACCAATCACCACACGGTCTCCCAGCACCACGCCAGCCTCAACGACAGCATGCGCTTGAATGCACACATCGGCGCCTAACGTTGCACTATCTGCGACGACTGCGGTTGGATGAATGCCGATAACGTCACGCGCAGGTAACGGGTCAAACAGCTGGGAAAGCTTGGCATAGCCTAGATAGGGGTTATCGATTTCCAAGCGAGGCACAGGACAGTGCTTAGCATGCTCAGGGTGCAGGAGTACCGCCGCCGCCTTCGTCATTGCTAAATCTTTTAGGTAGGCGCGATTAGCCAAAAAAGCGACTTGGTCAGGCTGTGCTTCTTTCAGCGTCGCCAGACCACGTATCGGCTGCTGTGCGTCACCGGTAAAGGCAATGCCCAAATGGCGCGCAATGTCTGCCAGCGTTAGGTGATGAGAAGCGTGCGTCATGGGAACCCAGGGAAGCTTTGGTGTGGCAAAGCCACACCATTCATCGTTTAAAGTTAGTTCAGGGTGTCAAAGATTTGAGTGACTTCATCCGTCACGTTTGGCAAATCTACCCCGGAATGTAGCACGCCCTGTGGCTCGACCAGAACATCAATGCCGTGGCGCTCCAGTACTTGCTCTACCGCACGTTCCAGCTTTGATTCAGCGCCCTCTAAAAACTGCTGCTCGGAGCGCTGCTGAGCCTGCATCACTTCCTGACGAAGCTGTTCAAACCGACTGCCTTTTTCCTGCAACTCGCTAATCAGTGCCTCGCGCTGTGACTGCGCCATGGTCTCGCCTTCGTTTTGCAAGCGCTGCTGTAGCTGCTGCAGCTCGTTACCAAGGCTTTGCGCTTCACTCTGCTGATTACCGATTTGACCTTCCAAACTGCTTAACGATGCCTGAGCTGACTGGGTATTCATCAGTGCCGCCCGCCAATCAAGCACCGCTACTTCCGCCGCGTGAGCAGGTAAGATCATCGCGCCTAACAGGCACACCACCGCTGTCAGTCTACGCATAGTATTAACTCCTTAAGTCATGCCTGCGCGCACCACCATGGTGCGCGTTATAGCAAAATTAGAACGTTTGTCCGAGGGAGAACTGGAAGAACTGGGTATCGTCTCCACTCTCGTCGTTCAAAGGCTCTGCGATACTAAACGTTAGCGGTCCAACCGGCGTTAGCCAGGAAAGACCAATACCTGCGCTATAGCGCAAATCACCTAAGTCCACACCTGAGCTACACTGCTGGCGCCCTGCATCGGCTTCCAGCACATCGTAACAAGAGGTGAGGAAGGTGTTGCCACCATCGATGAACAACGATGTTTGCAGCGAGCGCTGGTTCTCAATAAAGGGCAGCGGGAAAAGTATCTCAGCGCTACCTTCTATGGAGACGTTACCGCCCAAGGTGCGATCACGGCCGCCTTCTCGTGCTGGCGTCGTTCGCTGGCCAAGCGTGTTCGACGTGTAGCCACGTACGGAACCAAGGCCACCGGCGTAGAAGTTTTCATAGAAGGGGAACGGGTCATTACTGCCTAGCGTATCAGCGTAGCCAAGGTTACCGCTAAATTTGAGCGCCCAGGATTCGTCGTCACTCATTGGGAAAAGCTGCTGAGCACGAGCACGCAGCTTATAGTACTCAGCGTCGCTACCCGGTACGCCCGTTTCCAATGACAAACGCTGATAATTACCCGCTGTGGGCATAATGCCGCGGTTGAGGTTATTACGCGTCCAACTGGCGGTTAATTTCAGGCTCTGTGCGTCCGCGCCCTCATCTTCCACATAGCGACGGATTTCTGAGGCGGTATCAAAATATGTTTTAACCGTGAGATCTTCAATGCTGGCACCAAAGTTAAGCCGTGAGAGCTCACTAACCGGGTAGCCGAAATTGATCCCTGCACCGTAGGCATCGGTTGAGAACGTTGAAATGTCAGAGTCGGCGTAATCGGTTTCACGGTAGAACAGGTTATAGCCCCGTGAAATACCGTCCAGCGTCCAGTAGGGATCGGTAAAGCCAAAGTTCACGCTGGTAAAGGTGTCACTGCGCTGTGCACCTACGTTGACGCGATTACCAGTACCCAGGAAATTATTTTGCGAAAGGCCCAAGCCGTAGATAATCCCTGCACTTTGCGAGAAACCTACGCTTGCCGATACCGAGCCGGAAGGCTGCTCTTCGACATTATAGGTAACGTCGAGCAAATCCGGCTGACCAGGTACAGGCTGGGTATCCACTTCGACTTGACTAAAAAAGCCTAGCCGCTCAAGACGCTGACGCGATTGCGTAATGGCATCAGTAGACGCGGGCGCACCTTCTAACTGAATCATTTCACGACGCAGTACTTCGTCCTGGGTGGTGGTATTACCGAAAAATTCAATACGACGGACATAGGCGCGTTCGCCCGGATTAACGGCAATCACTAGATCAAACGTTTCGCCGTCATCAGACATTTCAGGTATGCCCTGAATCTCCGCAAAGGCAAAGCCTTCAGCACCAAGACGCTGACGCAGCGCTTCCGTTGAGGCGTTCACATCACCACGGGAAAAAATCTCACCCTCTTGCACAGTCAGCAGCTGGCGGGCTTCGCTCTCACTAATCTGGAGATCACCCGCAAAGCGAATGTCGCCAACGCGATATTGATTACCCTCATCTACGTTCAAGGTAATAAATATTTCTGATTTTTCTGGACCGATCGACACCTGGGTCGAAGTGACCTCAAAGTTAACGTAGCCACGATCCAAATAGTAAGAACGAAGACGCTCAATATCACCTGACAACGCTTCACGAGAATACTCATCGCTAGAAAACCAGCCGAAGATACGACCTGGGCGATCATTCAACTCAAAGACGTTGCGTAGCGTGTCATCATCAAAGGCTTCGTTACCAACAATATTAATTTGGCGAATTTTAGCCACTTCGCCTTCGTTGATATTGATATTGACCTGTACGCGGCCTTCATCAACCTCTTCGACTTCAGTATTGATACTGGCGCTGTACCGCCCCTGTGACTGGTAAACGCCTTCCAGTTCACGCTGAATCTCTTCAAGAGTAGAGAGTTCCAGTACCTGACCTTCAGAGAGCCCCGATTGACGTAAACCGTTACGTAAATCGTCTTCGGAGATTTGATCATTACCGGTGATCCGCAACCGCGCAATGGTGGGCCGTTCAACCACTTGAATGACAAGAACGTCTCCCTCGCGGGCTAGCGAGACGTCATCAAATAATCCCGTGGCAAATAAATCACGTGCAGCGGCGGCAAGTTGCTGCTCACTGACGCGGTCATTGGCACTGACCGGAAATGCATTGAAGACCGAGGCGGCTGATACCCGCTGTAGTCCTTCCACTCGAATGTCTGAAACATCAAAGGATTGTGCTTGGGCGCCGCTGGCGCCTGCCAGCAAGAGTGCCGCCATTCCAAGGGTCTTGATTTTCATGCAGTCAATTCGCTCGCGTTGGTCTGCCTATCATTCCAGAAAGGCACCATATACATTTGTGCAGGCAGATGACAAGGCATCCTGCGCGCTACACGCGTCATTACCACAGGCGCATCAGATCAAAATAGAGGGCCATTAACATTAG
>NZ_REBQ01000200.1 GCF_007692655.1 Halomonas sp.
CGAACTGCTTGTAGCGCTCCAGCTGCTCTGGTGTCTGCTGATAGGTTTCCGGCGCCTTGGGGTCGTAGGGTTTTACCGGGTTATTGTCAATCAGATAGGGCTTCACCGCCGCCAGGTGTTCCAGGAAGATCGCCATATCCACCACCAGATCCCGCTGTACGGGGAAGTGGGCCAGCGGCTCAATGCGAATATCGCCTTCGTAATCGCGCAGGAAAGTTTTGCAGCCCAGCTTGGGAATGCCGTTAACCATCACCCCGCAGGAGCCACAAATCGCCATACGGCAAGACCAGCGATAACTCAGCGTGCTATCAAGCTGCTCCTTGATATGGTTGAGGGCATCCAGCAGCGAGGTGCTGTCATCCACCGGCAGGTCATACGCCTGCCAGTAGGATTCAGTCGAGTTGTCCGGCAGGTAGCGTTTAACGCTGATGTGCTTGGTGCTGGTGTTATTAGTACTGATGCTATTAGTACTGGTGTTATCAGCGCTAACACGCTTGGCAGTAATCTGATCGGTACTCATGCTTTCACCCCCTTGCCCGCATCGCCATAAGCCCGCTCCGCCGGGGCGGAGAACTGCACATCGACGTCCTGCCAGCGCAGCTCAGCATGGCCATCGCCTTGGTAAAACACCTGGCTATGCTTAAGGTAGTTAACGTCATCGCGTTTTTGCATACCCTCATCCAGGCGCTGATGGGCGCCGCGGGATTCACGGCGCTCAAGCGCGCCCAAACAGGAGGCTTCGGCAATATCCAGGCCACACTCCAGCTCCAAACACTCAAGCAGTTCGGTATTAAAAATCTTGCTGGTATCGTTAACGCGAACCTTGTTAAAGCGCGCACGCAGTTGGCGCATGGTATCCAGCGAATGACGCATGCCCTCTTCGGTGCGGTAAATCCCGCAGCCGCTCTCCATGGCCTGCACCATGGCGTGCTTGAGTTCTACCCAGCTCTCCCCACTTCCGCTTCCATCACAGAGTCGAAGCAGCTTGGCTTGCTGGCGGTCGCCCTGGGCTTCCAGCAGGCGCTCATCGGCCCACTCCGTTTGCGCCGCGCGCTTACTTGCTTGTTCACCGGCCAGGCGGCCAAATACCAGTAGCTCGGTTAGCGAGTTTGAGCCCAGGCGATTGGCGCCGTGCAGGCCCACCGAGGCGCACTCTCCGGCGGCGTAGAGCCCGGCAATGGAGGTTTCGCACTGGGGGTTGGTTTCAATGCCGCCCATGGTGTAGTGCACCGCCGGGCGAATGGGGACGGGTTCTTTGACGGGGTCGACGTTGATATAGGATTTGGCCAGCTCGCAGATAAACGGCAGGCGCTCCAGAATGTACTTTTCACCCAAGTGGCGCAGATCAAGATAGACCACGTCGCTGTCGCCAAACTTACCGGTGCGGCCTGCCTGCTGCTCCTGCCAGAAGGCCTGGGAGAGTTTGTCCCGCGGGCCCAGCTCCATGTACTTGTTCTCCGGCTTGCCTAGAGGCGTTTCCGGGCCAAGGCCATAATCCTGCAGGTAGCGGTAGCCATCTTTATTGAGCAAAATGCCGCCTTCGCCCCGACACGCTTCGGTAATCAAAATGCCAGAGCCGGGCAGGCCGGTGGGGTGATACTGAACAAACTCCATGTCCCGCAGCGCCACACCATGACGATAGGCCATCGCCATACCATCGCCGGTGACAATGCCCGCATTGGTATTGAAGCGGAATAGGCGCCCCGCGCCGCCAGTCGCCAGCACCACCGCTTTGGCGCGCAGCAGGGTCAATTCGCCGGTGGCGATTTGCAGGGCAATCACGCCAATCACTGCGCCTTCGTGGACGGCAAGATCGAGCACGAAGTACTCATCAAAGCGCTCGATCTCAGGATATTTCAGCGAGGTTTGAAACAGCGTATGGAGCATATGGAAGCCGGTTTTGTCGGCGGCGAACCAGGTGCGGGCGGTTTTCATGCCCCCAAAGCGGCGTACCTGCACTTGGCCGTCGTCCTTGCGGCTCCAGGGGCAGCCCCAGCGCTCCATCTGCACCAGCTCTTGATAGGCGTGGTGGACAAAGTAGTCAGCCACCCCCTGCTCAACCAGCCAGTCGCCGCCTGACACCGTGTCATCAAAATGCGCCTGGTGGGAGTCCTCTTCGCTGGTAACCGCCGCCGCCCCACCTTCCGCGGCCACGGTATGGGAGCGCATGGGATAAACCTTGGACAGCAGCGCAATGCGTTGAGGTGTGTTTTGCTCCTTGGCCTGCTCGGCGGCCCCAATGGCAGCGCGTAAGCCTGCGCCACCCCCACCGACAATCACGATATCGAAATCTCGCTGCTGCATGACAACCCCTTCCATTAGCCAAGTCAAAGGTGGTGGTAGCGACACTCTTCGGTGTCCTTTCATTATTCGAACTTACCACGCCCTTGGCAGGCTCTGCTCATTAGTCCAAAGAACTATTGATGCATATCAAGAAAGGCGTTGTTGAGGGTGGTGCTGCGTGCATTTAAGGGGCATACCTTAAATAGGCTCTACGCTCTCTACCGCTACCCACAAGGTGGTTTGGCAGAGACCTTCCCAGCAAGACCCTTCCTATCCTGAATAGAAGAGAGCGGCAGCATGAACAGCGATGCGCGGTCCACAGCACCATCTCCAAAGCCATCTACACAAACATGG
Organism: Halomonas sp.; assembly: GCF_007692655.1. Taxonomy (GTDB): domain Bacteria; phylum Pseudomonadota; class Gammaproteobacteria; order Pseudomonadales; family Halomonadaceae; genus Vreelandella. Next base: position 2,638 of record NZ_REBQ01000200.1, read on the forward strand.
AAACTGCTAGCCCCGTTAGCCGTCGCCATTGTGGTTGCGTTGATCCCTACGCCCGAGGGGCTAGCCCCCCACGCCTGGTACTTTTTCGCCATTTTCCTCGGCTGTGTGGTGGGCTTGATCCTCGAGCCTTTGCCTGGGGCGGTAGTGGGTTTGATCGGCGTTACCCTAGTGGCGCTGCTCTCTCCCTGGGTGCTGTTCTCACCCACCCAGTTGGCGGCCGAAGGATTTAATACCGCCAACCAGTCATTCTCCTGGGCGGTGTCGGGCTTTACCAACTCAACCGTATGGTTGATTTTTGGCGCCTTTATGTTTGCCTTGGGGTATGAGAAAACCGGTTTGGGCAGGCGAATTTCCCTCTGGCTGGTCAAAACCATGGGCAAACGTACCTTGACCCTTGGCTACGCGGTGATGATTGCCGATGGCATTCTGGCCCCCTTTACGCCCTCCAACACGGCGCGTAGTGCGGGCACAATCTACCCCGTGATTCGCAATCTGCCGCCGCTTTACGACTCACTGCCTAACGACCCCAGTATGAAACGCATGGGCAGCTTTTTGATGTGGACCGCGCTGGCCTCTACCTGCGTAACCAGTTCGCTGTTTTTGACCGCCCTGGCACCTAACTTACTGGCCATCGCGCTAACCGAAAGCGCCACCGGTATTCATATCAATTGGGGACAATGGTTTATGGCGGTAGCCCCGGTGGGCATTCTGTTGCTACTGCTGGTGCCGCTGCTGACCTACTGGCTATGCGCCCCTGAAGTAAAAGCCGGCCACGAAATTTCCGACTGGGCGGGGGAAGAGTTAGCCAAGCTCGGCGTACTTACCCGCCATGAAATCGTCCTGGTCATTATGGTGGTGACTGCCCTACTGCTGTGGATTTTTGCCGGCAGTATTATCTCTGCCTCCCTGGTGGGGTTAATGGTGATCTGCGGCATGCTGTTAACCGGCATCGTTGCCTGGAACGATATTCTTGATAACCGTGCCGCCTGGAATATCTTTGTCTGGTTTGCCACCCTGGTGGCGCTGGCAGGCGGGTTAAGTCAGGTGGGGTTCGTTACCTGGTTTGGCAATGTGGTGGGCGGCCAGATTAGCCACTTTGACCCGCTGATTGCCATGGTAGCGCTGGTGGTTATCTTCTATCTGCTGCACTACTTCTTTGCCAGCGTGACGGCCCACGTTACCGCCCTACTGCCGGTGATTCTGGCGGCGGCATCAGGGATTGCCGGGCTGGATATGGAGATGTTTATCCTGCTGCTACTGCCCACGCTCGGCTTTATGGGCATTCTTACCCCCTACGGCACTGGCCCAAGCCCGGTTTACTACGGCAGCGGCTACCTGCCCAGCGCACTATTCTGGCGGCTAGGAGCCATCTTCGGGCTGCTGTTCCTGGTGGTCTGGCTGGTAATCGGCCTGCCTTGGCTTATGCTGATCAGCTGATAAACTTAGCCTAAGTACCAAGCGTTGAGCTGCTGAGCAATCATCTCCGGTTGCTCAGCAT
>NZ_REBQ01000160.1 GCF_007692655.1 Halomonas sp.
CCGCTTTAACGCGGATTTTGACGTTGTAATCAATGACGCGTTTAACCGCGACGAGAATTTTCATAGGGCGTACTCCGAGTACTTTAAGAAACCTCTAATTTACTAGTCGGCTCTTTTGTTTTGCCTGTCTTTTGTATCGTGCGTTTATTGTTTTGCTGTCTAGTGCGGCTATTCGTTTAGCGCGACTATTCGTTTAGCGCCATCGTAGTTTCGCATAGCAAAACATTATTTCACTTTATATTAAATACGATAAAAAAATGGCTGACAAAGGTCAAGCAGTTAGTGTGGAGAGGGTCAAAAAGGCGACCACACAAACCATGCCGCCAACAGCGGAATCGACGCTACCAAAAATCGTCCGTTCCAGCGGTAGCCAATGCGTGTCGCCGATACGCCAGTAAATCTTGATAAAATCAACATAGATGCGGTCATGGGCGACGACATTAACGCCAACGCCCACCCTACCATCAACGATGCCCCAATTAACGCAGGCGTTAATCCCTCAATACCCAATTGTGGCAGTAACCCCACCAATAAGGTAACCGTCACAATAGGATTGACGCCTACCTGGGCAAGACCTACTACCATTAGCATGGCGAGCACAGCATTAAAGGGCCCCCACGGATCCAGTACGACGAGTAGTGGCGCTAGCTGTTGAGTATCCACTAACCCTACGCACAAATGACCTAAATAACCGGCAGCGCCCAAGACCACAATCTCATTGGCACTTGGCGACAATAGCCATGGTAGTTGGCGATGCACCGCGCTGATGGCCGCCGGCACACCGGCATAGCCAATACGCCGCCGCTGCCATGCCAGCCATATCAATGCCCCAGTAGGCGCCCCCAGCAGCGCCGCGATTGGCAAGCGTAGCTCCAAAAGCCAAGCAATACTAAACACCAAGGCCACGATTCCCAGAAGCAGCACACTAAACTGTCCTAAAGGACGCAGTGAAGGTATCGCGCCATGAGATTTATTGGCGGGAGGGTGCGGCCCAGTAAAGAAATCGACGGCCCAGCCGGTAAGAAAAATCAGCAGCGCTGCCCCTAGAATATACGGCGCCAGTTGCAGCCAGGTGACCTGGGGAAGACTTGACAGCACCACGGCAACGCCAATCCCCATGGGAGAAATCAGCGGGGCGAGTGAAAACCCCCTCAATAGCGCCAGCATCATGCGTCGCTGACGCGCCTGCTGCACCCAAGCACGCCCCTGGGCAGCGCCTAACGTATTGCTCTTCTCAATCATGGCGGCAAACAGGTTGAGCACGCCAATATTGAGAATAATCCCAAACAGCGCCGACCCTAAGGATAAAATGGGGTAGCGTCGGCTAGGCGGCTGCAGCAGCATACTCTTTCCGCAGCGACGCACCAGGCGCGAGCGATAGGCCGGTAGCCGCAGCATACTTAGGGCAACCACAAAGGTAGCAAAAAAGGCAAAGCGGCCACTAGCTTCGAAGAGCAGTTGAATAGGCGAAGAGGAGCGCCATAACGCCAGCAGTGTAAACACCGCGGAAACTAACAGTAACCCCTTGGCCATGCGCGACAGCTGGCCACCAAGAGTAATCAAATAGAGCAGCAACGCCGCTATCCCCAGCGCCTGCCAGACAGCACCGCCGCTCACTAAGTGAATCAACGTCGTCAGGGTGACCAATAGTAAGAAAGAGACCCGCAAACGGGCTAAGCTCACTCAGATGGCTCCTGGCGTCCAGTTTCAGCGATACCTGATGGCGACTCACTGCCGCTGCGACGGCGGAATGCTCCCTCGCCTATCGCCACTAAATTACCCTTTTCATCGACGACCTCGCCGCTGACCATATAGGTCTTCTGGCCGCCCCCGCGCACCGTGCCAATGGCTCGTAGCACACCTTGTCGAGCTGGGCCCACAAAGGTGGTGGTGAGGGATAGCGTCATTCCTCGGCGAATATTGCCAGGCACGTCACAGTACAGGCCTGCTAAGCTCAACGCGCTATCCAGCATTGATGCCAATACGCCACCGTGGACGTTGCCACTGCGGTTAAGATGTTTTGGCTCAATGGTCAATTCGACCACCGCCCGATCACTCCTCCATTCCACTACCTGCATACCCAGCAGTTCGTGATAGCCCATCAATGCTTGTTGAGACGACGCCGGCGGGCTCATGAGGCGCCCTCCTGCTGAGCGAGATCCCGCAGTCGACCTTTCAGAATTTTTCCGCTGGCGGTGGAAGGCAGCGTATCCATTAATACGATCTGGGTGGGTCGTTTGTAAGGCGCCAGCCGCTCGGCAATAAACGCCTTAAGCTCCGCCATATCCAGCTCAACGCCGGGCTCACTCTGTACAAACGCCACGACCTCTTCGTTGCCTGACACTTGGCGTCCCACCACCGCCGTTAAGGTGACCGCCGGGTGCTCATTAATAACCGCCTCTACATCCGGCGGGTAGATATTGAAGCCCGAGCGAATAATGAGTTCTTTGCTGCGCCCGACGATATAGAGTTGATCATCGTCATCAAACTTGGCGATATCCCCGGTATTAAGCCAGCCATCTTCGGTTAGCGTGGCGCGCGTGGCGACTGGCTGGCGAAAATAGCCTTTCATAACATTGGGCCCACGCACCCAAAGCTCGCCAACGTCCTCATCAGGTTGTTCAGCATTTCCACTGTCGCTGAGCGGCTCTAGGCGGTACTCAAGCAGTGGCAAGACGCGGCCAACGGTACTGCTGAGGTGTCGATCATCAATCCGCGTTTGGCTGATCGTTGGACTAGCCTCAGTCAAACCATAGCCGTTGTGAAGCGTCAAACCAAAAGCCGCTTCCACCCGGATTTTAGTGTCGCTATCTAACGGCGAACCGCCCGCTGAAATATAAATCAGCGCGGGCGCTTCCAATGACCGCTGCTCGCGCTTTAAAAACTCCAGCGCACGGGCGTACATAGCCGGCACACCTTGAAGCACGGTAATCCGTTCCTGCTTGAGCGTTACCAGCATATGCTCGGCATCAAAACGGGGCACGGTATATAGACACGCGCCGTTATACAGCGACCCCATACAGACCGAGGAGAGGCCAAAAACATGAGACATGGGCAGCACGCCGTATACTCGTTGGCCCTGACTCAAGTGGCGCATCCCCCCCGAAATCGAAGCGATATAGAGAATGCCACGATGGGTAAGCATGACGCCTTTTGGGGTGCCCGTGGTGCCTGAGGTGTAAATCATCGCGGCGACCTGCTCGGCACCCTTGGCGCATACCGGTTCGGGGTCGCTATCGAAAAGCGCTGAAATTGCCAAACCACCCAATTGAGGGTGCTGGTAGCGGTCAGCTGCATGACGCTCGGCGTGCTGGCACGCCTCAGGTGAGGCATCGCAGGTGTAAAATACACGTCGGGGCAGGCAGTTGCTCTGGATCAGATCGACTTCTTGGGCTGACAGACGTGAGTTAACGATGGCAACCCAGACGTCAAGCTCGCTGGCGGCCAACAGCAGCACGACGAGAGCACGGCAGTTCTCACTCACCGTCATCATGCGGTCACCGGGACGAAGCCCTAACGTCTTTAACCAGCCACAGGCGGCCTCTATTTCTTGACCAAGCTCTGCGTAGTTCCAACGCACATTGCCATCAACAATGGCGGGCTGATCACCCATGCGCTGGGCATTTTCAAGCACACGGGTGCTGAGCCGGTCAGGAAGCTCTGCCACCAGCTCGCTGGCACGGCGGCCAAAAATAGTTTCATCCGGCGCTTGATAAGAGACCGACAAAGCCATTAGGACGCCTCCCGCACCATATTTCGGGCGATGACGATTTGTTGAATTTGCGTCGTGCCTTCATAAATCCGAAATAGCCGCACATCGCGGTAAAAGCGTTCAACCGCGTACTCGGACATGTAGCCCGCTCCGCCATGCACCTGGACCGCGCGGTCAGCCACCCGTCCCACCATTTCAGCACAGAACAGTTTGCAGCAGGAAGCCAACGTGGAGACATTTTCTCCATCATCTTTACGCCGCGCTGCGTCCATCACCATGGTTTTACCGGCATAGGCTTCGGTTTTGCTATCCGCGAGCATGGCTTGTATCAACTGATGCTCGGCCAGGGCAGCGCCAAACTGCTTACGCTCCATGGTGTAGCGCAGCGACTCTTCGACCAAGCGCTCAGCCACACCGACGCAGACCGCCGAAATATGCAGTCGACCTCTGTCGAGCACCTTCATGGCGGTTTTAAACCCCTGACCTTCTTTACCGCCAATAATGTTTTCAGCAGGCACCCGGCAGTTATCAAAGATAATGTCGCAGGTGTGGGCGCCCTTCTGGCCCATTTTGTTATCCGCGGCTCCTCGCACTAAGCCGGGCGTATTGCCTTCGACAATGAATGCCGAAATACCACCGGCCCCTTTGTTTTCAGGATTAGTCCGCGCCATTACGGTGAACAGGTCAGCTTCAGGGCCGTTAGTAATGTAGCGTTTGGTGCCGTTTAAAATGTAGTGATCGCCGTCACGTACCGCAGTGGTCCGCAGGCTAGCGGCATCAGAGCCAGAATCCGGTTCGGTCAAGCAAAAGGAGCTAAGGATCTCGCCGGTAGCCAAACGCGGCACATACTTCGCTTTTTGCTCTTCGGTACCATCAATCAAAATGCCCTGAGCACCAATGCCGTTATTGGTGCCAAATACCGAGCGGAAGGCGGGCGATGTTTTGCCAATTTCCATCGCCACCAGCGCCTCCTCTTCCATGGTTAAACCAAGCCCACCGTACTCTTCCGGAATCGATAGCCCGAACAGCCCCATCTCTTTCATTTCCGCAAGTATTTCCGGCGGCACCGCATCTTCTTCTGCTAGACGCGCCTCGTTAGGGATCAAACGTTCACGGACAAAGCGGGCGATGGTATCGACAAGCTGACTAATCAGTTCGGGATCGCGAATCATGACGGCTCCTGGTGGCAAAAGGCTGTTATTTATCGTTGTAGATAGCGCTGGAGTAGCGGGAAATCTTGTTAATTCCGCCAGACGAAATTAACGTTCACATTGCTTGTCAGGCACTTTTGCATAGCCTAGGATGGCAGTCAATAAACGAAATACTATTTTGCAATGCAAAACACAAGATCAGACAGGCGTGCAAAATGGCGACGCATTAGCAGAGAGGACTTAACATATGAGTAACGAATCATCCCTGCCCTCCTTTAGCACCCTTGGCATTGTCGGTACCGGTGCCATGGGGCGTGGCATTGCTCAACTGGCTGCCCAGGCAGGCCTCAAGGTGATGCTGTTTGATGTAAGGGAAGGCGCTGTAAAAGAGGCAACTACCTTTATAGCCGGGCTGTGGCAGAGAAGTGCTGAAAAACAGCGCATCTCCAGCGAGCAAGCCCAGCAATATAATGAGCGGTTAATCGCAGCTGACGACCTGAGCGACCTCGCCCCTTGCGATATCGTGGTGGAAGCCATTGTTGAAAAGCTCGACGCTAAGCAGGCGCTGTTTAGCGATTTAGAAGCCATCGTCAGCCCGCAGGCGGTGTTAGCGACCAATACGTCCTCGCTATCCGTTACCGCCATTGCCGCCGCCTGTCAGCATCCTGAGCGGGTCATCGGCTTTCACTTCTTTAACCCCGTGCCGCTGATGAAGATTGCCGAGGTCATCCCTGGCCTGCGTACAGCAGAGGATGTTACCCAGCGTGTGAATGCGTTAGGCAAGGCCATGGGCCACTTTACCGCCCAGACAACGGACACCCCGGGATTTTTGGTCAACCACGCCGGACGCGCGTTCGGTACCGAAGCCCTGCGAATTTTGGGGGAAAGCGTTGCTGACCCGGCCACCATTGACCGAATCATGGTCGATCAAGGCGGCTTCCGCATGGGCCCATTTACCCTGCTTGACCTTACCGGTTTGGATGTTTCCCACGCGGTAATGGAGTCGGTCTACCACCAGTACTATGAAGAGGCGCGCTTTCGGCCTTCCCCCTTAACACGACAGCGTCTAGCCGCAGGCCTGCTGGGACGCAAAACCGGCGAAGGCTTTTATCGCTACGTTGAGGGCAAACAGCAAATGCCGGATGAGCCAGCCATCGCACCGATATCACCTTGCCCCGTGTGGATCAGTCAGGACGACCCTGACAGTGCTCAAGCGCTGGCTGGTTTGGTCAAGGCAGCAGGCTGGTCACTTGAAACCGGTACAACACCTACGGATCAGGCACTCTGTCTATTGTCTCCGTTTGGCGAAGATGCCACCAGCTGTGCGCTCCGCCAAGGGCTGAACCCAGAGCAGTGCATCGCGGTGGATATGCTCGCTGGACTTGATAACCGCCGAAGCATAATGAGCACACCCGTCACCCGAACCGCTTTCATTCAGGCGGCCTCCTGTCTGCTCAGTGCCGATGGAACAGCGGTTAGCCCCCTTCAGGACAGCAATGGCTTTGTTCTTCAGCGTATCACCGCCTGCATTGTCAACGTCGGCGCGGACATAGCCCAACAGGGCGTTGCCGAACCCGCCACTATCGATCGGGCAGTCGAGCTTGGTTTGGGCTATCCCTTTGGCCCGCTGCGCATGGGCGACCACTACGGCGCCAAACGTATTATGACGATACTCAATAACTTGCTTGAGGCCACCGGTGACCCGCGTTACCGCCCTAGCCCATGGCTACGCCGCCGCGCCGCGCTTAATACCTCGCTGACCACGGCTTGAGCCTATTGCTGAGAACAGTCACCTGACAACAATCATCTGAGAACAACAAACGGAGAACTACCATGCAAGATGCCTATATTTATGACGGTTTACGTTCACCTTTTGGCCGCCACGGTGGCAGCCTAGCGGCTATTCGCCCCGATGAACTGCTTGGGTTAACGCTAAAAACCCTGGTTGAGCGTAACCCCTTTGCACCAGAAAGCTATGAAGAGGTACTGGCGGGGTGCACTAACCAAGCGGGCGAGGACTCTCGCAATGTCGCCCGCCACGGTGCGCTCTTGGCAGGCTTGCCTGTTGAAGTCGCTGGTCAAACCGTTAACCGTCTATGTGGAAGCGGCTTGGCGGCGATGATGGATGCTGCACGGGCGACGCGCTTGGGCGAGGGCGAACTGTTCCTGGCAGGCGGCGTAGAGTCGATGTCCCGCGCGCCCTATGTGTTAGGCAAAGCGGACTCCCCGTTTGCCCGCAACCAGCCACTGTACGACACGGTGATCGGCTCCCGCTTTCCCAATCCTTGGATTGCCAAAGAGTACGGCAGCCATAGCATGCCTGAAACCGCAGACAATATTGCCCATGATCTGAACATTGACCGTGCAGCCTGCGATGCCTATGCTGCCCGCTCCCAGGCCCGCTATGCTCAAGCGCTAGCAGCAGGCTTTTACGACGGCGAGATGTTTGCCGTTGAGGTACCCCAAGGGCGTAAGCAGCCCCCCCTCTCGGTAGCAAACGACGAGCACCCACGCCCACAAAGCACCGAAGACAAGCTGGCTAAACTGGGCGCGCTCTTTGAAGGGGGTGTTGTTACCGCTGGTAATGCCTCAGGGCTCAACGACGGCGCCGCCGCAATGATTGTCGGTACGCAGGCAGCAGGCGAACGCGTTGGTTTGTCCCCCCGTGCACGTATCATCGCCAGCGCCGTAGCCGGAGTTCCGCCACGTGTGATGGGGTTAGGGCCAGTGCCTGCGTCACAAAAAGCGCTAGCACGCGCAGGTCTCACCCTTGAACAGATGGATGTAATCGAAATTAACGAAGCCTTTGCCGTGCAGGTGCTTGGCTGTGTCCAGCAGTTGGGGCTGTCTGCCGACGACCCACGCTTGAATGTCAACGGCGGCGCTATTGCCATCGGCCATCCCTTGGGTGCCTCTGGCGCGCGCTTGGCATTGACAGCCTTACGCCAACTGGAAGCCACTGGCGGACGCTATGCGCTGGTCACTATGTGCATTGGTGTGGGTCAGGGTATCGCAACGATTATTGAACGCCTGGATCGCTAACGCCTTTTCATGACGTCCGTTTTCATCGCTATCTTATCGTTGCTACATTAGTGACTGGTTTTAGTGACTGGCGACGAGCTGCCGATAAGTAGATATGCGATAATTCGGATTAAATTAGCCATTTTTGCTGGGACTCTTAATGCACCCCACTGACTCCACTGGTGATGACTCACAGCTGCCGGAAAAAGATCGCAACTTTGTGACCGCGCTCGCGCGCGGCTTAGAGTTGTTGCGCGCCTTTGGCGCAGGTGAGGAGTATTTAGGCAATGCCGAACTCTCTAACCGAACAAATATTCCTCGCCCAACGGTTTCGCGCTTGACCTATACGCTTACCCAGCTTGGCTATTTGCAGCACAACACGCATCTCGAGAAATATCGCCTCGGCCCTGGTGTGTTGGCCCTGGGGTATCGCTTCCTCGCCAATATGGGCATTCGTGAAATTGCCCGCCCGCATCTGCAGAAATTTGCTGACGCGACTGACTGCAACGTTAGTCTTGGCAGCGCGGATCGCAGCGATATGGTCTATCTGGAAACCTGTCACGGCCACGGCCCGCTTATTATTCGGCTGGAAACTGGCTCCCGACTGCCCATCGCCACGTCTGCTATCGGGCGCGCCTGGCTATGCGGTTTATCCGAGGAACGGCGCCGCCAGGTCCTTCAAGAACTAGCGCAGATGTATGGCAATGACTGGCCGAAATATGAAGCCGGCATTTTGCAGAGCATGAAAGATTATGCCCGGTACGGGTTTTGTCTTTCAGAGCAAGAGTGGCAGCGCGATATCAGCGCCGTGGCCATGCCGCTCATCTTGGAGGGCGGCGCAGAAGTGATGGCCATTAACTGCGGTGGCTCCAGCCTACGTCTAGACCATGACCGGTTAATTAATAATTTAGGCCCACGCCTTAAAGAGGTTGCGGAGCAGATAAAACAGGAGTTAACACCAAGGCACGGTATATCCAGGTAACAATATTGCCATAGGAAACTTTAACTAACGCTCGTTTGAATGCATGATAGAACCCTAAAACAAGCGCATGAATAGTACTAGCGCCAAGGAGCGGGGATGCCAAGCGAGTGGATAACGCGTCATGACGAGACCCTAGCGTTGCAAGGAGAATGGACGCTAGCCAACTACCGTTATATTAAAGCAGCGCTTAACCAACAAAAAAGGGATGACACGCTTGAGAGTGCTGTCTCACTAAAAGCGATCTCGCGGTTAGATACCGCTGGTGCCATACTTATTGTTGAGCTTATCGGCGTCAAAAAAGCGTTGACGGTTGCCGAGTGGGCTAACGAGCTGCCAGGTGAGCAGCAGGCGCTGCTCATCCGTATTGCCGAAGCCATGGAAGCACCATTAAGCGTTAAGCCCCCCTCTTACTCCCGCGTCAGCCAAGCCCTCGCCAACATAGGTGAGCACATGGTGGCGCTGTGGTCACAGCAGCGCCAATTAATGGCGTTTATTGGTCTTGTCATGGCCACTCTATTCAACCTTATATTACGACCACGGCGTTGGCGGCTGACAGCCACTGTTGCCCATGTCCAGCAGAGTGGCCTTAATGCCGTGCCTATCGTTGCTCTACTGACCTTTATGGTGGGCGCAGTGGTAGCCTTTCTTGGCGCCACTGTTCTTGAGCAGTTTGGCGCCACGGTTTACACCATCGACCTTGTTGCGTTCTCTTTTTTGCGAGAGTTCGGCGTTTTGCTTGCTGCCATCCTGCTCGCGGGGCGCACTGCCAGCGCCTTTACTGCTCAGATTGGGGCGATGAAATCCAATGAAGAGATTGATGCTCTACAGGCCCAAGGGCTAGATCCTATTGAGCTGTTGGTGCTTCCCCGGGTGATGGCAATGTTAATCAGCTTACCTATGTTAGCGTTTGTGGGTATGCTCAGCGGCTTAGCGGGCGGAGCTGTCGTCGCCACCCTGTCGCTGGATATTTCATTGATGCAATTTATCACCACCCTACAAAAAGATGTCTCAGTCACCCACTTTTTGGTTGGCATGAGTAAAGCGCCGGTATTTGCGTTTGTGATTGCGGTTATTGGCTGCCTTGAAGGGTTTAAGGTCAGCGGTAGCGCTCAATCGGTGGGCGAACATACAACCTCAAGCGTTGTTCAATCGATTTTCATGGTGATTCTGATTGATGCTCTGGCCGCGCTATTCTTTATGGAGATGGGCTGGTGATGCAGACACAGAAACCAACTGAACGAAACCGCCAAGCGGTGATTAAAGTACGTGGATTAGTTAACCGTTTTGGCACTCACGTGGTACATGAGAACCTGGATTTAAGCCTACAGCGTGGTGAAATTCTGGGCATCGTTGGCGGCTCGGGCACCGGTAAATCGGTGCTTTTACGCAGCATTGTTGGCTTGAAGCGCCCCAATGAGGGTACTGTCGAAGTACTGGGGACGACCCTCAATGAGCTTAATGAAGAGCAACGTAGCCAAATTGAGCGTCGCTTTGGCGTACTGTTTCAACGGGGAGCACTGTTTAGCTCACTCAACCTGCAAGAGAACATCGCGCTACCGCTCATTGAACACGCCAAGCTGCCGCGAGAAGACGCCGAGCACTTGGCACGCGTGAAGCTTGCGCTGGTGGGTTTACCTCCGCAGGCAGCTCTCCAATTTCCCGAGTCTCTGTCTGGCGGCATGGTGAAGCGTGCAGCACTGGCCCGCGCCTTAGCGCTTGACCCTGACATTCTCTTCCTCGATGAGCCGACGGCAGGGCTTGATCCCATTGGTGCGGCGGCCTTTGATCAACTGCTGGTAACGCTCCGTGATGCGCTAGGCTTCAGCGTGTTTCTGGTGACCCATGATTTGGATACGCTTTATGCCGCTTGCGATCGCGTCGCGGTACTGTCGCAAAAGCGCGTGTTAGTCGTCGATACCATCGATAAAGTGGCAGAAACCGACGATGAGTGGATTCAAGACTACTTTCACGGGCCCCGAGGTCGTGCTGCACAACGTGCTCACACCGCCTCATCAACGATTGCTTACGCTCAGGAGTGACGCCACATGGAAACCCGCGCGCATCACGTTTTAATTGGTCTATTTACCGTGGGGACCGCTGCGGCTGTACTACTGTTTGCGCTGTGGATGAGCTATGCAGCGGGCGAGCGTAGCTATCAGCCTTACCGTATCTTATTTGAACGCAGCGTTAGCGGTTTATCGGTGGGAAGCAGAGTTCAATATAACGGTATTGAAGTGGGGGATGTTACCGAGCTAATACTCAACCCTGACGACCCACGCCAGGTCATTGCCAATATCCGCGTCTACGATGATACGCCGGTAAAAACGGACACCCGAGCGCGGCTTGCCTTTGCCAGCATAACGGGAAGCATGTCGGTCCAGTTACACGGTGGCACGCCTGATACGCCACGTCTGGTTAACCAAACTGACGACGAAGTTCCTTTTATTCAAGCAGACCCTTCCCCCATTGCCACGCTGTTTGATGAGGGAGAGGAGATGATTGAAAACATCAACTCGATTCTGCAAAACGTTAACGAACTGTTTGACGACGGCAACCGCGAGCAGGCAGGCAACATTTTAACTAACATCGCCAAAATCACTGAGATGATTGCCACCCAGCAAGATGCTTTGGACGAAAATATGGCACTTTTTGGTGACGTATCCCGGCAAGCAACGGCCACGCTGGCAAGTATTGATGAACTTAGCCAGGAAGCGTCGCAACTGTTGCGTCAGGATGGCCAACTCGTCATGCAAAGCGCCGCCGATGCAAGCCGTGACGTGGCCCGTGCAGCCCAGCGAATCGAGCAGTTGGTGGATGATAATGCCGGGGCGGTCGAGAGCACCCTGCAAGGCACCCGTGATATCGCACCGGCGCTTGCCAGTTTGCGCTCGACCCTTCATACGTTGGATCGGATTACCCGCCAGTTGGAAGAGAGTCCGACGGACTTTTTCCTGGGCCGTGATCAGGTAGAGGAGTTCCGCCCATGAATGTTCGCCCAATGGCTACCGTTTTGACCAGTGCTGCGTTACTGCTCGGTGGTGGCTGTACTATTTTGCCCACCAGCGAACCTGCAACGCTCTATCGGTTGCCTGCCAGTGAGATAGCGCCCGTGGCTCGCTCCTCTACCCCAGCAAGCCAGCGTCTGGGCATTGCCGAACCAGAGGCAGGCAATTTACTCAGCAGCAATCGAATGGTGGTCTATCCAGAGCGTAATGTCGTTAATGTGTACGAAGGCGCCCGTTGGCATGAAGATGCGCCAGATTTGCTCAAGGCACGCTTAATTACCGGTTTACAGCAAAGCCAACTGTTTGCCGGCGTGGGCAGTGACCGCTTGCCGCATGACCTGCTGCTGCTCAGCGAACTGCGCCATTTCCAAAGCGATTATGTGACTAATCCGCCAACGGTGAAGGTGCAGCTAGACGTCCAACTGGTCGGCACTCAAAACCGAACGCCACTTGCCGCCACGAATTTCACCACCAGCGCCCAAGCGAGCAGCGTCGATATTGCGGATGTGGTGGATGCGTTTGGTAGCGCTAGCGACGAACTAACCGAACAGCTAGCAGCCTGGCTAGCGCAGCATTCGGATGTCATCAATAGTCGTTAAGGCCAATTGATCTATCTACTGGTTAGCTAATCTTTTCACATACCCTCGCGGGTCGCGGGGGTAGTAGCGCTCCGGCTGGCTTTCCATGTGGGTAAAATAGCGGGTGTCCTTATACGGCATCTTCATGAAGCCAGATACTCCTAGCCCTTCAATTTGGCTAACAGATGCGAGAATGCGATCCAGCAAATCGCGGAATTCTTTTTCTTTCGCAGGATCCAGCAAGCGGTAGTAGCTATGAATTTTAAGGTGCTGGGGCAGCGCTTCAAAAATAATCATGCCGGTATGATGAATGTCGTTAAGCTGCTGCAGCACACCCATGATCGATTCAGGGAGCACCAGCAGCTCTTCAGGATCAGGGCCATCCTCAAAATAGCTATGCTGGCGAGTGCGATCCTCAAGCTCCGGCACCGCGCTCAACTCATAGCTAATTGCCATCGTTGATTCACTGACAAAAGGCTCGTCGACTGACGTTCGCTCTAGGTGGAGCGTCTGGCGGGCATTAAACAGGCAGCTTTTAAATACCCCTTGGCGATGGATTGCCCGTGCCAGATGCACCATATTGTTGACCGATTCGATAAATGCCGGCTTCAGGGACGGGTCATGCAAGTTTAATGACGAATCAATGTATACCCCTTCTCGTTCCCAGCGCACCGCCAGGCCACCTACCACGGGATACTTCCCTAAGCGACTGACCGAGGCTAAAAAGGCTTTTTCGGTTTCTCCCATGCCTTGCATAAACTGCTTATAGTAGCGGTCCAACTGCACATCATTGACGTCGTTGAGGGTTTCCTGAGCATTGGCTTCCCGTAAAAACGCCTTGCGCGAGCTGTACACCACCGTATCGATTTCCTGCTGTGCAGGCCGCCCCCATACCGGCACTAGCGGTACTTGCACAGTAGAAGGCAAGTCAATCATCACTCCCTTGGCCATGCGCGGCATCGCTTTTAAAAAGTAGTCACCGGCTTTACGTCGCACCAGGGGGTCTGGATCAAGCATGCCGTCTAGCGTGCGGGCGAACTCCATGGGCAAGCCCAGAGAACAGGCGGGTATTGCCCGGTGGCCAAAGCGGCACGACTGGGCTGACGCCAGTGCATACAGTGTCCCTGCGGCCCCCTGCTCGTCAAACCTCGGCGATGAGAGCGCCCCGTTTAATTGGTCTTCACCTATAAAGTAAACGTCGCCCAGTCGGGCATTGGTTTGCTGCAGATTATCCGACATTAGCTCCATCACGTTGGCGCCCACAAACTGCAATTGAGCGTCCAACTGAGCAAATACCGACGAGCCCCAATCAATTAGTGCGATAGACTCATGCTCAGGATCAAACACCAAGTTAGACGGTTTGATATCGCCATGCACCACCGGTCGTGACTGAGGCCCCGACTCACGACGCAGAGCGGTAAGAATATCGGCCAGCTGCGCGGCAATACGCATAATGAGCCGTGGAGACAAGCGCCCTTGTTTGAGTGAAATTTGTTCTAAATTCCAGCCCGGCGCCCTTTCCATCACCAGTATCGACTGGCCCCGGGAGCGCTGGTAAGCAACAAGACCTGGAATGCGCGGATGGGAAACCTGATCAAGCATAAACGCCTCTTCTTCAAGGCGTTCTTGCAAATGGGTAGGCAACGTAATACGCGAAAACTTAAATACGTAGTTGGGGTTTGCATCAGCACTGGGCGCGCTGCCTGCAAACACAAAGCCATAGGCACCTTTACCAATTAATTCAATGCCTTGATAGCCCAACTGGGTGAGCTGCGCTTGGCACAGCGCCACCCAATCTTTAAGCTTTCGGGCATCATGATGACTTAGCAGATAGACCGACTGCTCTTCAGGGATATAAAACTGCTGAAGCGTTGCCTGAGGCATAAATCGCCTGTTAACCCAAGTGGAGCAACATGGTGTCCGGCGCCTCCAAAAACCCCTTCCAGGCATTGCAGAAGCGTGCAATGGTACCGCCATCGATAAAGCGGTGATCACCCGCCCAGGTAATGGTCATGATGGCACGGCGCTGCACCGCTCCCTGCTCATCAAAACGCGGTAACCACTGGGTTTTACCAATCGCCACAATGGCTGCTTCCGGAGCATTAATAATCGGCGCCGCGTAGGTACCGCCGAGCGCACCAATATTTGAAATACTAATGGTGCCCCCTTTGAGGTCAGCCTGATCAACCCGACCTTCCCGAGCGGCGGTAGTTAGCCGCCCCACTTCGCTGGCAATGCCCAATAGCGTTAAGCGTTCAACGTTTTTCACATTGGGCACCATCAGGCCCGCCTTACTATCCACCGCCATGCCGATATTGCACTGGGTGTAGTAGCGTAACTCATCCCCTGCTGAATTTAGCTGGGCGTTAACGATAGGCTCTTCGGCGACAGCCAACGCCATGGCTTTCATAAAGAATGGCATCAGCGTTAAGCGCTCGCCCTGAGCCTCAGCTATCGGCTTTAAACGCTCCCGCAGCGCTAATAGTGCGGTAACGTCGATCTCTTCACCGTAGTGAAAGTGCGGGATCGTGCTGGCCGCTTCAACCATACGCTTCGCCATGACAGCACGCACGCCGCGTAGTGGCTCCACTCGTGGTGCTTGGTTTTCGAAGGCGGTTGCATCAGATGCTGCGCTATGGGTACTTCGTGTAGATTGGCCACTCGCCTGGCGGGGTGATGCCGCTGTGTGTGATGCTTGGTCGAGGTGCGCCAACACATCCTCTTTCAGTACCCGGCCATCTTTTCCGCTGCCAGCAATATCTGTCAGTTGCAGCTCATGTTCGCGCACAAGGCGGCGAACGGCTGGGCTAGCAGGGACTTTTTTATGTATACCCTTAAATCCGTTATCCGCTGCAGCACTTGAAGCGCTAGCCTGGTCGAGTGGTGCTTCACGAGGCGTCTGCTGATCGGCCTTGCCTTGACTCGCTTGGCCGTCATTGGAGTGATCGCCGTGCTGATCTTCACCGTCCACTTGATAGGCGAAAAGAGGCGCGTGTACTTTCGCAATCTGCCCCTGGGATACGTAAAGCTTGGTGACGAGACCGGCTTCAGGGGCGGTGATTTCTACCAACGCTTTGTCGGTCATCACTTCAACAATAGGCTGGTCTTCTGCAATGGTATCGCCTTCGGCGACCCGCCACTCAACCACTTCACACTCGACAATGCCTTCGCCAATATCAGGCAGTAAAAAATCGCTCATTGTTATTCTCCTCTGGCGTTCTTAGGCATGTTTAGCCGTTAAAAGTTAACGCTTTCGCGAATCGCTTCAAAAATTTTAAGGTGATCAGGCATGTACTCTTTTTCCAACACTAATGGAAAAGGCGTATCCAGCCCGGTCACCCGTGCGATCGGCGATTCCAGGTAGAGAAAACAACGCTCTTGAATGGTCGCGGCAATTTCACCGGCAAAACCACCGGTTAATGGCGCTTCGTGACTTACCACTAAACGGCCTGTTTTAAGAACCGACTCAACGACGGTATCGGCATCCCAAGGTAACAAGGTTCTCAGATCAATTACTTCACAGGCGATGCCCTGCTCTTCAGCTAACTCAACTGCTTTGCCGATGACTTCCATCTGCGCGCCCCAACCCACCACGGTAATATCCGTACCCTCTTTGGTGACCTCGGCTTCGCCAATGGGCAGTTGGTAATCATCTTCAGGCACCTCGCCCACCGATGCGCGATACAGACGCTTAGGCTCCAGAAAAAGCACCGGGTCCGGGTCACGAATGGCAGCTAATAGCAGCCCTTTCGCTTGATAAGGGTTGCGAGGCACCACCACCTTTAATCCAGGCGTATGCGTGAAATAGGCTTCTGGGGATTGGGAGTGATAAAGGCCACCGGCAATACCACCGCCGTAAGGCGTGCGAATGGTCAGCCCACCGACGTTGAAAAGATCGCCCGAGCGGTAACGAAACTTAGCGGTTTCATTCACGATTTGATCAAACGCCGGAAAGATATAGTCGGCAAATTGAATTTCTGCAACGGGCACCGACCCCTGAGCCGCCAAGCCGTTGGCAAAGCCAATAATGCCCTGTTCGACCAGCGGCGTATTAAAACAGCGCGCTTTACCGAATTTTTCCTGCAGATGACTGGTGGCACGAAAGACACCGCCGAAAATCCCTACATCTTCACCAAAGCAGATGACTTTTTCATCCTCAGCCATGGCTGTATCCAGGGCGTTATTAATCGCCTGGAGCATATTCATGGTCGCCATGTTACGCCTCCTCCTGAGAATCTGTGTCTGAGCCAACATCCAGGTCCAATGACTGGGCGCCTCGGGGATAAGCATCAGGGTAGCGGCGAATATGGCGTTTTAGTTGATCATACTGGCGCTGCAGCGACGGTGTAATGTCGGCATACACATCGCTGATCAGGCTCTCAAGCGGAGGTGACGGGCGCTTTTGAGCGCGCTTCATGGTCTCTAAGACTTCACGGCGCAAGGTTTCTTGCTGAGAGGCCTCCTCCTCTTCACTCCACCACTGCTTCTTCAACAGCCATTTCTGTAGACGCAGCAGCGGGTCTTTGGCGCGCCACACCTCCTCCTCATCTTTTGAGCGATAGCCGGAGGGGTCATCGGAGGATGAATGCGCAGCCAGGCGGTAACTCATGGCCTCAATCAGCACCGGCTGATTATGCTCAACGGCAATCTCGCGCGCCTGCCGAGTGGCCTCGTATACCGCCAACACATCGTTGCCGTCTACGCGGATAACATGCATGTGGTAGCCAAACGCGCGTGGAGCGATGCCGTCAGCGGCAAACTGCTCGGAGGCCGGCGTAGAAATAGCGTAGCCATTATTACGACAGAAGAAAATCACAGGCACCTGATGCACCGACGCCATATTCAGCGCCGCGTGGAAATCGCCTTCAGAGGCCGCGCCTTCACCAAAAAACGTTAATGTACAGTGGCCGTTACCGGCGAGTTTTTGGCCGTATGCGTAGCCTGTTGCCTGGGGAATTTGGGTAGCCAAGGGAGACGAGATGGTCATGTAGTGCAGCTTACGCGAACCATAGTGAATCGGCATTTGGCGGCCTTTGCCGTAATCCAGTTCGTTGCCGAACAGCTGATTCATAAATTCGTCAATCGAGAAACCGCGATACATCAAAGCGCCCTGCTCGCGGTACTGCGCCATGATCATATCTGCATCATTAAGCGCGGCGGTAGCCCCCACCACGGCGGCTTCTTCACCGGTGCACTGCATGTAAAAACTCAGCCGCCCTTGGCGCTGAGCCGCCATCATTCTTTCATCCAGAATACGTGTGGCTAGCATCGCTTGGTAAATACGCCGGGCATGTTCACGCTCAAGGGCGGGTTCAACAGCGCCGCTATGCAGCTCACCTTCCGGGTTTAGGAGGCTAAATGTGGGTATCGTAAATTCATCGCCAGTCATAAACGATGGCTGGTGTACGTACTGTGTCATCATTATTATCCTTGTTTTACCCCTTTTGAGGGCAGTGTTGTCGGTATTGACCGTTTACGCCAGTGGATTTATCTAACGCAGGCCAACGCAACACTGAGGACAATAACGCAGCACAACAACTTTAGGGATACAACTTAAGGCGCAGAGAGGTTAGACCACAACGCTCCTAATAAGCAGGATACTAAGCAACCAACCCCTCAGAAACCTAGCCCTCAGAAACCCAGCCCTCAGAAACTAAGTCCTCAGAAACTAAGCCCTGAGAAACCTAGCCCTAAGA
>NZ_REBQ01000026.1 GCF_007692655.1 Halomonas sp.
ATGGCTGAGCTAGCCGAAGAAAATTACACGATACAGAGTGAGCGGGAAGAAGAGATGCTTCAGAGCATGAAAGATTCCGGCCTTATTGACGTAGTGGAGGATATTGATCGCGCGCCTTTTGAACAAGCTGCACAAAATGCTTATGGCAATCTAACTCAACGTTGGGGTGAAGAGCATCTTGAACGTGTACTGGGGGCTATCGATAGCTATCGCCAACAAGATTGAGTTAACGCTGGCCCCGCTGTATAGCAGCGGGGCTTAGAACCTTAAAGGCATCGCTATGAAATTATTGCTACTACGCATCAATGCGAAATTGTTACAGACAGAAAAGTTTATTGCTGGAACATTGCTAGGCGCGATGGCTTTGTTGCTCGTGACGGGTGTCTTCTTTCGCTATGTGGTGGGAACACCTTTTGTTTGGAGTGAGAGTGTCTCCAGGCTTTTAATCGTCTGGCTAACATTTGTAGGGAGTAGTATCGCTTTTGCTGAAAAAAAACATATTACGGTGGACTCTATTATTCACTTTCTTCCCGGCATGATTCAGCCACTGATAAGGGTCTGTATATTTGCATTAGTAGCATTAACGCTCGGGTATATGACTTATCTAGGCTATCTCTATTGCCTAAGTGTTTCGCGTAATACATCTCCTATGCTGGGCATCTCACTCGCCTATTTTGCGATGGCTATGCCGATCATGTTTGTTATAGGACTGTTTCACGTGTTCGTTAACGTTTTTCTAAAGCATGACTTTTTGGTCTTTGAGTCTGCTTTAGATGATGTATAGGGCTTAATTATGTTAGCCATTATTGTTCTGCTTCTTTTCGCGCTTATTCTTCTTGGGATGCCGATTGCCGTCGCTATGATGGGGGCGTCCATTGTTGCAATCATTGCACTCGACATTCCTATGAACGTTTTGGCTCAGCGGGTTTCCTCTGGTGTTGAGTCATTCCCCTTGTTGGCTATTCCTCTATTTATGCTGGCTGGCGGCATCATGAATAAAAGTGGAATCAGCGAACGGCTGTTTGGCTTCTGTCGGGCCCTGGTTGGGCACCTGAGAGGTGGCCTTGCACATGTGAACGTTCTTTCCAGCGTCATGATGGCGGGTATTTCTGGATCATCACTTGCCGATTGTGCGGCGACGACGCGTGTCATGGTGCCCCAAATGGAGAAGCATGGTTATGATCGTGGCTTCTCAGTAGCGCTAACGACCTCTTCTGCAACGCTCTCTCCTATTATTCCGCCGTCGATTTTGATGGTGGTCTATGGTTGGCAGGCAAATATTTCGATTGGTGATCTGTTTCTTGCGGGCATCTTGCCTGGTTTGTTAATCGCATTTTTCCTTACGCTATTAATTACAGTTATTAGCGTTATTAGACAATACCCAAAAGATGAGCACTTTAATAAAAGTCGGCTTTATGCAAGTGCTAAGACCGCCGCTTGGGCTTTGTTAATGCCCGTCATTATTATCGTCGGCTTTCGTTTGGGTGTGTTTACAGTCACTGAAGTGGCAGCCATTGCCGTTGCTTACTCCTTTATCGTAGGTAAGTACATTTACGGAACATTGAGCTGGGCTGATATAGGTGAGTTGCTCGTTACAACAGCCCGTGAAGCAGCATCCATTCTTATTATTATAGCTGCCTCAGCTCCGTTAGCATGGTCGCTGAGTATTTTGCAGGCCCCCCAAGAGGTTGTAGGGTGGATTACCAGTATCACCGATAATCCTTGGGCGGTACTGCTGCTATTAAACGTTTCACTATTGGCCATTGGTATGTTTATGGAAACCATAGCCATCATCATCGTGCTAGTGCCTATTTTAATACCTCTACTGAATTCTCTTGATATCAGTCTTGTCCACTTCGGTATTGTCATGCTTTTCAACTTGTTAATTGGACAAATTACTCCTCCGCTGGGTGTCTTAATGTTTGTCAGTTGTAATATTGCCAAGCTTGGGACGCTGCAGTTTTTGAAATCGTCGGCTCCTTTCTTTCTTACATTGTTAGCCGCGCTGCTAGTGGTGACGTATGTTCCATGGCTGTCGCTTGCGCTTATTCGGTGAGGTGGTTTTATGCAAAATATACATGTGGTTCAAGTGCGTACAGAGAGTGACTTAATCGTCGCTGCAAAGGTGGAGGGCAATTCACTACGACTGCTGTCATCGTCACTATTTGAGCTAGCGCTGCTCGCAGCGAATGAAGGCCGTCGTTTGAGTGAAGTAGTGGATACGTCCATCACTGGTGAAACGCTGGATTACGACTTGACCATTGAAGCAGGTCAGCTGCTAGCGCCGATTACGCACCCAGACCCCGCTCATTTATTGCTAACCGGCACCGGGTTAACGCACCTGGGCAGTGCTGCACCTCGCGATAAAATGCATGGAAAAGCGGACAATGAGAGTGTTGATAAAGCAGCAATAACAGACACTCAGCGGATGTTTGATTGGGGGGTCGAAGGTGGTAAACCGACCGATGGTAGCGTTGGTGTGCAGCCCGAGTGGTTCTACAAGGGCTCGGGGCACACGCTTCGCGCGCCCTATCAAGATATTGAAATGCCTGCCTTTGCTTTAGATGGCGGCGAAGAGGCTGAGCTTGCGGGTGTCTACATCGTTAATGATCAAGGTAAGGTTTTTCGCATTGGCTATGCATTGAGTAATGAGTTTTCCGATCATGTAACTGAAAAGCAAAACTACCTCTAGAGATTGTTATTGGGGATTTGCCCGAAGAGGTGAGCGGCAACGTATCCATCCATCGCAATGGAGAGCTCTTATGGGAGCACGACTTTGCCAGTGGCGAGCAGCATATGTGCCACTCCATCGCCAATCTTGAACACCACCACTTTAAATACGCTGCTTTCCGTGTGCCTGGACAAGTGCATGTGCATTTCTTCGGTGCGGCTATTTTGAGCTTTGCTGATGCCATCGTGCTTCAGGGGGGTGATGAGATGCGTATAGAGTGCAATTTAATGACGCGTCCACTTATTAATCGAGTGAAGGTAATGCCAGCATCTGATTGCACCGTTGCTGCACTGTAAAGCTCAGTAAAGCGTTATAAAAATTTCTTTTTTTAAGTTTTGGTATACAGGAGCCACGCTATGAATTCACTAAAAGGGCAATCGCTAATCGGCCAGCAGTGGGTAGACGGTACGCGTGAAGCGATCCGTGGAATTGATCCAACAACCGGTGACCTGCTGGAGCCTACTTACAAAGGGTGCGGTGCTGCCGACGTTGAAAACGCCTGTGAATTAGCCAATCAGGCGTTTAATCATTATCGCGAAACTTCACTGGATGAGCGCGCTACATTTCTCGAAACCATAGCCAGCGAAATTGAAGCGTTGGGCGATGTTTTGATTGAGCGTGCTATGGCTGAAAGTGGCCTTCCTCGCGGGCGGATAGAGGGCGAGCGGGGTCGTACCTGTGGCCAACTGCGTCTATTTGCGAATGTAGTCCGCGCAGGTGAATGGCTCGATATACGCATTGATCCTTCGTTACCTGATCGCCAACCGTTACCGCGTGCCGATCTTCGTCAACGTCATATTGCCGTAGGCCCGGTCACGGTATTTGGTGCTAGTAACTTCCCGCTAGCCTTCAGCGTGGCAGGCGGTGACACAGCGTCAGCATTGGCAGCTGGCTGCCCCGTTATTGTCAAAGCCCACTCTTCGCACCCAGGCACGTCAGAGCTAGTAGGGCGGGCTGTGCAAGCTGCGGTGGCCAAGTGGCAGTTGCCTGAAGGCGTATTCTCACTGCTATTTGGCTCCGGGCGTGAAGTAGGCCAAGCGTTGGTCGCTCATCCACATATTCAGGCAGTCGGTTTTACCGGCTCCCGTGCAGGAGGCATGGCGCTGCTGACAACTGCCCAGGCCCGGCCTCAGCCCATTCCGGTTTATGCCGAAATGAGTTCAATCAACCCCGTGTTTTTACTTCCTGCAGCACTGGATGCCCGAGCACAAGCGCTTGGGGAAGGCTTTATTGCTTCTCTCAATATGGGGGCGGGGCAGTTCTGTACGAATCCGGGTCTGGTACTGGCGGTGAAGGGGGAGGGGTTAAATGCGTTCAAAGAAGCAGCAAGTGCGGCCGTAAGCGCAAGCGCTG
>NZ_REBQ01000121.1 GCF_007692655.1 Halomonas sp.
CAAATACTGTTAAAAATACCAAGCCGCTTCTAATATAGAACAGCTTCAAATACGAACCGTTAAAATCCAGTTATTTTCTAGTTCGCATTTTGCCAAATTCCGTCGGTATACATCTGCGGTCGATCACATTCGACAACAGGCAGTTGACCTGGCCGCCTGAGGAGGTTAAAACCACTGGCAGTCAACTTGCCGGCCACATGATTTTACTACTACTGCTCGTTATCCGCTCAGCGGCCAGCGACGTAAACATTAATGGAGTCTCTATGTCCGATCCCATTGCGACGCTATTGGATAACAACCGCGTCTGGGCTGAACGCATGTGCGAAGAGGACCCTGAGTACTTTAAGCGGTTATCTAATCAGCAAAACCCAGACTATTTATGGATTGGATGTTCAGATAGCAGGGTTCCAGCCAATCAAATCATATCGCTCCCCCCAGGGGAGGTTTTTGTTCACCGCAATGTTGCAAATTTACTCCACCATACTGATATGAATGCCTTATCGGTGGTTCAATATGCCGTTGATGTATTAAAGGTTAGCCATGTCATGATCGTTGGCCACTATGGATGCGGGGGCATTAAAGCCGCGATGATGGGTGGCGAGTGCGGTGTGGTCGATTATTGGCTGCATTCAGTGCGTGAACAGTATAATCGTCATCGCGATTCGCTTGCTCATCTCCCTATGGAAGATCAAATTGACCGAATGTGCGAACTTAATGTTAAAGCACAGGTAAATAGCCTCTGTCGAACCAAAATTTTGCAACTCGCTTGGCAACGAGGCCAGGAAATATCAGTACACGGCTGGGTATATGGTTTAAGTGATGGCCGCGTGAAAGATCTCAATTGCACGGTTAGCGGCCTTGAGCAAGTTGAAACGCTCTACCGCATTGATCGAGTGCATAGCGCCGATTAATCTCCCCCAACGATCTATGTGTTTCTACCGGTAGCGGTAGACACGGTGGCAACTACGACAAGTCGTCGCCACATCTGATAACGCCCGAGCCGCCCCACGATAATCTTCTCCGTGGGCGGCTTCAACCAATGCATTAACGTGGCTCTCAAGGTCGTTAAACCCGGCCGTAAAGTTATCCCACTCTGCCCAGATAGAAGGTCGTGCCTCTGACCCACTGCCATGGGTGCCCTCTATAAATGCCGGCAATAAATGCTCGGCGCTGGCACGCTCCTGAAGCTCGGCTAAGCGGGGCGCTGCTGCCTCCGCATCTTGATTATTAACAAGATCAAAACGCAACTGTCGAACAAGACTTTCGATCTCTTTTAACTCTTCACGACGCCACACCACGGCATCCCGTTCGCTGGAAAACGGCGTGTCACTGACACTCTGGGGCATCGTAAATACAGCGTCAACGCTGTCACCAGCCCAAGCAAGCGGCGAGGCAATGAGCAGTGTCCACGCACACGCGCTGGCTAACACCGCGACAGGAAGCCAGCGTTGAGGCCGGGGCCTAACCCTGCTATCACCCTGCATGTTGGGTTCCTATGGGACACGTCACGCCAGTACCTTTTAATCCACAATAGCCATGCGGATTTTTATCAAGGTACTGCTGATGGTAGGCTTCGGCGTAATAAAACGTATCCAGCGGTTTAATTTCGGTGGTAATGCGCCCTTTCCCCGCCTTATCCAGTGCTTGTTGAAACGCTGCGGCGCTAAGTTCGACCACGTCACGCTGTGCTTGAGTCGTGGTAAAAATCGCTGATCGGTACTGAGAGCCAATATCGTTGCCCTGCCGATTACCTTGGGTAGGATCATGCTGCTCCCAAAACACCTGCAGCAGCGTTTCAAGGGAGACTTGCTGTGGGTCGTAAATAACGCGTACCACTTCGGTGTGGCCTGTGCGTCCTGTGCATGTTTCTTCATAAGTGGGATTAGGGGTCTCACCGCCAGCGTAGCCCGCTGCGGTTACAAAGACACCGGGCAGCTGCCAAAAAAGCCGCTCAACTCCCCAAAAACAACCCATTCCCAGGACTATTTCCTCATGGCCACTAGGAAACGGCGGGTGCAGTGAATGGCCGTTGATCGTGTGCACATCACTGGTTTTAATCGGGGTCTCGCGACCAGGCAATACGTTATCAGTGCTCGAAAATAGCGACATATCGCCCTCACTTTATTGCTGGTTGAAAATTTCAGGATCGCCGGAACGGGTAAAGGTGTAGATTAAATCCACCGCTTGGTTGGTACCCGATACAGCCTGTACGTATAGGTTACGCCAGAGTGTATAGCGTAAAGTTAGTTCGGCAATTGGCGAGAAAATTCCCACACCGTAACTAATCCGAATATCGTCAGTCAGTTGACCACTCACCGCCACTTGGCTTTCATCACCTGCACCGGTGGTATCTAACGTTAAATCATCAATACCAAATGCTTGACCAATCGAGCCAACCGCGCCGCCCGTCCGGCCTAACGACATGCCGATCAGCGCGGTAGTTAATGCGCTATCGATCCCGCCACCGGAAGCATCAGGCGCACGCCCTCGCAATAAGTAAGAGAGCGCGCTTGTTTCATTCATAGCAGGCTCGGAAAATATCGCTACATTAGGCTCTTGGGCGCTTCCTGAAACACGTAATCCGGCAATGACATCGTCTTCTGTAACGTCTGGGTTTCGAATCGCTTCAAAATCAAGCGTGGGCAAATCAGGCGGACCGCTAAACAGTAGCTCACCACGCCTGATAAGCAGATCCTGACCAAACGCCTGGAAGCGCCCATCCACTAAATTGACATCACCAAAGAGCTGAAGTGCGCCACCGCTTTGACGAATTTCCAGAACGCCTCCCAGGCCGGACTCTAAACCGTAAGCAGCGAACTGCATATCTCTGCCAAGGGTTAGGGTGATAAGGACATCAAGTTCCATTCCGGTAGCCGCAAGCTCATCGGCAGCACTGGGGTCTTCACCACTCGCCGCTAGGCGCTGCGCTTCGATCTCAGCCTGTCGATCATCGCGTTCAGTAATGATAATTTCATCACTGCTGGGACTGATAGCCGAAGATGGCATATCACCGATTTCAAGGCGAGCCCAGGGCAAATTCACATCCCCTCTGACTTGCAGCCGTTCTGGGGTGACACGCACACGTATATCGGGCGCGGCTTCCAGGCGCCCAAACTGTGGCAATACGATCAGGATGGGCTCTTGCACTGCATTTAGATCAACGCCGATCCGCCACTCATCGCTACTGGGCCAATAGGCATCCCCAGTTATCTCCAAGCGCCCCCTTTCAGCGGCTAGGAATCCAGCTATATCCCCCTGTTCACCATCAAAGGAAACGACTAGCTCGCCATCTTGAACATCCACAGGAATATCTGGGCCATTCACGCGAATACCTCTTAGCCCCAGCTGCCCTTGTAGATCAGGCTGCGCGGTGGTGCCGGTAATTTGCACATTGCCAGTTAAAGCACCTTCCAGCCTGTCCATTCCCACCAGCATTGGTCGATAGGGTGCGAGCAATACACTTTCCGCTCGTAATTCACCAGTCAACGTGCCTTGGCCCAGGGGATCATTAACCGACAGGTTTAATCCAAGCTCACCCGCTTCGGCAAGGGAAAGCAGGATATTTGCATCGGCTTGCGCCTGATTGGCTTCAATCTGTGCATCCAGGCTAATCTCAGGAAGCGCTACCGGCTGACCAAAATCATTAACCGCCGTAACCGCCAGCTCGCTTAATATACGCAGATCCGCCTGCCACCGGGCCCCACCCTGACGCCAGTTGGCAGCGAGATCCGCGGTTGTGTCGCCTTCTAGCTGCCACTCTTCCGGCAAAAAAGGCTCCAGCATTTCCATGGGGACTTCACGCACGCTCAACACCGCGTTACCTTGCTGAGCAGAAGCATTAATCGCCTCTTCAGAACAAACAACACCGCCCTCTTCACGGCGCAAACAGAACGGCGACAGCCTCGCCTGACCATTGGCAAGGTCGTAGCGTAAGTCCAGCGGTGCTTCGAGGCGAATACTGCCCGCTTCAGAATCAATTTCTAAGGGTGTTAGCTGCGCCTGATACTGCTGGCTCTGCTGGTTAAAGCGCCCCTCCAAAGCCATCAAAGCGCGGCTTAATACTGCGCCATCTGCTCCTTGTGTCGAAAGCTCTAGCTGGTGACGAGAAAGACGCCCTGTGAGGCTTGCCTCAACGTTTGATAGCAATTGCCCGCCTGCCGCCACATTTTGCAATGCCAACTGCACATCTAAAACAGGGTCTTCCAAGCCCCGCACATCGGCAGCAAGCTGCAGTTGCTCTATACGATTTTCCGCAAAGCGCAGACTATCACCTTGTAAGTTAGCGACTAGCTGAGGCTGGTTGAAGCTACCGCGTGCCTGCACAGAGCCCATTAACGTTCCCGCAAGGTCGGGGGAAAGCGTTTGCAACTGGCGCAGCGCAATATCAGCATCCAGCGACATGGCCTGCTCGCTAATCTGGCCAGCGGCCGATAAACGATTATTCCCTTGGGTAAACAGCAGTTCGTCAATATCAACTTCAAGGTTGCTGTTGGCATCAAAGGCAGCCTGCAGTGTGAGGGGGTAATCGCGCAGCTCACCATCGATCGCTAAATTCGGCACACTGATATTCCATTGATCTTCATGCTGGCGAAGCGTGAGTTCAATATCACCGTTGAGATTACCCTCCAGTTGATCCACAAAATGCTCAGGATCAAACTGATCCAGACGGATTCGTGCATCGACATGCAACGGGGTTAACCAGTTAATGCTACCTTCACTGCGCAATGTACTATCGCCTATAGCCAGCGTCAGTGGCTGCCAGCTAAAGTGCTCAAAATCACCTTCACCGCTAACCTCCACTTGCGTTAACGGCACATTGGGACCTTGGACTGCCAACGCTAGCTGGGCGCGGTAATCGGTAAGGCTGCCCGTTAGTTGCAGATCTAAATCATCAATGACAAACGCTTCCGCTGCGACAGCATTGTCCTCACCATTGCCAACCTCTGCGCTCGTGTCCAGCTCCGCAGGCAGGGGCCACTGCACTTGTTCACTTTGTACCTGAAGCTGAAAAGGCAGCGTGGGCGAGAGTGCATCGACTTCGCCGTTTAAAGAAGCGTCGACCGCGCCGGTAGCTTCCAACTGCACCATTAGGGCATCGAGTGGGCCAGATAGCTCCAGTACTACTACTTCATTGCTCTGCTCAGAAAATAGCTCGGGTGACAACTCGGACAAAAATAGCTCGACACTTAAGCGCGCGTCCAAAGGATAGTTATCCCTTAACACGACATTTGCGCTCAGTTCAGCCTGGGCATCAGGAGTGACTACTATTAATTCGGTTAGCTCAACGCGACTGCCTTCATTGAAAAGCCCTAGCTGCAGATGATCAATGCGGTATTCAGCAATCCCGTCTAGACGAAAGTCGCTAACGGTAAATTCAGGAATCTGAACATCAACAGGTAGGCTGATCTCAGGCAATACCAGGCGCTCACGTGTTTCGAGCTGCTCCACTGGCGATTCAGCAGCCAACACCGCTTCCTCTTGGGGCTGATTAAGCAATATGGCGGCGTCGATAGCCTCGGCATAAAGCGGCGAGTCAGTATTCTGGGTAAGCCGTACGCCTGGAGATGGCGGCAAATAGAGGCGGGGCTGCTCCAAGTGGGTTGGCGCTAGGCTCACTGTGTTGCCTTCAGCAACCGCCGCTGAATTAAAGGAAACCCAATTAATCTCAGTCCCATTAGCGAGGCGCACGCTCACATCATCAAGCATCAGCGAACGCAATTCGATGGGAAAAGGGAAGCGAACGGAGAACGGTGAGGCTTCGCCCTCACCTTCAGGCGTTACGTCCTCCTGATCATTGCCTGAACCGAGCCGAATATCAGCGCCGACTACACGCAAGGTATCAATGCATAACCGCCCAGAGAGTACGCAGTCATCTGCCCACTGCAGTTCAAATTCGTCAATGGCTACAAGGGTCGCTCCGACTTGAAGCTGAAAGTCTTCAAGCAGGAAGTGATCCAGTAGCCCACCATCATGATGCGCATAGGAGAAGAAATCACGCTGCTCCCCTTGAGAAAGCAGTACGCCGGTACCCCAGGGGGATAACGCCACCCCAACCACTAATGCAACGATACCAAACAACCAGATGGGCAATACAATGGCGAACCGAACCAGACTCCATACCAGCAACCAGGCACGATATTGAGGAGACAGCACTTGGCGCTTTCCAGACGTGGATGTTTCAACCTGTGACAAGTCTATCTCCTAAAATTCCGGTCCGATGGAAAAGTGCAAACGCCAATCATCTTCGTGATCAAAGGGGTGCGCAACGTCCAAACGAATAGGGCCTACCGGCGAAATCCAACGTACCCCAGCCCCGGCGCCTGTCTTCAAACTATCAGGGCCCCAGTTATCGAACGCATTCCCGCTGTCAACGAATGTAGCCCCCCACCAGTCGCCGGTAACACGTCGCTGATACTCCAGGCTCGAAGTGATTTTTTGCTGCCCCCCCCTCAGGCGCCCCTCTTCGTTGCGCGGAGAAAGACTTTCAAAGGAGTAACCCCGCACGCTGCGGTCACCACCGGCAAAAAAGCGTAGCGAAGGTGGCAGTTTTGAAAAATCATCCGTCTCTATAGCACCGACGCTTAACCGCCCCAAAAAGCGGTTATCACTACCGATGGTGCGGATCCATTCGGTATCCCCGGTTAGTCGGGTAAATTGCGCATCGGAACCCCAGACGGTATCTGAGTACTCAACGGAAAACTGCTGCCGATCACCCCATAAAGGGAAGCGTTGGGGGCGTGTCCGCGTGCGTGACCACTGAATGCCTGGGTAGAGAAGCCAGACTTGATCGGCTTCCCCGCCCTGCTCAAAGTCGACATAGCTTGTTCGCAGATAAAGTGTTTGTACCCAGTCGTTATCAAATTGCCAACGCCGGGCTACTTCCACAGAGCTTTCTAGCAAACGTGTGTCGCTATCGTCGATATTGCGGACACCGTATTGAAGGCGATAACTGTCCCTTAGAGGATCATCTAATGGCACGTTGTACACCCCGGTGAAGCGTTGCTCCGGGGCCGATAAATAAAGGTCATGATCCAGGCTATGACCAAAACGGTTGATCCATGGCTGTTTCCAACCGAATCTTAGCCGCGGGCCTACGTCTGTCGCATAGCCGATGCCTACTTCAAATTGATGGCGGTCAGCAGGCTCGACGTTCACATCAATGGGTAAACGTGTATCCGTTGTGCTACTGATACTTAGTACACTAGCTAACGCCGCCACACTGACCCGTGGGCGTTCAGGCTGAGTGGAAGTCGCTTCACTCCACCAGGGGTCACCCCCACCTGGAGGGGCAATAACCAGCTCTTGAGCCGTTTCCAAGCGAGGACGAACGGAGACAGAGCGAAACCAACCGGTTTCGCCCAGGCGTTGATTATAACGTGCCAAATTTTCCGCAAGATAGGGATCACCCGCTTCAAACGGCTGAATACGGCGTAGACGATCAATCTCGATATGGCTGCCGACAATAGATGTTCTGCCAAACTGGTAGCGTGGGCCGCTATTGAAATCCATGTATAAACGGGCGCTTTGCAGATAAGGGCGCACTTCCATGCGCCTATCTGTAAAGCCCCAGTCAAAGTACCCACGCTCTATGGCTAACCCAGAAAATTGATTGCGAAGCCTATCCCAGGGGGCGTGGCGCAGCACGTCACCTTCTTGCAACGGAAAAGCGTCGATTGCATCCTGGAAAGGCGGATCGTTACTTGCATCACCTTCTATATTGATAGATAGCGTTTCAATTTTCACTTGCGGACCGGGCTCAATCTCAAGCCATACCCGATCAGCGGTAGCACGTTCAAGGGTAATGTCAGGCTCATAGTAGCCAAACACGCGCATCGCCTCTTGAGTACGCCGTCTAATCTCGCCCTCTAGCCGTACATCGGTATATTGTTCAGCATCGACATTCTGTAAGTATGCTTGGATATTTCTCTCGACCGCACCACTAACTCCCTCGATCGTTGCGTCAACTGCCGCTGCGCCATGTGCCACACATAATAGAGGTAGCGCGATATACAGTGCGCGTCTTGTGGCCGAAGTCCATCGCCGTTGTCTTCCCATACATCTTTTTTTCCTAAACTAAATCAGCGACTTCATCGCGCTATTCAAAATCACACTACCCATTATAGTAATGCCCTTTCACCGATTTAGTAGATCACTGGAGGCAGCCAAATTCAACGCAGCATCTCCAACTGAGCACTAAACGCCAGTTGCGCCTGACGTACTTGACGCACATCGCTTTCCAGTGCGTTCAAACGCTGAGACCAGGTTTGCTCAAGCGCATCCAGGGCCTCTTGATCCACCGAAGCATCTGATTCCGCAAGGGAAGTTTCAAGCTCTTCAAAACGCGAAGCTATCGCTTCTCTTTGTGCTGACAATTGCTCTTCCCAAGCAACGTTCACACTACTAATCTGTTCTTCGAGGGCTGACAAACGCTGGCCGGTCAATTGCTCGAGGTGATCAACTTCTTCTATTATGTTTCGCCGACCCGCTGTCCCTGCCTGCTCAAGTGCATCAAGCGACTGGTTTAGCGCTGCCAATTGGCTATCACGTAACTGTGCCTGCTCTTGAGACTGGGCAAGCTGCTGAAGCAGTCTGTCGATCGAATCACTGGTGGCTGCTTCTTCGTTGTTTGTCAGCAAGTTGTATAATTCCTGGCGCGTATCCCCTAGCGCTATGGATAGCTGTTCCTGCTCTTGGAAGAGCGTCCCGATCTGTGCTTGCACAAGAGCCACCGTATCCTGAACGTCAGTATCACCTGAGTCGAGCCTGGCGTGAACGTTAGACACTTCACCGCTTACTCGCTGAAGCTCGCTTAATAACCGTTCCCGCTCATACCAAAGCCCCGCCGCTGCCGCCATCAATGTAGCAATTATTAACAGCATCAACACCCATAATGGCCATAGCGTAGGGCCTTTCCGGTGACGCAAATGTTGCGCCGTCAGGCTATGTTCCACATCGGGCACAATACGAGAAGAGGCGGTGGAATCTGGCATGACATTTCCTCAAAGAGTCTTCGGATCGGCACGACGGCCTATACCTCGATACATTAATCCACAGCTGGCAACAAATTCTGGGTCATATATATTGCGCCCATCCAATACTAGCTTACCGTTTAGTAACAAAGCGAGTCGATGCCAGTCTGGGTTCCAATAAGTCTTCCATTCAGTGACTAGCATCAACGCATCGGCGCCTTCACAAGCTTGGTAAGGGTCATCCGTAAAAGTACGTAGATCGTCGCGCTTGCCAACCACTGCATGCAACGCTGGAATGGCTGCCGGGTCATGTAAGTGTACCTTCACGCCCTGGGCCCATAGCGCCTCAAGTAATGTTAATACCGGGGCATGATCAATTCGTGCCGTGCCGGGTTTAAAGGCGGCCCCCCAAACTGCCACTGTTTTGCCTGTTAATTCGCCAGCAAAATGAGACCATAGCTTGCGAAACAACGTCTCTTTTTTCTGCTCGTTAATATCCATTACTTGCTCAAGCAGCGCTGAATATCGTCCGCTTTGTAGCTGCACATCGGCGAGACGCATCAAGTCCCGCGAAAAATTAGGCCCTCCGAAACCGCAGCCTGGATACAAATACTCAAAGCCAATACGCGAGTCGGCGCCCATCCCTTGGCGAACATGTTCAACATCTACCCCCAGGGTATCAGCCAAACCTGCTATTTCATTCATATAACTAATACGTGTAGCGAGCATGCCATTAATAGCCAACTTGGTAAGTTCTGCGGCGCGCCGGGGCATGCACTGGAATACTTCACTGCGGCGATTAAAGGCGCGCAAAAGCTCTCTGGTGACCTGCTCTCCGTTGGCATCATCACAGCCTAACAGCCAGCGTGTTGGACGCGTAAAAGAGAGCCACGCACGCCCTTCCTCCAGCGTGTCAGGAAGCGCAACGCTGGTGTGCTGCATACCCATCAGTGCATGCAAACGCTCAGTCTCACCGACCGGGAAAGTGGAGTTATTGATCAATACAATGCCATGCTGATCTGCCAAGATTGAAGCCTGTAGCAGGTCGCTGGCAGCACTTCGCTGTGCGGGCGACAGTGCCAGCCAAACCACCTCAGGAATAGCAGCTTCATCAATTTTTTCAATCACCTGCAGCATGCCACTTGCCATGCCTTGCTCAAGGTGATCCATCAATTGGGGTTCGCTACGCAGCCACTCCACCTGGGATAGCGCTGACCACGGTGCATCGGCGTGGGGTAGCCATTGCACTTGATGGCCTACCCATGCCAGCGCAGCGGCTGCCGTCGCAGCGCTTAACTCACTACCGTAAAGTAACACCCGCATGCAGTAATCTCCTTGATAAAAACGTGACAACCATGCCAACCAGATCCGCTGACTAACCAGGTGCAGGCGCCTCTCTGGAGGGCGCAACAATGCCATACTTTGCCACATGCTCCCAAGACACTTGTTCCACTATCAACGGCACGGTGCGACAGGAACGCCAATAATACTCATCATGGCCGCTACCCATCATGAAAGGTCCTTTTCATGCGTTCCTGCACAGGAGTGGTTAGAATGTCCATAATACTGAAGGCGAGAATGGATACCACCTCGCTATTCACCATGATGCCGAGTAACCATCTCGCTAAGCGCTTAATGACAATGGGAGTCACACTATGCAAGCGACACCACAGGATAGCACTGCTAAACGCTATCAGGGCAACGTCGATGACGCGGAAGTAGCTAAATTTGAAGCCCTTGCCAGCCGCTGGTGGGATACACAAGGCGAGTTTAAGCCGCTCCACGATATTAATCCTCTACGCCTTGATTTTATTGATGCGCGCGCTGGGCTGGCAGGTAAAAAAGTACTCGACGTAGGTTGTGGCGGAGGAATTTTAAGCGAATCGATGGCGCATCGCGGGGCCAAGGTGACAGGCATTGACCTAGGTGAGGCGCCTCTGGAGGTGGCTCGCTTACATGCACAAGAGAACGGTGTAAGTGTTGATTATCAGCATATCAGCGTAGAAGCCCTAGCAGAGCAAAAGCCTGGATTTTATGATGCGGTTACCTGCATGGAAATGCTTGAGCATGTGCCCGACCCCGCCTCTGTGGTGCGTGCCTGCAGCGCGTTGGTTCGTCCGGGTGGCTACGTGTTTTTCTCAACGCTCAATCGCACCGCAAAAGCTTATGCGTTTGCTATTTTAGGCGCTGAGTACGTCCTCAAGCTGCTACCAAGAGGCACGCACGATTATGCGAAGTTTATTCGCCCATCTGAAATGGCCGATTGGTCACGTCAAAGTGGTTTAGAGATACGTGAACAAACGGGGCTTACCTACAACCCGATCACCCGACACTATCGCTTGGTGAGCCACGATGTATCTGTTAACTATATGATGTATTGCCGGAAGGTAGGCGAATAAATGCAGATGCAGACACAAGCACAAGCGCCCCAAGCAATACTTTTTGACCTGGATGGGACCTTGGTGGACACCGCGCCGGACCTGGCTGAAGCAACCAATGCCCTGCGCATTCATCATGGGCTGTCCCCACTGCCGTTTGAGGTGATTCGCCGGCAGGTCTCAAACGGCGGCAGCGCACTAGTGACGCTGGCGCTTGGACTGGAAGCTAGTACCGAGGGGCATATCCAGGCACGGGAATTTTTACTGGATGCTTACGAGCAGGCCGTCGCTGTTAACAGCCGGGTTTTCGTACCGCTAGATCAATGGTTAAAAGAGTGGCATGGCGATCAGCGTCTGTGGGGCATTGTCACCAACAAACCCCGGCGTTATACCCTGCCTTTATTAGAAGCACTCTCCTTGCAGCCGGGCGCCCTGCTATGCGCAGATGACCTAAGCGTCAAGAAACCTGCGCCGGAACCGCTTTGGGAAGCTGCTCGGCGTCTAGGCGTTGCTCCTGAGCAGTGCTGGTATATCGGCGATCACGTTCGCGATATACAGGCAGCTGTAGCCGCGGGAATGACCGCCGTCGCCGTGGGCTATGGCTATATCAGCGAAGAGGATAACTACCAACGGTGGCCGGCGGACCTTTGGTTTGAGAACTGCCAGGAGTTAGTCGATGCCCTGTATATATTCAACCATACAAAACAAGGCATCTAACCTACCTGGCTGCATTTCCCAGGTCGCCGCGCAAATTACTCAACGCGCGGTGGCTGGGCATCTAATTTCTCGCCGCTGATCCCCGCACTATCGGGGCCCATCAACCATAAATAGGTGGGCATGATGGCTTCTGGCGTACGCAGCGTGGAAGGGTCTTCACCTGGGTAAGCCGTACGACGCATCTGAGTACGCGTAGCGCCGGGGTTTAGCGTATTAACCCGGACATTTGCTTGGTTGCCCAATTCATCGGCCAGCACTTCAACGAACCCTTCAGTGGCAAATTTAGAGACCGAATAAGCCCCCCAGTAAGCCCGCCCTTTGCGTCCTACACTGGATGAAGTGAAAATCACTGAGGCGTCTTCAGACTGCTGCAAAAGTGGCAATAGCGCCTGAGTCATCCAAATCGGGCCGTTAATATTGACCTGCATTACCTGCTGCCAAAGCTCAGGGTTATATTGCTCAAACGGCGTGATACGACCTAACAACCCCGCATTGTGCAATAGTCCATCTAAGCGACCGAACTCTTTATCCAATGTTTCAGCCATATCATGAAAATCTTTGAGCGTGGCACCTTCAAAATTCAATGGGAATATGGCAGGTTGGGGACCACCCGCGGCTTCGATTTCATCGTAAACGCGCTCTAGTTTGGCAATAGTCCGCCCCAACAAAATCACGGTCGCCCCATGTTGGGCATAGCTCAAGGCTGCCGCACGGCCAATCCCGTCACCTGCACCGGTTACCAACACGATGCGATTTTCCAATAGATTGGGCGCGGGTTGATAGTCGATCTTGCAGCTCATGCTGATTCCTTCAAGCAAAAATATTAACTCGCTGATTGGCGTAAAAAGTCATTGGCTAGACCTGCTGCACTACTCTGCGGGTAATCATCACGCACTTGCTCCAGCAGCTCTCGGCTGCGCTCCGCTTCACCTTGGCGCGCTTTAACTAATCCTAACTTGTAGAGTGCGTCGGGTACTTTGCTGCTACCGCTATACTCTTCGATAACACGGCTAAATGCCTCATCAGCAGCACTTAACTCGCCCTCTGCGGCATACAACTCGCCCAGCCAATAGTGACCATTAGCCGTTAAGCTCGTATCCGGATGGTCTGACACAAAGGCTTCAAATGCCTGGATCGCCTCGTCAAAACGACGCGCCTGTACATGTGCAAAGGCAGCTTGGTAATCAGCCTGGGCATCTTCGCTTACATTACGAGTCGAAGGCGCATTGACCACTTCTTCAGCCGCGGCTGGCTCTACTGCAGGCGTTGACTGCTCAATCTGGGAGGGCCCACTACTCATCAACCGATCTTCAATATCAAGATACTGTTCCTGAGACTGACGACGCAACTGCTCTAGCTGGTGACGCAACTCTTCGATTTGCCCGCGCAGCTGTTGAATTTCCTGCTGGTGCTCTTGGACTTGATTAAACAGCACCAAATTCCCAGTGGATGCCTCTTGTCTCTGGGTCTGCTCATAGAAACTGCTGTTAGACGTATTCAAATCCTGAACAAGCGGCTGTTGGGCAAAAGCCGTTAAGGGCAATACGGACAGCGGGAGCACTATGGCTCCCGCACCGCACAGCCTCTCAAAGTAACGTTTGAGACTGTGATTCATAATAACTCCGTCGATAAAGTCCGGCGTGCCTTTGGCACGCCGCCTTCATCAATAGTTAAATGCTCAGTAATTAAAAACAACGCGGCGGTTCTGAGAGTAAGCACTTTCATCTTGTCCATTCACAGCCGGACGCTCTTCACCGTAACTGACAACACTCATCTGTGACGAGGAAACGCCCTGAATGTTTAAGAAACGCTGAACTGCACCGGCACGGCGCTCACCCAATGCCATGTTGTATTCACGAGTGCCACGCTCATCAGTATGGCCGTGAAGTACCACTTGTGCATTAGGGTTGCTACGCAGGTAACGCGCATGTGCCATCACGACAGACTCGTATTCGCTTTTGATTGAATCACGATCAAAGTCGAAGTAAATCGTGCGAACTTCAGGAATACGTGAATCGGCCTGTTGACCAGCGCCTGCACCAGAACCTGTAGAAGTACCATACTGACCACCAGTGCCTACACCTGAAGTGCTGGTACCAGTAGTGGTGCCATCCTGGCTACCGTACGAATCACCATCTTGGGTTCCGCCGGTGCTGGAACAGCCAGCGATTACAACGATTGATAGCGCTGCTGCTAATGAGCGAGCCAACGGTTTGAGTTGCATAATCAGACTCCTTGCCTGAAAACCAAGAAATTTCGGTTGTTCATTAATTTAAAAAGGGTGACCAAGCTGGATCACGTACATCACCTTGTGCCGCTGGCAGTCTATATGACGCACGACCATCGGCGGAAACAGCACTCAGCACCCCATTACCACCCTGTTGGGTAGCGAAGATTACCATGGTCCCGTTCGGCGCAACACTAGGAGATTCATCTCTTGTTGATTCACTTATTACCACTAAGCGATTACCGCCCAGATCTTGCCTTGCCACTTGATAACCACGACTAGAGCGATGAATCAAAAATATTTGTTCGCCGTCTGGTGAATAGCGTCCGCGGGCATTGTAGTTACCAGTAAATGTCAGGCGTTGGGCTTCTCCACCACCTAGGTTGTACTGATAAAGCTGAGGTCCGCCACTACGGTCAGAAGTGAACAGCAAGCTACGTCCATCCGGCGACCAAGCTGGCTCTGTATCAATACTATTGCTGTTGGTGATCCGCTCTACTGAACGGTTAGCCACATCCATAATATAAATTTCAGGCTGCCCATCTTTGGACAACGACATCGCAATGCGACGACCATCCGGTGACCAAGTAGGCGCACCGTTGATACCATCAAATGAAGTCGCCTGCACACGCTGGCCAGTGGCTACGTCCTGGATGTAAATCGCAGGGCGCTCAGTCTCAAATGACACATAGGCAAGCTTGGTCCCATCAGGTGACCATGCCGGAGACATGATTGGCTCATCCGATGTCAACACCTGCTCACTGCGGCGGCCATCGGCGTCGGCAACGTAAAGACCAAACTGCATGTTATCGCCAACGCCCTGGGCGGTAACGTAGGCAATTTTGGTAGAGAACGCGCCGCGAATATCGGTCACCGCTTCAAAGATCTGATCGCTAATATAATGGGCAGCGCCGCGTAAATCAGTTCCTCTTACGGTGACAGTCTCACCAATCATTCGCCGCTGGCCACTGATATCCATCAGCTCAAACTGCAACTCGAAGCCGCCTTCCGTTTGCTCTGCCCGGCCAACGACCAGGTACCGAACATCGAGAGAACGCCAAGTGCCAAATTGCACATCGTCTGATTGGCTAGGCTGTTCAAACATAGAGCTCCGCGCCAAGGGGTCGAAATAGCCGCTGCGCTCAAGGTTATCTTGAATAATTTGAGCGACGTCTTCGGGCATACCGTCCGAGCCTGAAAACGGTACGACGGCAATGGGTAGCGCTTGATCGCTACCTCGAGTTATCTCAATCGTTAAGTTTGCACTTGCGACACTACTGACTAGCAGTAGCACACAGAGTAACCATATTTTGCTCAAGCTTTGCATCAGCGAACATCCCCCGGGGTAAATCGCAGATTAAACTGACGTAAATTACGCTGCTGATCGGCTGGTAAATCTCGCAACTCACCAAACGGTGCAGCATGTTCCACGGCCTGCATGGCAGACCGGTCAAAAGCACTATCTCCGCTGGACGATACAATCGACGTTGCCAATAACTCTCCTGATGGCCCAAGCCTCACTTGTAGCGTAGCACTCATCGAATCACTTGCACCGGCGGGTATTATCCAGGCTTGCTCGACAGCACGACGAACGATATTAATGAAGCTGTTAGCAGCCTGAGCTGCCTGTTGGGCATTGGCTGCCGCTTCCGCTTCTCCTGCTAGCTGACGCTGCATGGCTGCCTCAGCGGCTTCACGCTGACGCTCTGCTTCGGCTTCTGCTTCACGACGCTGCTGTTCTTCAGCCTCACGCTGGCGTTGGGCCTCCCGCTGACGCTCTGCCTCTGCTTCGGCTGCCCGCTGGCGTTCTGCCTCGGCCTCGGCTTCCCGCTGACGTTCCGCCTCTGCTTCAGCTTCCCGCTGACGTTCTGCCTCCGCTTCCGCTTCCCGTTGACGTTCTGCCTCTGCCTCCGCTTCCCGTTGGCGCTCTGCTGCGGCTTCGGCTTCAGCCTCTCGCTGTGCCGTGGCGGCCGCTTGCTGCTCAGCTAACTCAGCCGCCTCTGCCGCACGTCGCTGGGCATCTGCCTCAGCCGCTTCACGGGCCTCCTCAAGTGCCTGCGCTTCGGCTTCTTCCGCCTGCCGGGCAGCTTCTTCCGCCGCCTGCTGCTCTGCAGCGGCTTCTTCTTCCGCTTGCTGTTCACTTGCCGACGGCTCTTCGGGAGCTTCAGGCTCAGCAGGCACTTCGGCAGGCGCATTCATCGCCGCCTGCTGATCAGTAACCTGCTGAGCCTGATCGGTAAATGTCTCGGTACTTACCAGCGTTGCTTGAACGATAGAAGAGCTGTCGGGCTCCGCTGTTCTACTCGGTAGGCTGACCAAGCTAAATATGACGACCAAAGCATGCACAGCTAACGCCAGGATAGTTGGCCACTTATAACCAACATCCTGTGGGTCGCGAGAAGATTTTACTGCCATGTGTGCTTTGCCCTTACCCATCTTGTGGCGGCTCAGAAAGCAGCCCCACATTCGCAACACCAGCGCCCTGCAGCGTGCTCATCAGAACCACAATTTGACCGTAGGCCACACTGCGATCACCACGCACCATCACTGGAGTGCCGGGACGCTGCTGCAAAATAGCCACCACTCGTTGCGACATTTCGTCCAACGACACTGACGTTGAGTCCTCTCCCAGGGTGATAAAATAGCCGCCATCACGATCAACGGAAATCACAATCGGATCGTTATCCTCCTGTGTCTCGATAGGCTGGGAAGAGACTTGTGGCAAATCAACCTGCACCCCCTGTGTCAACATAGGGGCTGTGATCATAAAGATCACCAACAGTACCAGCATGACATCAATGAAAGGGACAACGTTAATTTCCCCCATCGGCTTGCTTTTACCGCTACGATTGAACGGTCCTTGCATGACGGTCTCCCTTAGCTCGCACTCGGCTTGCCATCACGACCTTGCAAATTACGATGCAAGATAGCGTGGAATTCTTCGGCAAAATCTTCGTATTTACCGAGTAGTCGAGAGGCGTCATTAGAAAGACGGTTATAGAAAATGACCGCTGGAATAGCGGCAAACAACCCCATCGCGGTGGCAATTAACGCTTCCGCAATCCAGGGCGCCACCGTTGCCAACGTTGCCTGTTGTGTCAATGAGAGCGCCTGAAACGACCCCATAATACCCCACACAGTACCAAACAAACCGATGTATGGGCTTGCAGAAGCAACGGTGGCCAGAAACACTAAATGCACGGTTATACGATCTTCTTCACGTGACCAGGCCACACGCATACTGCGCTGCACACCTTCCAGAACGGTATCAGCATCGCGTGTTTTAGGCATTAAGCGGTTAAACTCGCGGAAGCCTGATTGAAAAATATGCTCGGCACCGTGGCGCGGGTCATCGGTTGGGATTTCTCGGTACAGCTCATTTAAGTCCACGCCGGACCAAAAAGCCTCTTCAAACTGGTTATATTCCTGCTTGGCTCGGCGCAGCGCAAAACTGCGCTGAAAAATCACCACCCAAGAGAGGATCGATCCCACCACTAGAAGCAGCATTACCAGTTGCACAACCGTGCTGGCACTCATTATCAGGTGGGGAATGGACATGGTGTTATCGTTCACAGGTGCCCTCATCAATCTATTAGGGTCGGTATTTCCGACGCAGTATGTGACCTCTTGGTTAAGAGGCCTGTGTCAAAATCTTTAGCGATGCAGGCCATGCCTTTGGTCGCAAACGTTCAGTGCCTAAACAAGCTATCTCGACTGTTGCAGTGCAAAGGAGTTCCTCATTGCGCCAAACTTGCTGTTCAAATGTCATCCGGCAACGCCCCATTTCACTTACCTGGGCAGTCACTTCCAGCATATCGTCCAAGCAAGCTGGTTTAGCGTAATGACAGGCCAAGCGGTATACCACTAGCTGCGTACCTTCGTCTAGTAACGTTTGCTGGTCTAGTCCTAGTTGGCGTAGCCATTCACTGCGCGCACGCTCCATAAACTTCAGGTAGTTAACGTAGTAGACAATGCCACCTGCGTCAGTATCTTCCATATAAACACGCAGCGTCAGTCGATAATCGTCAGTTGCGAGTGCACTCAAGGTCGGCGCTCCCCTTCCATATCGGTAGATTGCTCATGGGGCACACGGTCAAAGTGCAGCCAGGCTTGCCGGGTAACGACACGCCCACGAGGCGTGCGCATGATTAACCCCTGCTGAATAAGATAGGGCTCAATCACATCCTCTATCGTGTCCCGCTCTTCGCTGATTGCAGCGGCAAGGGAATCAATGCCCACTGGGCCGCCGTCAAATTTATCGATCATCGCCAATAGCAGCCGCCGGTCCATATGATCCAAGCCGTGGTGGTCCACATTGAGCATATTCAAGGCGGCATCGGCGATGGCTACATCAACGATACCATTGCCTTTCATTTCAGCGTAATCGCGTACTCGGCGTAGCAGTCGATTGGCAATACGCGGCGTACCTCGTGAGCGCCGAGCCACTTCAATGGCGCCATCGCGGCTGGTTTCAACCCCTAACAAGCGCGCCGAGCGGGAGACAATCTCTGTCAGCTCTTCAAGGTTATAGAACTCAAGCCGTTGAACAATACCAAATCGATCACGCAGTGGAGAGGTCAATAACCCCGCTCGTGTTGTGGCGCCTACCAGGGTGAAGCGGGGAAGATCCAGCTTGATAGAGCGTGCCGCGGGGCCTTCGCCGATCATAATATCCAGCTGAAAATCCTCCATGGCGGGATACAGCACTTCCTCGACCACCGGTGAGAGGCGGTGAATCTCATCAATAAACAGAACGTCGCCCGGTTCAAGATTGGTAAGCATAGCGGCGAGATCACCCGCCCTCTCAAGCACCGGGCCGGAAGTCGACTTCATGCCGACCCCCATTTCCGTAGCGATGATATTTGCCAGGGTCGTTTTACCTAGCCCTGGTGGACCAAAGATCAAGGTATGATCAAGGCTCTCTTCGCGTAACCGAGCGGCACCAATGAAAATTTCCAGTTGCTCGCGAACTCGCGGCTGGCC
This sequence comes from Halomonas sp., assembly GCF_007692655.1. Taxonomy (GTDB): domain Bacteria; phylum Pseudomonadota; class Gammaproteobacteria; order Pseudomonadales; family Halomonadaceae; genus Vreelandella. The sequence continues at coordinate 19,275 of NZ_REBQ01000121.1, forward strand.
GATATAGTCATCAAGCCGCTTAGGGCGAATAGCATAATCTATACGCACCTCTCCCTGTTCAGGTTCAGCCGCAATCAGCCGGTCATGTTCTAGCATGGGCGCTCTTCTTAATAACAGATTCAAATACAATCGAAAAATTTCACACAGCACTAGCTACTAAACAGTATTAGCCGCCAAACAGTGGCGATAGCTCATTTAGCCAGTCATGCGCTGAGTCAGTGCGGCTTTAATGAGGGCTTCAGTAGACTGGTTGGGATCGATATCGGCAAGCATCTTCGATGCTTCGGTAAGTTTGTACCCCAAGCTGACCAGCGCCGATTCAGCATCCGCAAGATTATCCCGGGACGCAGTACGACCATTGGCCGCCTCAAGTGGCAACAAGGTGTTACTACCGTCCTCCCAATCGGGGAAACGATCGCGCATTTCAATAATAAGGCGCTCGGCGGTTTTCTTCCCGACACCCGGCAGTGTCGTTAGCGCTTTGCTATCGTCCTCTCGCACACAGCGCATAAAGGCATCTTCATCCATGCCTGACAAAATCGCCAACGCCAGCTTAGGCCCAACGCCGTTAACTTTAATCAACGCGCGGAACAAGGCACGTTCGTGCTCTCTACCGAACCCATATAGCAGGTGCGCATCATCGCGAATCGTCAGGTGAGTAAATAATGACACGCTTTCCCCCACCGCAGGTAACGCCACCAATGTATTCATTGACGTCTCCAGCTCGTAGCCTACGCCATGAACGTCGATCACAATCCAGGGGGGGTGCTTTGCCAGTAAATGGCCACTCAAACGTCCAATCATAAGTGCGCTCGTGATGGGATAAAAACCAATTGGATGAAAACAGCTGTTTACTATAAAGCTACTCTGTACAAGTGACCAGTAGTTCAGCCACAAGCGCCGAAGGATCTAAAGTCGCCAGCGGCCTGTGGAGCGACTACGCCCCCGCGAAGCAGCTGCAGGCAGGCCATTACAGCTATAGGCGTGGGTTAACGCTATGGCTAATGCATCAGCCGCATCCGCCTGTGGCGTCGCAGAAAGCTGAAGAATAGCGGTTACCATATGCTGCACCTGCGCTTTATCTGCTCCTCCTTGACCAGTGACAGCTTGTTTGATTTGTCGCGCGGCGTACTCAGCCAAACTCAGTCCATGATTCGCCATACACACCAGGGCTGCACCACGTGCTTGACCAAGCTTTAGTGCTGAATCAGGGTTTTTGGCCATAAATACCCGCTCAATAGCCACCGAAGTTGGGCGATGCAAACCGACCACCTCACTCAGGCCCGCATAAATTTGTGCCAAGCGTTGCTCTAACGCACCGTCTGCGGTGCGAATACAGCCACTGGCCACATAGCTGGGTTTAAAACCGACCACATCAATCACCCCATAGCCGGTCACCCGCGATCCTGGGTCAATGCCTAAAATGCGAGTGACTAAGATAGGCTTATTTTCAACCATAGTGCCGGCTCTCGGTTAGGTTAGGCTTGGCTTTACGTTAATGCTTCGCAACATACAAAAACACCGACGCCGTGGCGTCGGTGCTGAACAGTCACTCCACCGCATTTACTCGGCGGCTGGTTCCGCTTTCACTTTTTGGCGCAGGCGGATATTAAGCTCTTTTAGCTGCTCTTGATTTACCTCACCTGGGGCATTGGTCATCAAGCAAGCGGCACTTTGGGTTTTCGGGAAAGCGATGACTTCACGAATAGTCTTTGCCCCCACCATCAGCATCACCAGTCGATCCAAACCAAAGGCCAAACCACCATGGGGCGGTGCACCGTACTGCAGCGCATCCAACAGGAAGCCAAATTTCTCTTGGGCTTCTTCTTCGCCGATACCCAGAATTTCAAATACAGTGCTCTGCATGGCTTGGTCATGAATACGGATAGAGCCGCCACCCAATTCGGTACCGTTAAGTACCATATCGTAGGCGCGTGAGAGTGCCTTGGCAGGATCTGCCTTTAGCTCTTCCGGGGTACATGAAGGCGCGGTGAAGGGGTGGTGCAACGGACTCAGTCGACCATTGTCATCGGCTTCAAACATTGGGAAGTCAACCACCCAAAGAGGTGCCCACTCCTGAGTATAGAGTGCCAAATCAGCGCCCAGTTTAACGCGGAGGGCACCAATTGCTTCATTAACAATACGTGCTTTATCAGCACCAAAGAAGATAATATCACCGTCTTCAGCACCGACCCGATCGAGCAATGCTTCAACGATGTTTTCCATAAACTTAACGATCGGTGACTGCAGCCCTTCAAGCCCTTTGGCACGCTCATTGACCTTAATCCACGCCAAGCCTTTAGCACCGTAAATGCCAACAAACTTGGTATATTCGTCAATTTCTTTGCGCGACAGCTTGGCGCCGCCAGGGACTTTCAATGCTGCTACGCGACCATCATCCGCGCTGGCCGGGCCAGAGAAGACTTTGAAATCGACCTGCTGCATAAGATCATCGACGTCAGTGAGCTCTAGCGGAATACGTAAATCAGGCTTGTCAGACCCAAAACGATTCATCGCCTCTTGCCAGGTCATGCGCGGGAAGGCTGGTAATTCAGCACTCAGTACGTCTTGGAAAAGCTGACGAATCATGGCTTCGGTAATACCCATGATGTCGTTCTCTTCGACGAACGACGCCTCAATATCAATCTGGGTGAATTCAGGCTGCCGGTCAGCGCGCAGATCTTCATCACGGAAACATTTAGCAATTTGATAGTAACGGTCAAAGCCCGCCACCATTAATAGCTGTTTGAACAATTGGGGAGACTGAGGTAATGCAAAGAAACTGCCCGCATGAGTACGGCTAGGCACCAAGTAATCCCGAGCACCTTCTGGTGTAGCACGCGTCAGGACCGGTGTTTCGATATCCAGGAAGCCCTGATTCTCCAGGTACGCGCGAACGTTATGCGAAATGCGTGAGCGCAGACGCAGTTTCTCAATCATGTCTGGACGACGCAGATCGATATAGCGGTGCTTTAAACGCACTTCTTCGCCCACTTTACCATGCTCATCAAGCTGGAAAGGCGGGGTAATGGCCGAGTTAAGCACCTCAACCTCTTTTGCCAACACTTCAATCATGCCTGTCGGCATATTGGCATTCTGAGTTCCCTCAGGGCGCAGCCGAACGCGTCCAGTAATGCGCAGGACATATTCACTGCGGGCACGGTCGGCATTAGCGAACGCCTCAGCGGTATCCGGGTCGACCACGAACTGGGCGATACCATCACGGTCGCGCATATCAAGGAAAATTACCCCGCCGTGGTCACGGCGGCGATGAACCCATCCGCATACCGTGACCGTTTGGTCCACCAAAGTTTCATTCAGCTGGCCGCAATAATGGCTGCGCATGTCTAATCCTGTTCTGTTACGTGGCAATTTGGGTGTCGCGGGCCGTCCCGACCCTGACTGCCGCGGCTATGCCGCGGCGCCCTTGTCTTTGGAAGCAACGCCTTTAGACGTGGTACTGGCTTCGCTGCTTTTACCGGCATCAGACGATGCTGATTTCCCGTCAGCGACCAGATTTTTTTTACTTCCCGTTTTAAAATCGGTTTCGTACCAACCGCCACCTGCCAAACGGAAACCCGCCGCGGAAACTAGTCGCTCCAGGCCATCGCTCTGGCATGCAGGGCAATCCTTGAGAGGATCGGCGCTGATTTTTTGTAACTTTTCCATGCGATGACCGCAGGCCTTGCACTCGTATTCGTAAATAGGCATGTTGATGGCTCCTAAAAAGCTCAACTCTGATAGGCTCAGCTCTGACAGACTCATTGCTGACAGATTATAGTGGCAAACATAAACGCTACCAGGCTGCCAATATGTGGCCGGACGGAATAAATTCCAAGGCTGCGGTTGATAAAGCGGCACCATTATACCCTTTTGTGACCCCTGCCGAGCAAGGTTATGCAGCCCCGGCAATGAATGGAGAGAATAAAATGCCCCATGCGGTGATACTGGATGCGCAAAGCCTCGGCCCCGAGATCGACTTGACCGCTATCAAAGAGTCCGTCTCACACCTAGAGGTATATGAGCAAAGCTCAACAGGACAAGCGCTGGAAAGGCTCGCGAATGCCGACATTGCGATTGTCAATAAGGTAATCCTCGACGCTGAAACGCTCCAGCAGCTGCCTAAATTACGTTTGATATGCGTGTTGGCAACAGGCTTAAACAATATTGACCTCGACGCCGCTAAAGCTAACAACATCGAGGTTAAAAACGTGTCGGCTTACGGCACCGCCAGCGTTTCTCAGCATACACTTATGCTGATGCTTACCCTAGCCAATCGACTCCCCCTTTATCAGCGCGACTTAGCCGCCGGGGAATGGCAGCGTAGCCCCTTCTTTTGCCTACAGGATCATGTCACGCTACAGCTAGCGGGCAAGCACTTAGTCATGGTTGGACAAGGCGAGCTTGGCTCCGAAGTCGCCCGCCTGGCAGAGGCCTTTGGCATGCGTGTCACCTTTGCGGCTCGCCCAGGTAATGAGGCTCAAGACAAACGCGCATCATTAGACGATTTATTACCTGATGCCGACATAATTAGCCTTCACTGCCCGCTAAACGAATCCACCAGGCACTTAATCAATCAACAACGTTTGGCCAATGCCAAACCCTCGTTGCTGCTGGTCAACTGCGCAAGGGGGAGCATTATTGATGAAGTAGCTGCACTGGATGCGCTGCGCAGTGGCAAGCTCGGAGGGTTAGCAGTTGATGTATTGCCCGCCGAGCCGCCTACAGAGGGTCATCCCCTGCTGGACGCCCTCAGCGAGCCGCTGAATTTAATTGTTACGCCTCACAATGCCTGGATCACACCGGAAGCGCGGCAAAATATTGTCGCTCTGACGGCAAACAATATTGCCCAATGGAAAAGTCAGGCGTGAGCCCACGCCTAGACAAACGCGATACCGCTAGCCCGTCAGACTGCTAGCGCTTAGCAAACTAGTACGTGGCAAAGTGGCCAGGGGCGCGGTGGTTATCCAGCACGTCGAGCTCGACATGGGTCACCTGCGCTCCTTCTGAGCCCTGCCACAGCCACTCACTTAACCGATTGACCATATCTGGGTGGCCACACATCAATACCTCTACGCGTCCATCCGGCAGATTCTTAGCGTAGCCTGTGATGCCATGCTGAAGCGCTTGCTCTAAAGTAGCGCGACGATAATAGACACCCTGCACTTTACCGGTGACCAGGGCACGCACGCAGCAGTCAGTCATGCCTACCTCCCCTCACTGTTATCTTCTTAACGAATGTTATGAAACTTCTAATTAGACAAACTCACGTTTAACGACTACCGCACTATTGCGGGGTATTAGAGGACGCCCACGGCGCAACAGCAAAGATCGGGTAAAAGCCGCGCCAAACAGCAAGATGAGTGAGCTGTAATAAACCCATAGCAAGATCATTACCACAGAACCAGCGGCGCCATAGGTAGACGCTGTGGCGGTATACGCCAGATAAATGGCGATTAAGCTGCGGCCGATAGTGAACAAAATCGCCGTTACCACGGCACCTATAAACACATCCTGCCAGTGCAAAACAACGTCAGGCAACACTTTAAAAATAGTCGCGAACAGTAAAATAACGACACCTAAAGAAATCAACGACTCGAGCGATGTGGTTAGAAAACTAGCATAGGGCAATAAATTATCAGCCGCATGAAGCATCCCTCGCAACACAACCCCTAGCACCAGTGACACCAGCAAGATAAAGCCTATCGATAGCACTACCGTTAATGATAGCAGTCGACTCTTTAAAAAAATAAACGCGCTATTGGAAGTAGGCTTTGCTGTTACTCCCCAAATTGTATTAAGTGAAAATTGCATTTGCGCAAACACCGTAGTGGCGCCCACCAGCAGTGCAAATGCGCCTAAAATGGTGGGCAGTAATCCAGACTCTTCAATTCGAGATTGAGCCACCGCTTGTTCAATTGCAGCCGCTGCTTCTAAGCCTAATGTACCTTCCAACTGGGCCACTATCTGCCCTTGAGCTGCGTCCTCACCTAATACAACGCCAATCACCGTGACCGCGATAATAATCGTAGGAGCTAACGAAAAGAGCGTGTAAAAAGCCAAGGAGCCCGCATAGCTGAACGCATTGCGCTCTAACCATAGCGAAATGGCATCCTGTAAGACTTTCCACCAGAAATAAGCTGCTCGTTTAATCATTTCCACTCCCTGGGTCACCGCCATATAAGTATGCTTTATTAGGACCTATCAACTTGTTACCTGCTTAGCATACCTAACCAAAACGTTGAGCGCAGTTTTCTGCTACGTTGCAGCTCCCCATACTGCCGCTCATAATAGTTGGCTCATATCACCAAGCGACAACCACCAAATGAAAAGGGAAGCTTCAATGGGCACTGACAATGTGCGCTCTGCGACCACCTGCGACTTTGACTGCTTGGTATTTATTGGACGTTTTCAACCGCCACATTTAGGGCATCTAGCGATCATTTGCGAAGCGTTAAAGCGTGCCCGGCAAGTGATTGTATTGGTAGGGTCTGCTTGGCAAGCCCGCTCATTGAGAAACCCTTGGCAGTTTGACGAGCGTCAAACCATGATTCGCGCCGCCTTTGATGACGCGGACAATCAACGTCTGGAGGTGTCTCCACTTCTGGATGCCCTGTATAACGATGATGTCTGGGTGCGCGACGTACAGCGCAAAGTACGTGATTTGGCAACGCCCGCTAATGCCCGCTTGCCTCGCATTGGGTTGATTGGGGCGAGCCGCGGGCAGTCGAGTTACTACCTGTCCCTGTTCCCCCAGTGGGAATCGGTAAGCGTACCTTCCGTAGAAGGAATTTCAGCAAGTCAAATTCGCGAGCGCTTGTTCCGCTCACCGGGCTCAACGGAGGATTACTTAACCACCGGCGCTTATCATGATTTGCCGCCAGGTGTTGTCACCAGCGTCAGGCAATTCTGCAAAGGAAGTGACTACCTTCAATTGCTGGAAGAGCAGCATTTGTTAGACCAATACCGCCAAGCCTGGGCACAGGCCCCCTATCCGCCTATTTTCGTAACGGTCAATGCCGTGGTGGTACAGTCTGGGCATGTTCTGTTGGTTCGGCGTACTGCGGCGCCAGGCAAAGGGCTTTTTGCTCTTCCCGGGGGCTTTATTAATCCTCATGAGCGGCTACTGGATGCCTGCTTACGTGAACTTCGTGAACGCCTGCGCTTGAAGGTTCCCGAACCGGTGTTGAAGGGTTCGCTGCGCGGCCAGCGGTTGTTTGATGAACCCCACCGTAGCTGGCGCGGGCGTACTCTTGCAGAAGCCTTCTACTTTGCGCTACGGCCTGACCAGCAACTGCCTCGTTTAAAACCTGTTAAAGGCGGCGAGCATGCACGCTGGGTAGCCCTTGCCGACCTTGAACCTGACAGCCTGTTTGAAGATCACTTCTTTATTATTCAAAACTTCCTCGGCTTACCCGCCGATTTTGGCAGCAGCTAAGCCCTATAAGAGCAGCGAGGCCCTGCAGGCGGACAACACGTCACGCTTGCAGGAAATCACGTGGCAACTTCATCATCTGCCGCCATAAACGCTCGACGCCTGGTTTATGGACCATAGAGCAACGGTATAGGCGAATTTCTAAAGGAATATCCCAGCACGTGTCGCCAGCTCTTACCAAGCGGCCGCTTTTTAACTCCTCTCGAATGCAAAAATCAGGTATCCAGGCCATCCCAATGCCCTGCAGCACCATCCCTTTCAAGCCTTCAGCCATGGCTGTTTCGTAGACGGTACGCAACTTCAAACGTAACGGATCATTTTTCAACAGCATACGCACGCTGCGCCCTAAAAAGGCGCCTTGGGTATACGACAGATAGGGAATCGAACTGTCATCTTGCAGGGAGTGCAATGGCATGCCCTTTTCATCGGGCAGCGATACGGGCAGCATGTTGACTTTGCCGATCGAAAAAGATGGAAACACTTCTGCGTCTAACTGCATGGTGGCAAAAGGATCGTAATAGGCGAGCATCAGATCACAGTTACCCTCCCTCAGCACATGAATAGCCTCACCAACGTTCATGGCGACCAAGCGCGTAGGGAGTTCTCCTAACCCTTTCTGCAACCGGGATATCCAGGGAGGATAAAAACTCAACGCCAAAGAGTGGGCAGCGACTATATCCAGCGCTTCATTGGCAATGGAAAGCCCCCGCAAATGACTGAGCGACTCATTTAACTGCTCAACCAAATTACGCGCCGTCACCAAAAACAGCTGTCCCTCTGGTGTCAGGCCGATAGGTGTCGTGGAGCGGTCTACCAACGTGACGTCAACCGCTTGCTCTAATGCCCGTATGCGGCGGCTAAACGCTGGCTGAGTAACATGCCGTTGGCGCGCTGATGCAGAAAAACTGCGCGTGTTGGCTAGCGCTACAAAATCCTCTAACCATTTCGTTTCAAGATTCACCCATGACTCCTTGTCCCACCCGCCATTCGCCCATTACTGAACTGGCGCCATTAAATAAGCAGCGCGCGAAACTACTTTCATCCACATGGGACGTTGATTAATTTCATCCATAGTCACACGGCGACACTTATCAAAATCATTTTTAAGCATTGCTTCTACGCTGACGGCAAATTCCCGACTGGGAATAAAGGCGGTAATCTCGAAGTTTAAGCGAAATGAACGGTTATCTAAATTAACCGTGCCCACCGTGGCTGTATCGCTATCTACCAGCATAACTTTTTGATGTAGAAAGCCAGGAAGATAACGGTATATTTTCACACCCGCTCTCAACATATCAGGCAAAAATGAGAATGCCGATAAAAAAACTAACAAATGATCGGGGCGCTCAGGAATCATGACCCGGACATCGACACCCCGCATCGCGGCGAGTCGTAGGGCATCCTGAACACCCTGATCCGGCACGAAATAGGGGCTAGTGACCCATAACCGCTGCTTGGCACTCTGAATCACCTGCTGCACCAGCAGGCTGGCAGTGTCTTGGCGGTCGGCAGGTCCCGACGGCACTATGACCACATGATGATCGCTTGTAGAGAGAACCTCGGCTTGCCATTGTAAGCTAATCACCTCATCGGTAGCCCAGTGCCAATCCTCCCAAAACGCTTCTTGCAAGCCCAGTACACTTGGACCTTCGAGCTTTAGGTGGGTATCCCGCCAAGGGCCATGACGTGGGTTGTCACCTAAATACTCAACCCCAACATTAAAGCCGCCCACCCAGCCCTCTTTACCATCAATCACCATCACTTTTCGGTGATTACGGAAATTCAGCTGAAAACGATGCTTGAAACCGCGTGAAGAACGAAATGCACTGACAACCACCCCCTCGGTGATTAAATCACGTAAATAGCTTTCGCTTAATTTACGGCTTCCCACCTCATCATAAAGAAAGTAAACACGCACGCCTCGCTGGGCCGCGCGCTGTAAATGGCGTTGCAGCCGCTGACCCAAGGCATCATTGCGGACAATGAAGAATTGCACGAGGATGTACTCATCAGCGCGGTCGATACCGTCAAAAAGGCTCTCAAACGTCGCTGGGCCATCAATTAATAGGGTCGCCTTGTTACCATGGGTTAAAGGCATCATGGCGAGTTGTTCGACAGCTTGAATGTCGGCATTGCTTGATGGCGCCACGTAAGGCAACACATTAGCCCGATAACGCACTAGGGCGCGGCGTAACACCGTGTCACGCTGCCCGCGGGCAGACACGTAGCCATAAAACCGTGGCCGACCAAAAAACCAATAGGCTGGTAATGCAACATAGGGAAAGGTAAGCAGCGATATAATCCAAGCAACGGCACCTTGAGAGGTACGACTCGACATCAGCGCCATAATGGCTGAAACAATACCTAAAACGTGTATCAGTAGAATGCTGGTCCCTAGCAACCAGGAGGCCATAGCCACTTCCTCATGCGCGTAGATCACGCCAACCAAATATCAATAATGCAGGGGCCTCGCCTATAGCGAGGCCCCTATCGTCCAGCGCTTGCTCAACATACAGTCAAACACCTAAGCAAATATAATCTGCTTGTTAGGCTGATTGAGCAATGATCTCTTTCCACTTGGCTGGGCCTGTTTGGTGAACTGAAGTCCCTAGGCTATCAACGGCCACGGTGACGGGCATATCTTCCACTTCAAATTCATAAATCGCTTCCATACCAAGGTCTTCAAAACCGACTACCCGAGACTTCTTGATCGCTTGAGCGACCAGGTAAGCAGCCCCACCAACAGCCATGAGGTAAACCGCCTCGTTATCACGAATCGCATCAATCGCCAGTTGGCCACGCTCTGCTTTACCCACCATGCCGAGCAAGCCTGTTTCTTCGAGCATTGTGCGGGTAAATTTATCCATACGCGTTGCCGTTGTCGGTCCAGCTGGTCCCACCACTTCGTCACCAATCGGATCCACCGGGCCTACGTAGTAGATAAAGCGCCCTTTCATATCAACAGGGAGTGGTTCACCTTTCGCCAGCATATCAATCATGCGTTTATGAGCGGCGTCGCGGCCGGTTAACAGTTTACCGTTAAGTAATAGCGTGTCACCTGGCTGCCACGTTTTGACTTCGGCAGGCGTCACCGTATCGAGGTTAACCCGCTTCACGTTAGCCCCTGCTTCACGTGTGATTTCTGGCCAATCTTCGAGTTTCGGCGCTTCCAGCACTGCGGGACCAGAGCCATCGAGTGTAAAGTGGGTATGACGTGTCGCCGCACAGTTGGGAATAATCGCCACCGGCTTGTTGGCCGCATGGGTCGGGTAGTCCTTCACCTTGATATCCAATACGGTGGTTAAGCCGCCTAACCCCTGAGCACCAATACCGCTCTTGTTGATCTTATCAAACAGCTCTAAGCGTAGCTCTTCAGCACGGTTGCTCGCGCCGCGGGCCTGCAAATCCTGAATATCGATAGGATCAAGCAGCGCCTCTTTGGCAATCATCATTGCCTTTTCAGCGGTACCGCCAATACCAATACCCAGCATGCCGGGGGGGCACCACCCAGCACCCATTTTGGGTAGTTGCTCCATCACCCAATCCACAACGCTGTCGGAAGGGTTCAGCATGGCAAATTTAGACTTGGCTTCACTACCACCGCCTTTGGCAGCCACGTGAATATCCACGCTGTCACCAGGCACTATCGAGTGATGAATAATCGCCGGCGTGTTGTCTTTGGTGTTTGCACGCTTGCCGTCTGGGTCTGCGAGAACGGAAGCACGCAGAATATTATCCGGGAGCAGATAGGCACGACGAACACCTTCATTAATCATGTCGTCCAGGCTCATATCCGCGTCCCAAGTAACGTTCATACCCACATGAACGAACACGGTGACAATGCCGGTATCTTGGCAAATCGGGCGATGCCCGGTGGCGCACATACGTGAATTAATTAAAATTTGGGCGATAGCATCTTTAGCAGCGGGATTCTCTTCACGCTCGTAGGCGGCGGCCATCGCATCAATAAAATCTTTAGGATGGTAGTAAGAGATGTACTGCAGAGCATCGGCAACGCTTTGAATAACGTCGTCCTGGCGAATCACGGTCATGGACTAACTGCTCCTAGGTTATCGTCTAGTCTGCGGCTTTTCCCGCGAGTGCGGAGGTGGCCGTCTAAGCGTTAGATAAGTATACCGTATTGCCAGTTGTGCGGCAGCACTCCTCAACCTGATGACTGTGTAGTTCACCAAGGCTTGATTTGAGTATGCATCTAGAAACAAGATAACGGTATAAACAGCAGAGTATTAATCAGCTTGGCAACGCGGGCAGAGGTAAAGTCGTCTTGAGCTAACCATCTTTCGCTCAATCACCGCCCCACAGCGATGACACTCAAGGCCAGCACGTTCAAACACGGTAAACCGCCACTGTCGTCGGGGCTCGCCAGCGCTAACAGCCTGTTCAATCCATGCAGGCGTGCTGGTAACCCCTGCCTGCTGATAGGCCTGCTGGGTAATGCCCACGATGCACTCAGCGAGAAGCTCTATCTGAGAGTCGGTCAAATCAATGGGACGCTGCTGAGGGTGCAAACGCGCAAAAAAAAGAATTTCAGACCGCAAGTAATTGCCTAGTCCCGCGACCAAGCCTTGATCAAGTAACAGGACGCCTAACCGCCGCCGCTGAAACTGCTTTAATCGCAAGCGTTGCTTTACCTGCTCCAGGGTGATGTCCTGACTTAACAAATCAGGCCCCAGGCGGGATAAAAACGGGTGCTGACCAAGGTTGCCTTCATGCCACAGAGAGATGTCCGATGCGCTGTAGAGGCTTGCACAGCGCCCTTCTGCTGACAATCGCACGCGCAGAGTACGTTTAGTGGCGGGCGGTTTATCTTCCTGGTGCAGTTTCCAAACGCCATAAAGTTGGTTATGGGAGTACAGCACGCGCTGGTCTGCAAACCGTATCAGCATGGCTTTTCCCCATGTATCTACACGAGAAACCTGCATGCCTATTAGCGAATCCGCTTCTACGGCAAGCTCAGGGAAGGCGAACCACGCACCCTCAAGTACTCTGCCGCCTATCTGCTTCTGAATACGATCCGCTGCGCGACGAATTTCCGGCCCTTCTGGCATACCGCTAACCCAGCGCCAGCTGCTTTTCTTTCATTTGATGAAGCTGATCGCGCAGCCTTGCGGCTTCTTCAAATTCCAGATTTTGCGCCGCTTCAAACATGGCATCCTCAAGCTTGCTGATAGCCCCCAACAGATCACGGCTACTCATGTTCGCCACATCGTAATCAGCGGCCGTTTCAGCCACTTTGCGCTCATTGCCACGTCGGCGGCTGTTCTTCTTACCCGGCGCCTGGGCCGCTTCCAGAATATCGGCCACCGAGCGCGTGACGGTCGTTGGCGTAATACCATGCTCTAGGTTGTGTTCAGTTTGCTTGGCGCGCCGACGCTCAGTTTCATCGATGGCTTTGCGCATCGAATCAGTAATTCGGTCGCCGTACAGAATCGCCTTACCATGGGCGTTACGCGCTGCACGTCCAATGGTTTGAATCAAAGAGCGCTCAGAACGCAGGAAACCCTCTTTATCAGCGTCCAGAATTGCGACGAGGGAGACCTCAGGAATATCCAAGCCCTCTCGCAATAGGTTAATGCCCACCAGCACATCAAATTTACCCAAGCGCAGATCGCGGATAATTTCTACCCGTTCCACCGTATCGATATCAGAGTGCAAGTAGCGCACTCGAATACCGTGTTCATCAAAGTATTCGGTGAGATCCTCGGACATGCGTTTAGTCAGCGTGGTGACCAGCACCCGCTCGCCCACCGCCGTACGCAGGCCAATTTCCGAGAGCAGGTCATCCACCTGGGTACTGGCTGGACGCACTTCTATTTCAGGATCCAGCAGCCCAGTGGGCCTTACCACCTGCTCGACCGTTTGGCTAGCGTGCTCGCCCTCGTAACGGCCCGGCGTAGCCGAAACAAAGATAGTCTGTGGTGAAATAGACTCCCACTCTTCAAACTTCATGGGACGATTATCCAGCGCTGACGGTAGCCGGAACCCGTACTCAACCAATGTCTCTTTACGGGAGCGATCCCCCTTATACATGCCGCCTACCTGGGGCACGCTAACGTGGGATTCATCAATAAACAGCAAAGCATCGTCGGGCAAGTAATCAAAAAACGTCGGAGGTGGCTCGCCGGGTGCGCGGCCAGAAAGGTAGCGGGAGTAGTTCTCAATGCCATTGCAATAGCCTAGCTCAAGCATCATCTCAATATCGTAAAGTGTACGCTGCTCTAGGCGCTGAGCCTCTACCAGCCGCTCGTGCTTACGCATCCACTCCAGGCGCTCTTTAAGCTCCCCTTTGATAGCATCGATGGCACCTAAGATGGTTTCTCTTGGCGTCACATAGTGAGATTTAGGATATATAGTCATGCGCGGTACTTCGCCGCGCACTGCGCCCGTCAGCGGATCAAACAAACGAATGGTGTCAATCTCACTATCAAATAACTCTACCCGCACTGCTTCTTCATCCGAATCAGCGGGGAAGATATCAATCACGTCCCCTCGCACGCGATAGGTACCACGGCGAAAATCCATGTCATTACGCGTGTATTGCAGCTCAGCCAGACGGCGAAGAAAGGCACGCTGGTCGATCAGTTCGCCACGGGTGAAGTGGAGGCGCATTTTCAGGTATTGGTCCGGATCACCCAGACCGTAAATAGCCGAGACGGATACCACAATCAGGGCATCCCGCCGCTCGAGTAACGCCTTTGTGGCAGACAGCCGCATCTGTTCAATATGATCATTTATCGAGGCATCTTTTTCGATAAACGTATCCGACGAAGGCACATAGGCTTCCGGTTGATAGTAGTCGTAATAGGAGACAAAGTACTCCACCGCATTATCAGGGAAAAACGACTTGAACTCCCCGTATAGCTGCGCAGCAAGGGTTTTGTTCGGCGCCATCACAATGGTTGGTCGCTGCTGCTGCTCAACCACATTGGCCATGGTAAAGGTTTTACCCGACCCGGTTACCCCTAACAGCGTCTGATGGGCAAGTCCTGATTCCAGACCACTAATCAACCCTTTAATGGCGGCAGGTTGGTCACCAGCGGGCTGAAATTTAGACTGCAACCGAAAGGCTTTGCTCATCACGACTCCTAAACAAGGGCAAATTAGACTAAGGACAACTAGTTAAGAAAAGAATCAAACTAGACGCGTGGCGATCTCTACGGTGGACTCGGTCATCAGTCGCTGGATGGGGCAGCGATGGCTAATATCTTCCAGCCGGGCCCGCTGGTCCGGATCAGATATACCGTGCAGCTCCAATGCAACGTCTACTTTGTAGATGCCCTTTTTTTCCTGACTATCATCCCGTTGCACGGTGACCGTAATACCTTCAAGTGACCACTGTTTACGTTTGGCGTACATTTGTACGGTAATCGCTTTGCAAGTGCCCAGGGCAATATCAAAGTAGTCATGAGGATCAGGTGCGCTGCCATCGCCACCCACAACAGGTGGGACGTCCGCGTAGAGATCTTCCAAGCCTTTGACCTCAACGCGTTGCCTAAAGACGCTGTTGCGTTCACTGATAACGGTAATCGGCGGATGCATTAGGATACCTTTATGCCTAAGTTGAGTTTTTCAATGGCACGGACGAGCGTTTCTCGCTTCGCCCTGCCATCCACATCGGCACCGTGACGGCCCACTTCAGCGCTATCAACGCCTTCAAGCATCATCAGCGCAGTGGTAATCTTATTGACTTGGTCGACGGTTTTAACGCCCTGAAAGGATAACGATTGCTGCGCCATAACAAATTCCTGCCTGTTGACCTATGCAAAACTGATACAAGGCAAAGAGTCTAGCACGCTAAAGGTGCCTTGCAATCTGCGCTTCCTGCCCACACTTAGTAACGATAGACGTTAAACGCAAAGTAGACGTATTCATATTTTCATTAGGAGTTTTTATGGCGACCGCCTCTTCATCCAATATTTCCTATGGCAGCGTCCGCCTTAACCATTTAGCAGCGTTGGATGTGAAAGGCGTGGATGCTGAAAAGTTTCTACAGGGGCAGACAAGTGCGCAGGTCAATTTGGCGAATGGGCAATTTGCCCCGCTTACCTGTTTCTGCACGCCCAAAGGCCGAATGCTGGCCAATGCACAGCTGCTGCGTATCGGCGATGATCATTTCCGACTGCTACTCAGTCACTCCTTGCTAGATAGTTTAGCTAACCATCTTAAAAAATTTGCCGCTTTCTACCGGGCTGAATTGATTCCCATGCCTGACTTTAGCTTCATCGGCGCCAGTGAAGAGGCATCAGCGCTGGCTGAGCAATTTAACCTGGCGCTTCCTCAACAGGTAGGCACCCACTCCACCAGTGACCAACACTGTGTAATACGCTACCCAGGTGAGACACCGCGCTGGCTATTCTGTTTCGATAGTCATATCAATGGCAATGATATCCAGGTCGATGATGACGAAGCCACCCGCAACGCCTGGCAACTTGAGGATATTCGTAACGGCCTAGCGTGGCTGACCGATGTCCAGCAGGATCATTTCTTACCCCAAATGCTCAATTGGGAAGCGCTGGGGGGGATTAGCTTTAAAAAAGGCTGCTATACCGGCCAAGAAGTGGTGGCAAGAGCACACTTTCGCGGCCAGGTAAAAAAACGCTTAATGCGCGCCAGCGTTAAGGCTGAATCGTTGCCCGCAGTGGGCGCCAGCGTGGTCAATAGCGATGACAAAGCGGTGGGCGAAGTGGTGGTCAGCGCGGCGGACGAACAAGGCAGCGTTGAACTGCTGGCGGTAATGAGTACCAAGGTTGCTGAAGAAGCAACGCCGCTATTTTTAGCGGGTAAGCCCCTCACTCTTCTACCGCTGCCCTACGCCATTGAGCGCGTGGACCCCGAGCAGTTGGCCATCACGATTAGCGGTTAGGATTCGGCTAAGCCAAATAGCTGTGTGGCGGTGGCGCTGCTCCGGGCCGCTATCTCTTCACTTGTTTGCCCGCGCAATTGAGCCACGGCATCACATACCTCAGCGATACGCTGCGGCTCATTGCGAACACCCTGATGGCCACTTAGCGGCATATCAGGGCTATCGGTTTCAAGTACAAACGCATCGTCAGGCAGCGCTTTGACCGTTTTATGCAAACGCTTGGCCCGTTCATAGGTCACTGCACCGCCCAACCCTAGCTTAAAGCCTAAATCGATAAACTTGGTCGCTTGCTCAATTGAACCAGAAAAGGCGTGAATGAGGCCTGCTTGGGGAAGCGCCAACTGGCGAAGACGCTGTGCAACTTTATCGTTGGCCCGAACGCAGTGCACCACCACCGGCAGGGCATGCTGTTTGGCTAATTTCAACTGGGCATCAAAGTAGTGCCACTGCGCCTCAACACTGTCGCTAAAACGCCCATCGATACCGCACTCTCCCACCGCCACCACTTCAGGGTGTTCACTTAGCATGTGATCAAGCGAGTCAATATCCGCTTCCTGATGCTGGTCTAAAAAGTAGGGGTGCAGCCCCAGGCATACCGAGATATCCGCTCGCTCGTTCAACGCCAGCACCTGCTGCCAGCGGGCACGGGTAGTGCCCGGCACCACAAAGCGCCTTACGCCTAAAGCCTTGGCGGCCTCAATTACGTCAGCTCGATCATCATCGAACTGGGCAAAATCGAGATGGCAGTGGGCATCAACCAGCATAGAGACACCTAGACGGTTAACAACCTAGCATCTAAAAACTGACACTTAAACACTAGTGCTCCCGGGTAGGCTGGAAGCGAATGTCCGGCCAGCGCTCTTGGGTCATCTGCAAGTTAACCCTTGTCGGTGCGATATAGGTCAGGTAGCCGCCACCATCAATGGCCAAATTGGCACTGGCTTTACGCTTAAACTCTTCCAGCTTTTTACTATCTTCACAGTATACCCAGCGCGCTGTTTGTACATTGATACCTTCATACAGACAGTCGACCTTGTACTCTTCTTTTAGGCGGTGGGCGACCACATCAAACTGCAGCGTACCCACGGCACCCAGAATCAGGTCGTTGTTATCCATGGGCATAAAGACCTGGGTAGCCCCTTCTTCAGAAAGCTGCTGCAAGCCCTTTTGTAGCGCCTTCATTTTAAGCGGGTCTTTAAGTCGCACACGCTTAAATAATTCTGGGGCAAAATGAGGAATACCGGTAAAGCGCATATCCTCACCCACGGTAAAGGTATCGCCGATCTGAATGGTACCGTGGTTATGCAAACCGATAATATCGCCAGGCCAGGCTTCTTCCACTTGAGAGCGATCAGAGGCCATAAAGGTCAAGGCATCGGCGATTTTCACGTCCTTACCAATGCGCACATGGCGCATCTTCATATTTTTTTCGTACTTGCCCGAGCAGACCCGCAAAAACGCGATGCGATCACGGTGATTGGGGTCCATATTGGCCTGGATCTTAAATACGAAACCGGTAAAGCGCTCATCATCCGCAGTGACTTCCCGGGTATCCGTTTCATGAGCCTGTGGCGGCGGCGCATACTCCACAAAGCCATCCATCATTTCGCGCACCCCAAAGTTGCCCATGGCGGTACCGAAATAGACTGGCGAAAGCTCTCCGCGACGATAAGCGTCCAAATCAAACGCATGGGAGGCGCCCCGCACAAGCTCTACTTCCATGCGCAACTCTTCGGCCTGATCTTCCCCCAGAACAGCATCGACTTCTGGGCTATGTAAGCCCTCAATGCGTTTGTCATCAGGTATCCGGCTACCCTGCCCCTGGGTGTAAAGATGCACCACGTCATTATAAAGGTGGTAGACGCCTCTGAAGTGTCGCCCCATGCCAATCGGCCAAGTCATCGGCGCACACTGGATATTCAGCACCGTTTCAACTTCATCCATGACTTCAATGGGGTCACGAATATCTCGATCCATTTTGTTGATGAACGTGAGAATCGGCGTCGTACGTAGACGACACACTTCCATCAGTTTAATGGTACGGTCCTCAACGCCTTTGGCCCCATCGATCACCATCAAAGCAGAGTCAACCGCCGTCAGCGTCCGGTAGGTATCCTCAGAAAAGTCTTCGTGACCAGGGGTATCCAGCAAGTTGACGATACGCCCGCCGTAGGGGAACTGCATCACCGAGGTAGTGACAGAAATACCCCGCTCCTGCTCCATCTTCATCCAATCTGAGGTGGCGTGCCGATCATTTCGCTTACTCTTCACCGAGCCAGCCAGCTGGATCGCGTTACCGAACAGCAACATCTTTTCAGTGATCGTGGTTTTACCCGCATCGGGGTGCGAGATAATAGCAAATGTCCTGCGAAGCTCAGCTTCACGGGCTAATTGAGTTTCTTTCATTGTGCCTCTTCAAATATAAATACTCAGCGCAGCACTCAATTAACTGACCACCACGGGTTGAGCTATGTCCATTGCGGCAATTGTAACGCTTGGAGCATGCTTTTGTCGCTGGTGGCTTTAGGTAACCCAACGGGGAAAAAACGAAAAAAAACGCTGAACAAGTCAGCGTTTTATCGTGTTAAAAAACACAAATTGATACGTTCAAAGCGTGTTAGGCGAATGTATTTACCTGGGTGCCTACATTACCTTCTTTTGCTAGATCAGGCTGTTCACCCGTATCAGCTGAAGCCAATACTTCAGTGACTTGCTGAGCCTGGGTGTCTAGGGCTTCTTTAAACACCTGCATTTGGGCCTGCTCAGCGGTCTGCGCTTGGTTCATGTACAACGAAGCGCTGACAGAACTGCTAATGCCTACATCCATATTTCCACCCCATCGTGTGCAAATGTATTTACAGGCTAGCAAAGCATTAGGTTATTGGCAAAAAATAGTCCCGCTGCTAGTACTACCCATTACTACTATCGGCTTAGCACGCTCAATCATTAATGAATAGCGCACTATTTTATTCACCGCAGTTAACCCAGAAATAGCTAACCCAGAAACAGCTAACTCAAAACCTGTCGGCTCGAAAGGGCGCCATATTAATGGCGGTGGGCTTACCCTCAACCATGTCCGCCAATAGTTGACCGGTGGCCGGGCCCAGGGTAAAGCCCTGGTGGCCATGCCCAAAAGCAAGCCATAAGCCAGGGTGTCGGGGCGCCGGGCCAATCACCGGCTTCATATCCGGCAGGCAAGGCCGCGCGCCCTTCCAGGGAGCTCCATCACGCCGCTCTCCCAGTGGAAAAATACTACGAGCGACTTTTTCTGCCGCTGCCAACTGCTTGGCATCGGGCGGAGCATCCAGGTGGTCCAACTGTGCCCCTGTTGTCAAACGGATGCCCGCATTCATCGGCGCTAGCAGATAACCCACTTCGGCATCCATTACCCAGTAATTGAGCTTACTCGATGGCTGAGGCGCATAGTGCATATGGTAGCCACGCTTAACAAAGGTGGGAAAGTGATAGCCCAACTCTTTCAACCAGCTACCCGCCCAGGGGCCTAAGGCGACGACCACTTCGTCTGCTTCCAGAGTTTCTGCTGCAGTGATCACTTGCCAGCGCTCACCCACCTGCTTAACAGATTCGATATCAGCTTGAAGAGTGCGTCCGCCATCGTTGTTAAACGCTTCGGCATAGGCCGCCACTAATGCGCCAGGATCGGCAACCGTCCATGGATCAAGCCAATGAATAGCGCCAATAATGGTATCGCTAAGCTCAGGCTCCTTGGCCGTCAATGCCGCTCTATCCAACTGCTCAAACTCAACCCCATAGAGGCGGCGCGCCTCTTCGGCCTCTTGCAAACGCGCGGCTAGCTTCCCTGGCGTACGGTAAAGCTCAAGCCACCCTTGGCGACGCACCAGGTGATCTGCCCCGGCGGCCTCAATCATCGGACCGTGGGTTTGTAGTGAGAGCTGAATCAACGAGGCGTATTCCGGCACAATCTTCTGATAGGCCTTAGGCGCAGAGTTCATCCAATAGCGCAGCAGCGCCGAGGCAGCATTCACCATTCCGCCAGGCCGGTAGCGAATATCCACTCTTCGGTTAGGCAACACGCTCAATAGCGTTTTCATATCACGCGGGAAAGGGTAAGGCCTGACAGCCTCACGCTGAATGATCCCCGCATTACCAAACGAGGTTTCTCGGCCAGGCTGAAGGCGATCCACCAGCGCCACCTCACGACCACGCTGGCGCAGATGCCAAGCAATGCTGACACCGACCATGCCCGCTCCTAAAACCACCGTTTGACGCGCCATTATGATGCACTCCCGTTTACCCATTCAGAACCACAAGTGATGCCCAATATCTAATTGAAAAATATCACCAAATTAACCGCATTCATATAGTAGAAAACGCTATTTTAGTTTACTAAATCAGCAATAAGTGCTGCCAAAATCGTTAAAAAGGATGACAACACTATTAGCGGCATAACAATTGCTTGGTTTCTATTAAGAAAGCTTTACTGATTGCGGTTAGCGCTTAGCTAACGGTCACTCCTTCCCAGCGCCACGCCTTCTTGAGCACCAAAAAGAAGCGCGCCCGCACCAAAAAATGCTAAGGAAGTCGCTATGCCCGACACGCTGCACTTGGATAGCTCGCTGCTGGACACCCTCTGGGTACTCTGGGCGTCGGCCCTAGTATTTTTAATGCAAGCTGGCTTTCTCTGCCTAGAAGCAGGCACTACGCGAACCAAAAACGCAATCAACGTCGCTATGAAAAACGTAGCGGACTTTGCCATTGCCGTCAGTGTTTTTTGGTTAGTAGGGTTTGCCATCATGTTTGGGGATTCTCACTTCGGCTTAATAGGTACGACACTATTTGGCTGGCAGTTAGAGCCGGCAAGCAGCTGGGTCATTACCGTTTTTATCTTTCAAGCAATGTTCTGCGCCACCGCCGCAACCATTGTGTCGGGCGCTGTCGCAGAACGTATGCCCTTCATCGCCTATATATGGACGGCCTTCTGGATCGCTCTACTGATCTACCCTGTATTTGGCCACTGGGCATGGGGCGGGCTTTTGGGAGGCGCAGAGGGATGGCTCAGCACGCTGGGGTTTGTCGATTTTGCTGGCGCCACGGTCGTACATAGCATGGGGGGCTGGGTAGCGCTCGCCGCCGTACTCTGCATTGGCCCCCGTCGCGGACGCTTCACTCACGGCAAACCTCACACCGCCTTTACCTCGGGTAATCTGCCGCTCGCCATGCTAGGCGCTCTGTTTATGATTTTAGGCTGGTTTGGCTTTAATGGTGGCAGCACATTAGCCGTTACCACTCAAATACCAGGCATATTAGCTAACACTATTTTAGGTGCTGTGGGCGGCATTCTGTCCGGCATGCTGATGGGACTCCGGACACGTCGCCATGCCGATGTCATGTATGCGATTAATGGCGCCATCGCTGGTCTGGTGGCAGTGACCGCTGGTGCCCACGTCATTTCCTTGCCAGCGGCCTTTGCATTAGGTGCGGTTAGTGGCGTGCTGATGGTGCTCACTAGCGAGTGGTTGCTGAGCAAACATATTGATGACGCGGTAAGCGCTATCCCCTCCCATCTAGTCGCGGGTATATGGGGGACGCTCGCGCTCCCTCTGGTTGCTGACTTAACGCTATTGGATAACGGGCTCTCCCGCCCCGCTCAATTTGCGGCTCAACTTCTTGGCGTTGTGGTTTGCGGCGCCTGGAGCTTCGGCACGGCATGGCTACTATTCCGAACCACCCAGCGTTTCCTGCCTCTGCGTGTTTCGCCTGAGGCGGAGAAACTGGGCCTAAACCTTGCGGAACACGGCGCAAAAAATGAGCTTAATCAACTGCTCGAGCACATGCGCCAGCATGAGGAACAAGGCGATATGCGCCAGCGAATTGAGGCCGATCCGTTTACTGAAGTCGGGGAGATAGCGGCCAGTTATAATCGGGTGACCGCCGCTCTGGAGCGCGCTGTTGGCCATACCCGGGTGATGCTGCGTAATTTGCGCGATGGCGTGATCACTTGGCAGGCAGACGGGACACTGACCAGTATGAATCCTGGTGCTGAGCAGCTCTTTGAGGTGGAAGCCTCACACCTTATTGGCCAGCCCGTGTCGCAGCTACTGTCGGGAAGCCCGCTTACGCCAGGAGCACGCCATGAAATAAAACGGCGCACTGCGGATAAGCGCATGCGTTATTTAGAAATTCAGGTTAGCGAGGGTGCTAGCGGCTCAGACTCAGAGTGCTCAGGCATGGTGCGGGACATTACTGAGCGCAAACAGCTCCAAGAGCAGTTAAACCGTGAACGAGATCTTGCTCGCACTACGCTGGCCTCGATAGGCGATGGCGTGATTACCTGCGATGCCAGCGGCAAAGTCACTTTTATCAATGCAGAAGCCAAGCGGCTGACGGGATGGACACACAAAGAGGCC
Organism: Halomonas sp.; assembly: GCF_007692655.1. Classification (GTDB taxonomy): domain Bacteria; phylum Pseudomonadota; class Gammaproteobacteria; order Pseudomonadales; family Halomonadaceae; genus Vreelandella. The sequence continues at coordinate 41,983 of NZ_REBQ01000121.1, forward strand.
ATGGATAAGCCCATTCACGTGGTGTATCAGTTAATTGATGAAGTCAGCGCTGAGCCGCTCAACAACCCTGCTCGCCAAGTGTTAACTCAACTTTCGCCTGTACACTCCACTGAGCACTGCCTGCTCCTTCAGCGTGATGGTACGCAGACCCCCATTCAGCATAGCGCTTCACCAATACGCTCTCGCAGTGGCATTACCTTAGGTGCAGTGGTGGTCTTTCAAGATGTTAGCTTCACTCGCCACCTTGCTGAACAACTGAGCTACCAGGTCAGCCACGATAACTTGACTGACCTGCTCAACCGACGGGCCTTTGAGCTATCACTCACTCACTTACTCAATAGCGATAACGGTCAGCACGTGCTGTGCTACCTGGACCTCGATCAGTTCAAAATCGTCAATGACACCTGTGGCCACCTGGCCGGAGACGAACTACTGCGCCAAGTGGCACTAAAACTGAAAGCCCACGTGCGAAGCAGCGACACCGCCGCACGCCTAGGCGGCGACGAGTTTGCCATACTCCTACCTGACTGCGGAATGGAGCGGGCGCTAGCCATAGCGGAAGCACTGCGTAGCGATATCGAAAATTATCGCTTTGCCTGGCAGGGGCATACGTTTGGTATTGGAGTGAGCATCGGCTTGGTTGAACTTAGCCCGGAACAACCGATGCAGCTAACTCAAGCGCTGCATGCCTCGGATGCGGCTTGTTATGCTGCCAAAGAAGCAGGCCGTAATCGTATTCACTGCTATCAGCCTGATGATCACTCGCTAATGGAAAAGCACGGAGAGTTACAGTGGGTTCAGCGCTTACAAAACGGGCTGGACAACGACGCTTTCCGCCTTTACGCCCAGCCGATTAATGCAGTGCGCGCCACCGGGCCCGGCTATCGTGAAATACTATTGCGCCTTGAAGAGCATGGCACGCTCATTACGCCAGGAAGCTTTTTACCCGCCGCCGAGCGGTACCATTTTATGGTCCGCATTGATCGCTGGGTCATTCGCAATACGCTAGCGTGGCTTGGCGACCAACACCGTCACTCAGTATCGCTTTCACATAGTTTGTGGGGCATAAATCTATCGGGGGCCTCACTATCCGATCCCGATTTTTGCCAGGATCTGATTAGCCAAGTCTCCACCGCCGACCTCCCCCACGGGACGCTCTGTTTTGAAATTACTGAAAGTGCTGCCATTGCACAGCTATCAAGAGTCAGAGAGTTAATGGTCACTCTGAAAGAGTACGGCTGCCGTTTTGCATTAGACGACTTTGGTACCGGCCTATCCTCGTTTAGCTATCTAAAAGAGCTACCCGTGGACTTCCTTAAAATTGACGGTAGCTTTATCCGCAATGTGCATCAGGACCCGATTGATCGCGCAATGGTCGAAGCCATTCATGCGGTTGGCAAGGCACTGAACATCGAAACAATTGCCGAGTTTGTGGAAACTCAGGCAACACTGGATGCCTTACATCAGATTGGCATTGATTACGCGCAGGGGTATTTACTGGGTATACCTGAACCACTTACGCACATGGCAGGCAGCCGCATTAAAGTAATGCCGCGCTAAAAACCAAAAAATCCCTATGAAGGGCACTGAAATCAAAACAGGAATTAAAAAAATAAAGGTTCAACAGACAGGGCTTAAATAGATAGGGCTTAAACAAATAGAAGGGAAAGCGTAAGCAGAATGGATTGACGCTGGGGTAATGGGGTGGATGATGGGACTTGAACCCACGACCACCGGAGTCACAATCCGGGGCTCTACCCCTGAGCTACACCCACCAAAGACAAATTTACGCAGAAACGATTAGTACGGGCTTTATGATATGATTCTTACAGGTTGTTACCACTGAATTAAGTGGCACGCCCAGCAGGAATCGAACCCGCAACCTACGGCTTAGAAGGCCGTTGCTCTATCCGGTTGAGCTATGGGCGCACAAAAAGCATTCAGAAATAACGAATACTGATGAGCACTAGACCACAACCATGGAAAAGCAAACTACTACCTTTCGCGTTAAGTGTGGTCGGGATGGAGGGATTCGAACCCCCGACATCCTGCTCCCAAAGCAGGCGCGCTACCAGACTGCGCTACATCCCGATTTCATCACCCTAGACGCTACCGCATGGCCCGTCTCAAGCGAGGCATATATTACTATTTTTAATTTTAAAGTCAACCATTAAAGTGAATGTTAGTTTATGAGCTTTGCCTGGGTGCCCTGGCATGCGAAAATCGCTGCCTTTAAAAGCACAGTCACGTAAGCGCTTTTCTATCTGTCTTTTTCAACGCTCCATAGGGATTTCAACACATGACCGCCCAACTAATCGATGGCAAAGCCATCGCTGCTACTGTCCGCCACCAGGTTGCTGAGAAAGTCGCCGCACGCCGAGAAGCCGGCGCACGTGCACCCGGGCTAGCCGTGGTTGTGGTTGGGGACGATCCCGCCTCTCAAGTGTATGTTAGTAATAAGCACCGTGCCTGCGAGCAGGCTGGCATCATCTCTTTTCAACACGCCTTGCCAACCCATACCTCACAGCACGAGCTTGAAGCACTGGTCGACCAGCTTAACAATGATCCCACGGTTGACGGCATATTAGTGCAACTGCCACTGCCCAAACACATGGATGCGGAACCTATTTTAGAGCGTATTCGTCCCGATAAAGATGTTGATGGCTTCCACCCCTACAATCTTGGCCGCCTCGCGCAGCGTATGCCCGCCCTACGCCCGTGCACGCCAAAAGGCATCATGACCCTACTGGCTCAATGCGATATCCCGCTGCGCGGCCTGGATGCCACCGTCGTGGGCGCATCAAACATCGTTGGCAGACCCATGGCCTTGGAGCTAATGCTCGCGGGTTGCACGACAACCGTTTGCCACCGCTTTACCCAAAACCTTAAAGAGCATGTTGGCCGCGCCGATATAGTGGTTGTGGCAGTTGGCAAACCTGGCATCGTGAAAGGCGAATGGATCAAACCTGGCGCCGTGGTTATTGATGTAGGCATCAATCGCCAGGAAGATGGCTCGTTAACGGGTGATCTGGATTTTGCCGCCGCGGCTGAACGCGCCAGCTTTATTACTCCAGTCCCTGGCGGCGTTGGCCCCATGACCGTTGCGACGCTGCTTGAAAACACTTTGGAAGCCGCCGAACAGCACGACCTACAGCCGTGAACTACCGCACTGATGACCTACCCCAGCAGCTTGATTTACGTAGTATTTCATCACTTATCTAGGAGCATGACGCAGTGAAGCGTATTGGTATTATTGGCGCGATGGCGCAAGAAGTGAGCACCTTGGTGGGCCAATTAGAAGATGCCCAACGCTACGAACATGCTGGCTTTGTTTTCCACACGGGAACTCGCTACGGCCTTGAGGTCATCGTATTGCAATCGGGAATAGGCAAGGTCAATGCCGCCGTGGGCACCGCGATACTACTTGAGCGTCACCAACCCGACGCTATTATTAACACCGGTTCGGCAGGCGGATTCGCTGCCGATTTACGTATTGGCGATGTCATCATTTCTGATGAGGTGCGCCATCACGACGTTGATGCCGTGGTATTTGGCTATGAAATTGGTCAGGTGCCCGGCATGCCTGCGGCCTATGAAGCCGATCCGCAGCTACGCGAAATTGCCCGCAATGCTATCGCCTCCGTTGGCGAAGTTCAGGTACGCGAAGGCTTGATCGCAACAGGCGATGCCTTTATGTCTGACCCCGCCAAAGTGGCGGCAACCCGCGCCCAATTCCCCAGCATGCTGGCAGTAGAAATGGAAGCGGCAGCCATCGCCCAAACCTGTCACCTATACCGCTGCCCGTTCGTGGTGATTCGCGCCCTTTCAGATATTCCTGGCAGCGGTGACAACCACCTGTCCTTTGATCAATTTTTGGAAGTCGCTGCCGATCACTCCTCGCGGATGGTCGACCAAATGCTTAAGCAGCTCGCTGTTAACTAAGGTGATGAACGCTTAGCCGCGTAATGGATGCCGTCGTGGCTTAAACAGTCGACGGCATCAACCCTCACTCTCTAGGACTTAATCGCCCAGCCAAGCACCTCTCCTGCCAGCAGCGGGATAATCTGTTCGCCCTTCGCGTAGGGGTAGCTCTCCGGCAGTTTCCACTCACGCCGCTCTAGGGTGATCGTGTCAGCATTTGGTGCCAGTCCGTAAAAGCGTGGCCCATTCAGGCTGGCAAATGCCTCCAGCTTATCCAAGGCGTGCATTTCATCAAAAGCAGTCGCGTATAGCTCAATGGCAACAGGCGCTGTATAGGCACCGGCACAGCCGCAGCTCGACTCTTTAGCGCCTTGCGAATGGGGGGCACTATCGGTACCCAAGAAGAACTTATGACTGCCGCTGGTAGCTGCTTTTAGCAACGCCTGGCGGTGCTCTTCCCGCTTTAGAATGGGCAGGCAGTAGTAATGGGGGCGAATACCACCCACTAGCATCTTGTTGCGGTTAAATAGCAAATGGTGGGCGGTAATCGTCGCTGCCACACTGTCCGGCGCTTGAGCCACGAACTCCGCTGCTTGTCGAGTCGTAATATGCTCGCAGACGACTCGCAAGGTGGGATGTCGCTCTAAAAGCGGCTTTAATACCTTTTCAATAAACACCGCTTCACGATCAAAAATATCAATCTCAGCGTGGGTGACCTCACCATGCATCAATAGCGGCATGCCCAACTTGGCCATCATGGCAATGGTCGCGTCACAGTGGGCCAGGTCAGTCACGCCGGAGTCAGAGTTGGTGGTAGCACCCGCTGGGTAAAGCTTTACTGCTTTAACAACCCCACTTTGCATGGCACGCTCAATCTCCTCGGGCGGCGTTGTATCCGTCAGGTAGAGCACCATCAGAGGCTCAAAAGCACTGCCCTCGGGGAGTGCCTCTAAAATTCGCTGACGGTACTCAAGTGCCTGGGCCGTTGTGGTAACGGGCGGCGTTAGATTAGGCATAATAATCCCACGGCCCATCTGTGCGGCGGTATGGCCCACCACTGCTTTTAGCGCCTCATCATCGCGGAGGTGAAGGTGCCAATCATCGGGGCGGGTCAGTGTTACAGTATCCACGGCAAGTCCTGTCCTGGCGTTAATTTAAAAGAGAGTGAAGACGCGTAAAATGCGGTGTGTACAGTATACGCAATTGTACGACTTGATAAATCCGCATCCCAAGCCACCACAGGATTGCTCAAGTGTCGTATCATGGCAGCACTTTTTCACAGCAAGCTTTCAACAGTTAGGGCCCGGTTGTTTATGCAGAACGTGCGACGCTATGCAGATGTCATTGCCAGTCTAGAGGGAGTGTTATGGCTAAGCCTTGCTTGGTCCATTTCACTATCTGTCTATATCGGCAGCACGGAACCTACTCTCGCCAGCCTATTAGTCATCGGTGCTTTGGTGGTGTTCAGCTGGGCACATCGTCCATTTCGTTTTTTGCTGCGTCGGTATCACGTCCGCAAAAGACGCACCGATATGTGGATTCATATCCTGGCGCTACCGCTGCTGCTGGCAATGTTCTTCCATATCATGATCGAGGCCTTATTGGGCACTGCCTGGCTGCCGCCTAAGATGTTGCTATTTAATATATTGGCTTCAGCGGGCTGGACAACCTACGTGATGACCCTATTTATCAAGTTTGTTATTCATGGCCTAAAAACCTCGACCAAGTAAGCACATCATGCAAACAGCGCTGCCGCTTCCTCTTTCTACCCCCAATCGAAACCTCGTACGACTCACCATCGTGCGCGGCATTACCTGGACCGGTTTTCTACTGGCCATTATTGTTGGCGTTGAGCTACTCGCTTTTGACCTACCGGTAACGGCGGTGCTGAGCGTGGTAATCGCCATGGGCGTACTCAATATCGCGACGTGGTGGCGACTCGGCCGACCTCGTGCGGTCACGCACCTGGAATACTTACTGCACTTGCTCGCTGACATTGCAGGCCTGACGCTGCTGTTTTACTTTTCAGGCGGCTCAACGAATCCATTTATTACCTATTATCTAGTGCCCGTTACCATTGCCGCTGCGACGCTTCCATGGCGCCATGCCTGGATTATTGCTGCCTGCTCCATGGCCGGCTATACCTTTTTGATGTTCGCTTATCACCCCATCCCTCAGCTGGGGCATATTAGTACGGATGGCCCCCTAAGCCTTCACGTGCTTGGCATGTGGCTTAATTTTGGCTTGTCTGCTGGTTTGGTTACCTTCTTTATCTATAAAATGGCTCACGCACTGCGGAGCCGTGACCAAGCACTTTCCCGCACTCGGGAAGCGGCCCTCCGTAATGAACAGGTACTGGCGGTGGCCACCCAAGCGGCTGGCACCGCTCACGAACTGGGAACACCGCTGTCCACGATGGCGGTGCTGCTCAAAGAAATGGAGGATGAAGCCGAGCCGGATTCAGGACTTCATCAGGATATTACCCTGCTACGCCAGCAGGTGGATGTGTGCAAATCGCGCCTGCAAAACCTGGTCTCTAACGCTGACCGACGGCGCATGGCAGAGCCCGAAGTGCTTGATGCCCACGTTTGGCTAGCCGGGGTTGTGCAACGCTGGCTAGTACTACGACCAGATGTCAGCCATCAATTTGATGTTGCTGACAAGCGCGGAAGGCCCTGGCTGGCAGTCGATGCCACCCTTGATCAGGCGCTCACCAATTTGCTTAACAACGCGGCGGACGCCAACCCTGAAAACATTGCCATCCGCTTAGACTGGCAGGATGAAAGCGTGGTGATTGATATTCGTGACCACGGGCCAGGCGTCGCCATGTCGATTGCCGACCAGTTGGGGGAGACGTTTATCTCCACGAAAAGCAAAGGCATGGGGATTGGCTTGTTTTTAACACACGCCACTATCAATCGCTTTGGCGGCGGGGTAAGCCTGTATAATCACCCGGAAGGGGGAACGCTAACGGAAGTTACCCTACCCCGCTGCGCAGCGCCAAGTTAGTATACCTACACTCCACGCATCTCCCTTAATGGATTGAAGACATCATGCAAACGCGAGAGCAACGCCTGCTGATCGTTGACGACGATGAAATGTTTTGTCATGTACTAAATCGCGCTTTAACGCGGCGTGGTTATGAAGTGATCGTTGCCCACGATGCGGAACAGGCTTTGACGATGGCGGCGCAGTTTTTACCTGCCATGGCGACGCTTGATCTAAAGCTGGAAAACAGCTCGGGCCTAAAACTGTTACCCGAGCTGCTGGCCATCTCGCCCCACTGTCGGATTGTGGTACTTACAGGCTACTCCAGCATTGCAACCGCCGTAGAAGCCATTAAGCTTGGTGCCGTCAATTACCTTTGCAAACCCGTGGACGCAGACGACGTATTAACCGCCTTCGAGCGCCAAGATGGTGATCCGGATATTGAGCTTGCGGACAATCCGCCCTCAATTAACCGCATCACCTGGGAGCATATCCAGAAGGTGCTTCAAGAGCATGACGGCAACATATCGGCCACAGCACGAGCCTTAGGCATGCATAGGCGCACCTTGCAGCGCAAATTACAGAAACGCCCAGTGCGCCGCTAGGGTGCTCCATCTAGCACCCTAAAAGGCCTGCCCTTATGCCCCACCGTTGTTTGATACCAGCGGGGAGATACACGCGAGGGAAGTATTTAATGCGCGGTCCATCCCAGGTCAATATTAAAGCTTGAGCCCGTTATCGCACCCGCTGCGTCTGAAGCCAGGTAAGCGACCAACTGCGACACTTCCTCAGGCTCTATCAAGCGCTTGATAGCGGCCTGCTTGAGCATGACTTTCTCGATGACCTCCTGCTCGTCCATGTTATTCAATTTGGCCTGATCGGCAATCTGGTTATCCACCAGCGGCGTTTTAACATAAGCAGGGCAAACAGCATTGGCAGTAATACCCTGCTCGCCACCCTCGAGCGCCGCCGTTTTGGTTAAGCCAATCATGCCGTGCTTGGCACTGATATATGCCGACTTACCTGGCGACGCTACCTGGGCGTGGATGGATGCCACATTGATGATGCGCCCCCAGCCTTTTTCACGCATGTGCGGCCACGCCGCTTGAGTAAGCAGAAAAGGCGCTGTCAGCATCAAGTCAATAATTTGGCGCCACTTCTCCTCGGGAAACGTTTCTATGGAAGCAACGTGTTGGATACCGGCGTTATTGACCAATATGTCGACTCCGCCAAAGCGCTTTACAGCATCGTCCACAGCGGCCCGGCAAGCATTCGGATCCGTCAAATCTGCTTCAAAAAAAGCCGCACCGGCCTTTTCTGCAATCGCTTTTCCCGCAGGATTAAAATCGACCGCAAGCACCTGATGGCCTAAGGAGCAAAAATGCTTAACAACGGCGGCACCGATACCGCTGCTGGTACCGGTAACTAAGGCAACCCGCGGTGTAGAAATAGCTGGTTGGGTCATGGGCATTTCCTTTCACTGAGTGGATGGAAGAGATAGTGCCAGTATGGATGAGTATCATCGCAGCGCGTTATTAAACGTCGGCCTGTGAAGCAGGTTGCATTAAACGCGACATCATCTGCTGAGCCAGCCTTGCCGCCTCCTGCATACTGTCGAGTTCGCTTAGATCGCGTAAGATAGCGCGCTTGTAAATCTCGTAACCTCCCGGCAAGCGCTCAAGCGACAAAACATAGCGACCTGAAGGCAACGTTAGCGTTAGCGTATCCGTTAAAGGAGCAGTGAGCGTTGATTGGTCAGGCACCACCACCAGCCATAGCTCGCAGGGTGTAATCAATGCACCTATCATGCGCTCAGCGCCTTGCTGCTGAAAGCATAGCGCATCGAATCCCAAACGTGGGTTCCAGTCGTCTAACTGTTTAATCGCTGGCAGGTGCGCGTCACGGTATGCTTGGGCTAATTCGGCAAGAAAAGCATACTTATCAGCAGTGAGCGTTTGCATAAACGTCCTTGATAAT
>NZ_REBQ01000183.1 GCF_007692655.1 Halomonas sp.
CTGCGAATACTATTTAGCGACTTTAATTTGGGATAACGAAATGCGCCGTTTGGCTCTTAGCCTCTTATGCATGGTGAGTTTAATCGTCGTTGCTACCTGCTGGGCAGATGAGTCGGCGGGGGGCTTCCCTAAACAAGTCACCGATTTAGCAGGTCGTCAGGTAACGCTCTCAGCGCCGCCCTCTCGGCTGTTTCTTACCCAACCGCGCCAACTCTATTCTCTGGCAACGCTAATGGATGACCCTACCACCCGTCTGGCGGGTTGGGCCTACCCCCTGGCGGTGTTTGATCCGGCCATGGCCCAGCGCTTTGCCAGCCAGTGGCCCGCCCTCGACCAACTACCCGCACTGTCACTCGCGCCGACGCCACAACTCGATAGCGAAGCGCTGCTGAACCTGGCCCCAGACTTAGTGCTATTTGATCTCTCCCGCGCAGGCAGTATGGAGGGCTCACCGCTGGCACGGCTGCTCGACGAGCTGGGAATTGCCTACCTGTTTATCGACTTTAACCGTCATCCGCTGGAAAACACGCCCACAAGCCTTGCCCTGCTTGGCGAGGTACTCAATGCAACACCCCGCGCCAACGCGATGGTTGCCCTGATTGAGCAGCGTTTGGCAAGCATCGACCAGCGCCTGGCAGAGCTAGGCGAAGCGTCAGCCAGCGAGCCACCTAGCGTACTAATCAATGTTGCCCCTGGGGTGAAAGTTAACTGCTGCCGTACCAACCTAAGAAACGGGCTGGCGGACTTAGTCAGCCGAGCGGGGGGCAGTAATATTGCCAATGCATTGGCCCCCGGCGCTTCGGCCACCCTAAGCAACGAATGGGTGCTAAGCCACCCGCCCGACATCATTATTAATACCGCCGGCCAGTGGTCAGCGGGCGATGGCGTGCGTTCTGGGCTTACTGTTAACGCCCAGGATATTGCCCAGGATTTGCAGCACCTTAGCCAATCGCTGCCCGGCTGGGCGCATCTCGATGCCGTTCAAAACGGGCAGTTTTATGCCCTGTGGCACGAATTTCACCAAGGCCCCTTTGCTATCGTAGCGCTGGAGCGGATTGCCCAGTGGCTGCACCCCGAGCTGTTTAGTGATCTTGATCCGGCCGCCACTTTTGATGCCCTGCTGCCCACTACACCCGCGCTTAGTCGTGATGGCCAATTTTGGGGGGAGATAACACCGTCAAAGCCTAATAACGCTTTAGCAAATACCGCCCAATAAACACCTTCAATTCTGTTTACTTCCTTCGCTTTTCATCCACATAAGGACTCGCAACACTCATGGCCCGCCCACTGCCCATCGCGCTGTTGTCACCGCTATTAGCACTCGCCCACCTGCCTGCCGCCTATGCTCAGCAAGCTAACGACACCACCGCTGCACAGCAAAACCAGCAGGAAACCTTGGTGGTCACCTCGGATCGCCTTACCGATGTACTACCGCAGAGCTACCGTGCTCAGCGCTCTAGCCTGGCCAGTGGGCACCCGGTGTCATTTTTAGAAGAGGCCCGCACGGTAGAGACCGTCACCGCCCAGGTGATGCGCGACCACAATATCAACAGCCTTAGCGAAGCGATGACGATGGTGGCAGGTGTCACCGAAGGCAACAATATGGGCGGCACGGAAGATGGCTTTATCAAACGCGGCTTTGGCAGCAATAGCGATGGGTCGACGCTAATCGATGGGATTCGCCAGCCCCGCGGCACCTTCTCCATGGCAACGGTGGAGCGAGTCGAAGTGCTCAAAGGGCCAGCCTCTCTCTTCCAGGGCCAGCAAGATCCCGGCGGGGTGATCAACCTGGTCACCAAGCGCCCCGAATATGAGTGGCAGCGCGAGATCAGCGCCGAAGCCTCTTCGTTTGGCGGCGGCAATGCCAGCGTTGATGTCACCGGGCCACTCGACGATACTGGGCTGGCCTTCCGGTTTATCATCCACCATGAAGATGAAGACTCCTTTCGCGCCTTCGGCAGCGACCGACGTACTATCGTTGCCCCTTCGCTGCGTTGGGAAGGCAGCGATAGCCGTGCGCAGATCTCCTATGAGTATCGCGATTACGACTTAGACCTGGACCGCGGCACGGTGATGATTGACGGAGAGCCCGCCAACATATCCCGTAAGCAGCGTCTTGATGAGTCGTGGTCACGGGTGTTTGGTCACGATGAAGCGGTCACCGCCTGGTGGGAGCAGGATATCAATAACGACTGGTCGACACGCCTCACCTACGGCTGGAACCGTCGCCAGTATAGCGATGGCCAGCCCCGCGTAATACGCGTGAATGAAGAGACCGGTGCACTAACCCGCCGCGCCGATGCCAATTACGGCTTTGACCGGCGCGTACAGTATACCGCCTGGGACACCTCGGGTAGCACCACCCTGGCAGGCATGCGCCACGACCTCACTATCGGTGTGGATCATGAGCGCCAGCGGGATTACCTGGCCGAAGTGTATCGCGGCACAGCGGTAACCAATCAGAATATCTACGACATCAGCTACGGCGGCCTGACTCTGGATAGCGACAGCCTTAACCTCTCGCTTAGCCAGCGTTTGGATGAGATTAATAGCACCGGCGTCTACCTGAATGACCGCTGGCACTTCAACGACCGCTGGACACTGGGGTTAGGCGCTCGTTACACCCACTACGAGCAGTTTGGTGGGCGTGGTCAGGACTTCGTCACGGACACCGACATTAGCGACGTTATCTTCCTACCATCGATAAGCCTACTGCATCGCCTAACCCCAGAGACCTCCGTTTATGCCAGCTACAGCGAAGCCTTTGTGCCCAATGGGGCCGACAGCGATACAGGGCAAATGCTAGAGCCCGAACATAGCAAAGGCAGTGAAATTGGGGTGAAACACCTATGGAACGACCAGTTCTCGTTGGCCGTTGCGCTGTTTGATATCCGCAAGGAGAATGTCGCCGTCTCCGACAATGGCGTCACTCGCACGGTAGGCGAAGCGGGCTCCCAGGGTGTGGAGCTGACGGTTTCCGGCCAGTTAACCGATCAGTTATCGCTACTGGGCGCTTACGCCTACACCGATACCGAGGTGCTCAAAGATACCGAAGGCGCCCAGGGCAACCGGCTGACCAACGCCGCACGCCATACTGCCAGCCTCTACTTGGCGCATGACCTAACCACCGCGCCTGAACTGGGTAACTGGCGGCTCGGCGGCGGAGTGCGCTACGTGGGCGAGCGCGAAGGCGATGCGGACAACAACTTCCAGCTGGACGCCTACACCGTCGCCGATGCGTTTATCGGCTGGGACACCCCCTGGCTGGGCGATAACCTGCACCTGCAGCTCAATGCCAAGAACCTGTTTGATACCACCTACTACCCCTCAAGCGGTGGCAGCACACGGGTAGTCGTCGGAGACCCACTGGAAGTTAGCCTGCAGGCATCGGTTAGGTTTTAGATATACTCCTCAATTGACTAAAGGCTTAATCAGCCGCTGTTTGCCAGCGGCTGATTTTTTTATCCACCGTAAATCATTAGTCAATCACGCATGATTATCGCCTCAGTCAGTATTAACTCCCCCCGGTTTTACCTTCCCCCACTGGCCAACGCCTTCCGCAATCAAGCTTAGTTGGCGCACCACAAGGGCACCGGTCTCTTCATTGCCCCCGGTGAGTTGCCGACGCTGGAACTCACGCTTGATATCTGCCCAGCGCTGTTTTTCTTCTTCACTCAAGGTGCCTCTCAGCTCTTTCAGCTTGAGCAAATTCTCTTCGGCCCCCTGGGTTAACAGCTGCGCTTCGCCGACGTAGTGGTCATCTATGATCGCTTCAAGCTCGTCGTCGCTGAGGATCGGCGACATTTTCTCCGCCAAGCGATTCATATTGCGGTAGCTGCCCTGTAGGCGGAATGAGGGCTCGGTGCGGTACTCATCGGCCTGGGCGCTGGAGGCGATATACTGCTGATTAACACGTAGTACCACTTCACGGGCTTTAAACATATTCTTCAGCACCGCGACGATCTCTTCGCGCTCTGCGGCGCTATAGTCGTGTTCAAAGTCGGTGCTCGGCACCTCGCGGCCCATGGCGATATCCACAAAGCGGTAGAA
>NZ_REBQ01000049.1 GCF_007692655.1 Halomonas sp.
TTTTTCTCTTGCCACCCTGGCGTGCTTTAAAGCGTGGGTTGGTTTTGCAAATCACATATAAACGGCCCCGGCGCTTGACGACCTGGCAGTCCGGATGGCGTTGCTTGGCGGACTTAAGTGAGCTGAGTACTTGCATGACACATCTCCTCACTAAGACTCTGTGGCCTGACGTGAAACTTTGCCAAAACGCTGCTGAAAGCGTGCGACCCGACCTTCGGCAGAGGCTTTGCGCTGATGGCCGGTATAGAACGGATGGGAGGCACTGGAGACGTCCAAATCAACAACGGGATAGGTATTGCCATCTTCCCAAACCATCGTCTTTTTAGAAGTGCAAGTGGAGCGAATGCGGAAGGTGGCACCGCAGCTGGTGTCACGAAACACCACGTAATCGTAGTCTGGATGAATGCCCTTTTTCATAGTATGTCGCCTTTAGGTTATGAGATAACATATCAATTAGATATGATTCTCATTAACATGTAAAGTAGTGCAGCGTTTCGCTATGCCAATAAAGGCAACGACCTTCACTTACCTGTAAACTAGGCTTTCTATAGATACTGCCTGTGCTCGGCTATGCATTAGGCCGAATAGCCGCCTTGGGCTGCACCATGGCAGATGACACCTAAACCAAGGAGACACCATGAAAGTTGTGGGTGCCCTGTTTACCAAGCGCTATACCAGGAAGCTTTAATGACAGTGACTTACCGCGATGGACCGATCATCACCTCCCTATTGGACACTGACTGGTACAAGATCACCATGATGCAGGGGGTACACCACAAATATCCCAATGCCAGCGTGACCTGGGAGTTTCGTTGCCGTAACTCGGAAGATTTGGCACCTTATCTGTGCGATATTCGCGACCAGATTGACCAACTTGCGACCCTCAAGCTCAGCGCGGACGAATCGGCTTACCTCAGTACGATTCCCTATCTCTCGCCAGACTTCATTCGCTTTCTGGAACTGTTTCGCTTCCGTCCCGAGTACGTTGAAGTGTTCATGGAAGGGCCGGAGCTGTGCATTGTCATTGATGGTCCCTGGTCGCACAGCATCCTGTTTGAGATCGTGATCTTGGCGATCATTAGCGAGGTACGCAACCGCATCCTGTATCCTGAAATCGCTATTGAGCAGGCGGTTGACCACTTACGTCAAAAACTCGATGCCCTGCGCAATAACTACACGCCCGATCAGTTAGCAGACTTCAACCTTGCTGACTTCGGCACGCGCCGCAGGCTTTCCCAGCCGGTGCAGGAAGCGATCATCACGGTATTGAGCCATGAATTTCCGGGCAACTTCGTTGGCACCAGCAATGTGGATATCGCCAGGCGCCACGGGCTCGCCCCCATGGGTACCATGGCCCACGAATGGGTCATGGCCCACCAGCAGCTTGGCAGCCGCCTGGTAGACAGCCAACGTGCTGCTCTGGAGGCCTGGGTGCAGGAGTACCGGGGCAATCTGGGGATTGCGCTTACCGACACCATCACCCTTGACGCTTTCCTGCGTGATTTTGACTTATATTTTGCCAAACTCTTTGATGGATTGCGCCACGATAGCGGCGATCCGCTACTCTTCGCCGAGAAGTGCATTCGCCACTACCAGACATTAGGCATTGATCCACGCAGCAAATCCTTGATCTTCAGCGACGCCCTGACTTTCGACAAATCCATGGAGATCAAGACGGCACTGGAAGGCAGGATCAAAACGAGCTTCGGTATAGGCACCAGTTTGACCTGCGATGTACCCGGCCTAAAACCAATGAATATGGTGATTAAAATGGTGGCGTGTAACGGTCAGCCTGTCGCCAAGATATCCGATGAACCCGGCAAGACCTCATCAAGGGATCAAGGCTTCGTTAAATACCTTAAGCGGGTCTTTCAGGTGGAACATTGACGCCAGAAGAGCACTTTTCCAGCCCATGCCTCCTCCACGGCGATTACTGGGCACCTTGGCAAAGCCGCTGTGTTGAACTGATTCAATGCAGCGGCTAACGGATACCGTATTGAGAGAAAGCCTGGCGTATATCACGCTTTAGCATCATAAGCGCTTACCCCCTCTGAAACCCGTCTACACTCAAGTTACTTATCAAGCTGCCTAGAGAACAATGTAGATGACCCCTTTCTCTTTTCTGTTACCCGCCGTTATGGCGGGAAGTTTACTAACGGTCAGCGTGGCCCACGCTCAAGCATCGAATGACGCTCCACATAACCCTCCGCTATGGGATGACGCATTGGTTAGCGCTGCACAGCAGATCACATTGGGGCCACGGCCACTGTTTTTGGTCAACGATATGAGCGCGGACAACGATCACGAGCGCGCGTTAAAAGCCTCGTTATTGAGCTGTGCTGCCGAGCAAACCCAGTGGCAGCGTTCGCCGCTGACGATTGGGCATCGTGGCGCGCCATTACAGTTTCCCGAACATACTCTCGAATCTTATATTGCGGGCGCCCAAGGCGGTGCTGGGATTATGGAGTGTGATGTCACGTTTACCGCCGACGAGGAGTTAGTCTGCCGCCACTCCCAGTGCGATTTACACTACACCACCAATATCGTCGAAACCGAACTGGCAGAACAATGTAATGTGCCACCCGCTTTTGATGAAAGCAGCGGAGAGCTCCTCAACGCGGCGGATATTCGCTGCTGCACCAGCGATATTACCCTAGCAGAATTTCGCAGCCTGCAAGGCACTATGGAGGGCGTGAATACCGACGCCACCTCACTTGACGAGTATATGGCGGGTACACCTGAGTGGCGTACCGACCTCTACGCCACACGTGGCACCCTAATGAGTCACGCCGACAGCATCGCCCTCTTCCAACAGCTTGGCGTACAAATGACCCCCGAGCTGAAAGCCCCAGAGGTTGATATGCCCTTTACGGGCCACTCAGAGCATAGCCCTTCAGAACATAGCCCTTCAGAACATAGCCCTTCAGAAGGGGGCTTCACCCAGCAGGCGTATGCCCAAAAAATGCTCGATGAGTACAAAGCAGCAGGAGTTTCGCCCAACAGTGTGTATCCGCAGTCGTTTAACCTGGACGACGTACTTTACTGGATAGAAAACGAGCCAGAGTTTGCCCACCAAGCCATCTATTTAGATGGACGCTACAGCGATGAATCATTTGACCATACTGATCCCGATACGTGGCAGCCCAGTATGACATCGCTAGTGGAAAGCGGCGTTCAGATTATCGCGCCCCCTACTTGGATGCTGGTGGAGGCAAACCCTGAGTTCGGTGACAATGAACAGGCGAGACGCCTGCAGCCTTCACTCTATGCGCAGCGTGCCCGTGAAGCGGGGCTGAGCATCATTACCTGGACATTAGAGCGCTCAGGCCCACTGGCGGAAGGTGGCCATTGGTACCACAGCACGACTGAAGACGTTATCCAGCGTGACGGCGACAAATTGATTACCTTAGATGCCCTGGTCAATGATGTAGGTGTCATCGGCGTATTCAGTGACTGGCCTGCGACCGTCGCTTTCTACGACAACTGCGCCCAACGGGGAGCACCGTAGCGTTCGCCGTAACATTTTCCGTAATACTTCATAAGTCGCTGAAATGATGAATTAGCGTTGAGAGGGGTGCTGTTATGTCTATCACCTTTGCTAAAAACTGACTTGAGGAATAGCACCGCTCGGGCAAGGGAGCCCGGGAAAAAGAGCGGCGTATACAACTAAAAGCGAAAATCAATGCATGCTAAACGCTTAACAGCCAGTCTTTGTATTGGCTTATTACTGCTCTTGGCTGGATGTTTTGCGCCATCCGCGCACGCAAACACTTTATTATCCGCATCACCCAGTCAAATGAGCTATTCACTCGTTCCTTACAGCGAGTTTTGGCATGCAAACGAACAAACGTTAACGTTAAGTGATTTAGATTCCCGTTCGCCCTCTTTTACACAAGCGCATCGTATTGCGGATCTAAATTTTGGTTACACCCGCCATGATGTTTGGCTTCGTACCCACGTCCATAATGATTCAGCGCAAGAGCAACGCTGGTTAATACAGTTTGAATATCCGTTTTTAGATCACGTCACGCTTTACACGGTACGCCAACAGTCAACGGATACGCAGCGCAATGGCAGCGCCGTTCCACTTGAACAGAGAGCGTTGGCACATCGGCAGGCCGTTTTCCCTCTAGAGTTGGCGCCGAACGAGACCGTCACACTTTATACCCACGTAGCGGCGTCCGGCAGCAAATTACTTAGCTACAACCTTATAACGCCCGACGCCTTTTATGCTCAGAATGATCGCCATAATTTTTGGCTGGCCACCTACTTTGGCATGCTCTTGGCATTAGGTTTATACAACTTCTTACTTTTTTTAGGTTTAAAAGAGCGCGTCTTTCTTCACTACTCACTGTTTGTTGCTGGCTTCGCTCTGGCTATCCTGACGTTTAATGGCATTGGCACGCTGATGTTCTGGAGCTTTTTGGGCGACAACACGTCGCGCTTAGTGGCTATTGGCTTCACCTTCGCTTCTGCTATGGGCAGCCTATTTACCCAGAGCTTTCTTAACACTGCCCGCTACTGTCCGCGCTGGCACCGAACTATCACGCTGTTTCGCGGCTACTGCTGGCTGGCATTGGTGGCGACGGTCCTATTGCCCATCCAACCCGCTCTTCGCCTAATGGATGTCACCGGGTTTACTGCCTCGCTGCTGATGTTGACCTGCGGTGTTTATTGCAGTTGGCAACGCGTGCCTAGCGCACGCTTATTTGTACTCGCCTGGTCGCTTTTTCTTCTCGGCGCGGCCGTGTTTGCACTACGAAACCTGGGTATATTACCGGCTAATTTTATTACGCTGCACGGTATTCAAATTGGCTCGGCACTGGAAATGTTGCTGCTCTCTTTTGCACTGGCGGCTCGATTTAACGAACTAAAGAGGCAAAAAGAGCGCGCGCATGCCGACATGGTGATGACGCTTAAAAAGCATGAGGCCATGCTGGAACAGAAAGTAGCCGCCCGCACCAAAGCACTAGAGCATTTAGCTAACCACGATGTACTGACCGGTTTATTAAACCGTAACGGACTTCTGCGCTGTGCTGAGGAGGCATTACAGCGTAGCCGCCGACAGGGCAGCACTGTCAGCCTCTTTATGCTCGATTTAGACCGTTTCAAACCCATTAATGACGAGTATGGCCATGAGGCGGGGGATTTTGTGTTACATCAAATCGCCAAACGCATCGCTAATTTAGCAAGAGCAGGCGACCACTGCGCGCGCTTTGGCGGCGATGAGTTTGTGATTATCATGGAGAATATAGAAACCGATGACACACTAGAAAATATCCAAACGCGTATAGATCAAGCAGTGCGCTCACCGATTGTGCTCCCCAGCGGCGAAAGAGTAAGCGTTGGCGCAAGCATTGGTATAAGCACTTGCCATGCATCAGCTAATACCAGCTTACAGAGTTTGCTGCGTGAAGCCGATGGCAATATGTACGCCGTCAAATCAGGCCAGATGGTTGCCTATGATCGCTGTGATCCAAGTGTTTAAGGCGCCTAACAGCCCGCCTGTAAGCGCCATGCATTAACTTCTAAGCGAACACTAATAGCGCGGCGCAAATGGCTGCGCCACCAGCAAATGGCCAAAACCGGCTATGGCGATCTTCCGGTAACTCTTCTTTCAATACGTTCAGGACAAGACCACCCGCCACAAAGGCATACAGCAAACTGATCACCGCCTCAGTGACTTCATAGGCATTACCCACTAACCAGCCAGCCACCACAGCGGCGGCTAACACCCATCGCCCTTTCGCTAGATAATTATGTCGATGGTGCTGGGCTAATCCATGGTCATTCACCAAGAAATGAAACCCCATCGCCAAGAAGAAGAAAGCAACCTCAGGAAGTTGATTGTCCCGATATACCAAAAGATAACCAATCAGTGCGTTATACAGAGAGAAGGAGCCAATATGTATCCAAAAAACTCCCCTCTCTCTCTGCGATGATACCGGCGTTTGCGCAAGATCACGACGAGTATGCCGCTTGGCGACTTGCTCCAAACCATAAAACACCCCTAGCCCAAACAGCGCCGCGACATAGCCATTGTGTTCAAGAAACACCAGCGGCCCATGCTCTTCAATTGTCTGATGTGCATCATTAAGCGCAGGAAAGATGTGGATAAATACATAACCAACTGATACGCCACCTGCAAATGAAAGCCATGCACTGCGCGGGAGCGCACTAAGGCGTTGCAGCTTACCCGCAAACAGATGGATAGCCGCTAGGCCTGTTATAAAGGCAATTTGCAGCTCCATAGATATTAAGCTCCCTGTACTTACTGTCTGTACTTACTGTGCAGCTTTTACATACTCATACGAATACCTGCTCATTCGAATACTTACTCAGTCAAATACTTACTCATTCGAACAGGCTCATGCGTTTCATCACGTTATCGCGCTTAATTTTCCAATGAAACAGAGCGCCGGTCACATGTAGCGCCACAAGCCCTAAAATGATCCAGCCAAGCCATTCGTGCCACAGAAAAAGCTGCTCGGAGAGTTCTGGATGCTCACCGATCAACGCTGGCAAATGCCAATGGAAAAACTCAACGGGAAAGCCACCGCTTGCCGTCGCGGCCCAGCCTAACAAGGGCATAATAATCAGCGCCAGATAGAGCAAATGATGAACAGTGGTACTCACCACTCTTTCGAAGGCATTCAATGGCGGTTCATGGTCCGGCACCACAAAAGCCAACCGAGTCATGATGCGCAATGTCATCAGCAATAAGATCAACACCCCCAACGTCTTATGGCTGGTATAGAGCAGGTTGGTTAGCGCACTGCCCAATAACGCCAACGTTTGTTCAAAGCCCAAAAATCCCAGCGTCAAACCGCTAGCCAAGGAAAGCATTACTGCGCCAGCCACCAACCAGTGCAACACCCGATGTGGGTAGATATAGTGATCCAATTCGTGCATGCAGTGCTCCTAGCAGCAAGTTCATTTGCTGTTCAGTCTAGTCAGTAACGCTCTCTTGCGCAGATTAAAGCATCACACGCCCCTCAACGCTAAACGTTACGGTTGGAATACTTTATGGCGCTTGCTCGGGTGCCGCTAGCTGTTCTCGTATTAATTCACCCAAACGCCGCACGGGTTCAGAAGGTCGATGTGGAGCACGGTGCAACGCCAACTCAATCATGGGGAGCGCTGGTAAGCCACTACTCTCATCGAGGGCTCTTAACGCAGGCGTCAGCATGCTGCGAGTGACTACCACGACGGCCAGCCCAGCAGTGACAATCGGCGCCAACCCTGCCATGGACTGGCTGATATACGCTACACGCCAATTCCGTCCTGCCGCCTGCAATGCTTGTTCGGCTACCTCCCTAAACACGTCAGCGCCTGGCGAATAGAGCGCCAGAGGCAGCGGGTCGCTTAGCAACGGCTGCTGATTCACCCCAACCGCCCACACCAAGGGCTCACGGCGGATCACGTCACCACCTGGTGAGTTACGTTGCCGAGTCACTAAGGCAAGGTCCAGCTCTTTGGCCTTGACCTGTTCTACGAGATGCACGCTAGTGCCACAAATCACCTTCAAGCCAACCGCTGGGTAAAGTTGATGAAAATAGGCAAACACCGAGGGCAGTAGCGAGGCGTAATCTTCGGGTATCCCCAGCGTAATGTCGCCCGTCACCTGGCGTGCTTGCATGTCGCTCCATGTTTCGTCATTGAGCGCTAACAGCCGACGGGCATGGGTGAGTAAACGTTCACCTTCCGAAGTAAAGCGTATACGCCGCCCCTCCCTCTCATGCAATGTCAGTTCTAACTGCGCTTCTAACCGCTGCAATTGCATGCTCACGGTGGACTGGGTGTAAGCCAAACGTTTAGCCGCTGCAGTGACGCTGCCGGTATCGGCAATCGCCACTAACGTTCTCAGTAACGTCAGGTCAAAAGTGGGAGCGCGCATATATCACGAACCTTGATAAAAACAATCATAAAAGATCGATATTGTGATGCATTGAGGATGAGTATGCTGCTCTGCACATGCACTAATCAAGGAGATCCATTATGCATCCCGTTCATTCACCCGCCCTATTTCCACGTTGGTACAGTGTTGGCGCGGCGTTAGTGGCCGTGATGCTGTGGAGCGCAGCACCCTTATTAGCTGAATTTGCCCGCGCCACGCCACCGCTACAGCTCACCGCCGTGACCCTATTAGCAGGCTCTCTGGCAACGCTACCGCTCAGCCGTCGCGCGAATGTATCCGCCTGCGGGGTTGGCTGGCAGCTCAGTGTTTGGATAGGTATCCCACTGCTGATTTTCGGCGCGGTGAGCACCTACTTTATTGGCATGCGGTTAGCACCCGCGGCTGAAGCAGCGCTCATCACCTATACGTGGCCTGTTTTGTTTGTACTCCTTAGTCAGTGGAGCCGCTTCGGCCGTTTACGTTTAGCGGGTGTATTAGGGGCTCTCATTGCCTTTTCAGGTGCAGCACTTCTGCTGGTGCCTCAAGCATTAAGCGGTGGTTTGGGGGGCGCCACAACGGGCTACGGTTTAGCGCTAATGGCGGCTTGCTGCTGGGCGCTGTATTCATGGCTAAGCCAGGCGGCACCGGTAGCATTAACTCGGTTGCTGCCCCGTTTACTGCTTATCGCTTGCGCTATTGCGGTGGTGGCCAGCCTGCTACTTGAAGGTCAGCTTCCTTTACCCAGCGGTGAAGCGCTGCTAGCAGGGATTGCCCTAGGCTTGGGCCCTTACGGCGTGGCCATGGTAGCGTGGGACAAAGCGTTACGGTGGGGGCATGCCAGCCTTGTGGGCAGCCTGGCGTATGGCGTCCCCATCTTAGCCGCGCTGCTGTTAGTACTGGCAGGCATGAGCGTGCTCGATTGGCATTTACCCGTTGCCGCAGTACTGGTCGTGGTGGGTTGTCTTAAAGCGGGGCGCTAATCAGTCAAAACGCCCTTGTCGCGATTGGCGCCAAGGGCGTGATTAACGAGTTACAGCTCTGGCGGGATGTCCGTCGGCTCCAGGTCGACGCTTAATTCAAACAAGCCGCTCCCCATGGTGCTGAACCCACGAGCACTGACCGTATAATTCCCCGGCAGCAAACGCACTTCAAGCAGAGCGTCCGTACCGCCAGCGCTATCATCATCGCTGACGGCAACACCTTGGCCACTAAGCTCCAGGTAGGCATCGAAGTCCGAGGAACGCATTTCGATGGTCACCAGCGAACTCTCTTCTACCGCTAACTGATAGGTCAATGGTTCACCGCTGTACCAACCGCTGAGTGAGTCATTAGGGGTAAGCGATCCATCATTACGCAGCTCGCCGTACCCAGATAGTTCATGAGGCTCCACAGACAGTGTGTAGACGCCGCTCCCATCGCCATAGGCGCTGCGGGCCGTTAGCGTGTATTCACCTGGCGCCAGGAAGTCTGAAATTCGGGCATCTAAGTTACCGGCACTGTCATCGTCTTCGCGAGCGTAGCCATTCGGCCCTGTCACTTCCAGGTAAGCGTCGAAGTCATCAGAGCGCATTTCCAACTGGTAAAGGCCCGCTTCTTCAATAATGAGCGATATGTCTCGGGGGCTGCCTTGCAACCAACTATCGATGGGTTCACCCACGACCACTGTGTCAGCATCGGTAAGCTCAACAATACGACTATTGACCGTAAAAGGGCCATAACTATAGGCATCGATACCGCTTACTACCACGACATAATCACCGCTCTCTTCAATACGGTGGCGAACAGTATCGGCATTATCGAGTAGCTGTAGCTGGTCATCATAAAGCGCTACCACGCCTTGCAATGCCCCGCTTAGAGAAATCTCGACGATACCGTCGTGCTCCAGCGACATTGCATAGCGTATGAAACGGCTACCATCTTTACCGTTCAGCTCGCTGGCAGAGGTTATTTCGCCGCGCTCTCTCTCACCAAGCGTTAGTCGGTCTAAATCAGCAGTAGGCTCAGCAGGCTGTTGAGCACTCTCAGTTTGCTCCACGGGTGCTTCTTCGCTGGTCAATGGGATTGCCTGCCCAGCAAAAAAGCCAACGGCAGCGCCACCCACCGCCACCAGAATCAAGCTGAGAGGAGAAGATTTAGCCATGAACGGGTCCTTGATAAGTCGTAATGACAAATATTAATTAGTTAAGCATCAAGGATTATAGGCGGCTTCCTCATTTCAAGGGAGTGTTTCATAAATTATTGCACTGCACAAAACGCCGCGACTTTTTCAATTCACCACCCATGCAATAAGTGCCTGAAACACAAGAACACTTAAGCGACGAGGTAAAATCTGGGATTTGATGCCAATTGCTTCGATCTTCTTAAAGCTTGCCGACCTCAATCGGCAGGGGTACTATTGACAAGCCTAAATGGCACCTCATCAAAGAAAGCGAAAATCGCACTACGCTAAACTGAGGCACTCCTATGGGAGCCCAAAAACGATTCATCCGAACGATTTGCTTGGCAGCGCTACTCGTCACCAGCGCTGCCAATAGTGCATTGGCACACGATGCAGAAGCAGAAACAGAGGAAGGCGTTGCCTCCTTTTATAGTGACCGATTTCAAGGGGCCACCACTGCTAGCGGTGATACCTTTGATCAACAGGCACTCACCGCTGCGCACCCCAGCTTGCCATTAGGCAGCAAGGTGCTTGTGACAAGACCTGATACCGGTCAAGAAGTTGAAGTACTGATCAACGATCGTGGCCCTTTCGTACAGGGACGTATCATTGATCTATCGAAGCGAGCCGCGCGTGAACTTGGCATGATCCGCCGCGGAGTAGCACCCGTATTGGTAACACTGTTGGATTAACGGATAACACATTCTTGGTTGGTGTGTGATACCCCTTAGCCTAAGCAACTCGACAGTAATCAAGTCAACGTAAATACAGACAGGGCGACCAGCAATGGCTCGCCCTGTTTTTTTATACCTACTCTTCCTGTGGCATAGCGAACTTGCAAGCAGGCTAATGGTCTCTATGCTGCAAGGAGTAAAACGCGCGTACCTCAAAGCGCCCAGTATTCGCAGGAGGCACTTATGCAGTCACAATTTTATACGCTTACCGACTACCCCAACGGCTTGCCCGACCGCGCACTCTTCAGGCTGGAAACTCAAACCTTACCTGAGCTGGCTGAAGGCGAAGTGCGCATTCGCAATCACTGGCTCTCTGTTGACCCTTACATGCGCGGCCGCATGAGCGGCATTCGCACTTACGTGGATCCGTTTGAAATTGGCAAGCCAATGGAAGGTGGTGCGATAGGTGAGGTGATCGAAACAAACGACTCGAGCTTGAAAGTCGGTGATAAGGTAAACCACATGGGTGGCTGGCGAGATATTGCCCAGCTCCCCGCGGAAGGCGTTACACCGCTACCAGACCTCGACGTTCCCGAGCAAGCGTACCTGGGTGTCCTGGGTATGCCCGGCATGACCGCCTGGACAGGCCTCAACCTTATCGCTGAATGTAAGCCAGGTGATAACGTACTGGTCAGTGCAGCCAGCGGTGCGGTCGGTTCGCTGGCGGTTCAACTGGCAAAAGCGAAAGGCTGCCATGTGGTCGGCATTGCAGGCGCAGCGCATAAACTAGCTTGGCTAGAATCCATGGGCGTTGAACCCGTTAGCTATCGTGACCGCACTGCACCTGAGCTCAGCGATGCCATTAAACTGGCGAGTCCCAATGGTATTGATGTCTATTTTGAAAATGTCGGCGGCGTTTGCCTGGAAGCTGCACTTAGTCAGTTAAACGAGGGCGCGCGCATCGCCGTATGCGGCATGATTGATAGCTACAATGCCAAAGCCCCCTCCCCTGGTCCAAACAACCTTGTGCAGCTGGTGATGCGTAAAGCTAAAATGCAGGGCTTTATCGTTACCGACCATTGGTCGAGCTACCCCTATTTTCTGAATGAAGTCGCCCCTCAGGTAGCAAAAGGCAAGCTTGACTATAAAGAGACGGTTAAAGAGGGCCTTGAGAGCATGCCCGATGCTTTCCTCGCACTCTTTGAAGGCGGCAATACTGGCAAAATGCTGGTCAGGTTATAGCCTTTACGCTCACATCGCGCTAACCATCTTCTATTGAAATAGCGCAATAAGGCGGCCTTCTGGCCGCCTTATTTATTCTTTCTTGCTGGGCAATGATTAAAAACTCACCTCGACGCCACCGTATACGCTGCGCCCCGGTGCGGGCTCGTAAAAACGGCCAAAAGTGCCATTTAAGCGTACGTTAGCGAAATGCTCCTCATCCAACAGGTTGCGCACACCGACATACGCACTTAAGCGAGTGCCACTCCCCAACTGCCAGCCGTCTCCTGCTCGCAGGTTTACCAACCAATAGCTATCGATCTCTGTCTCGTTGGCATTATCGGCTACCATGTCACCCACGTACTGAGTTTCCAGCGTGGCAAAACGTTCATCAAGGCCCTGCCACGTTAGCTGGTTGACCCAGGTTTGCTCGGGCAGGCCAGGGATACGATTGCCATCAAAACGCTCGGCAGGTGTCGAAAATTTATCAAACTCATAACGCGCCAGTGTGAGCGCACTATCCAGCCTCCACTGATTGGCCAACTGCCAGCCCAGTGCCAGCTCAATACCGTCGCGATCGGTATCGCCTGCATTCTGGTAGAAGGTACGGCCTCCGTCGTCGAACGGCACTAGCTCATCGCGAACACGCACCGAAAACAGCGCCAAATCATAATCCATCGCCAGTGGCTCAATATAACCACGCAGCCCCACCTCACGGTTCCAGGCTTTTTGCGGCGACACTGAAGGGTTAAAACCTCCGCCAGCGGGGTTAGCGAACTCTGCAAACGTCGGCGTTTCAAAGGCCGTTCCGGTATTCAGATAGGCCTGATGCTGAGGACGATAGCGATAGCTTAGCCCCGCCGAGCCGCTCCACTCATTGAAGGTTTGCTCACCGCTTTGGTCGCCATCGTCCAAGTAACGGTCATCTATCTCTAACTCCACGCGATCAAATCGCGCACCAAGAGAAAGGGTCACCTGTTCACTCAGCGCTAAATCGCCTTGGGTAAATATGCCCGTCGATGTCGCCGTCTGCGTCTCTTTTGCCACTTGCTCACCGACGACACCTTGTGAGTTCACATTGTTGCGAAAGCGATCATCGTCTTGGCGGGCCACATCAACACCGACTATATAATTTAGCGGTAGGCTGCCCACGCTGACCTCATGGTGATACTCAGCGCTACCGCCAACATAGTCCCGTTGATACCCCAGCCGGCTATCGCCGACAAATGGCAGTTGCTGTTCGAAATCGCGCTGGGCGATGAAGCCTTTTAGATAGAACTCCCCGGGACCTGCGGACAAATCTTCGTACTGTAAGCCGAGAAGCTGCTGATCGACATTTTGACCCGCGTCTAACGCAAGAGCGTTAGGCGCGGCTTGATGCCGGCCTGTAGCCACTTCTCCAGCGGTCAGCGCGCCGGCATCTTCTGAACGCGGGTTTTCCAGCAAATTGATAATCGCCGTTAGAGCCCGGCCGTTACCTAGCTCGCGGCGTAGTTTTGCATTCAGGAGGTACTTTTCGGTGGCGCTCTGCTCTCGATAGCCATCTACGTTGAGCGCCGATAGGCTTACATGGTGAGACCAATCACCGTGGTCACCACCTGTCTGCACTACCGCTTTACGGTAGCCATCGCTGCCCACCTCGGCACGTACACTCGAACCTGGATCACTTCGGCCATCAGCGGTGGTGATATCGATGACTCCGCCAGCCGCGTTTCCATACAGCACTGAAGACGGCCCACGGATCACTTCAATACGCTCAGCGCTATCTAAATCAATCGCATCAAGCTGCGCCTGACCATCCGGCAATGTGTAAGGAATACCGTCGACCATTACCGTAATGCCTCGCACACCGAAGGGCGCGCGGGCACCAAACCCGCGGATGGCTATCCGCTGCCCCTGAGCGAAGTTGTCTCGGTTCTGCACAAATACGCCAGGCACTCGCACAAGCGACTCATCTATCCGTGCGCGCTGTTGGCCCTGGGCAATGTCTTCACGCTCTATGGTAGAGACTGCGGCGGGCGTTGCGTAAAGCTCTCGCTCTAAACGAGGCGCAGTAACCTGCATGGCAGGCATCTCTTGCGCTTGACCCTGCGCCCAGACGGGCACCGTCGTGAGGCAACTCAATAGGCACAACGAGGTAGTAGTAAGCTTTAGCACAGGGTCCCTCCCAGGGGCCTTATCTTATTAGCGGTAACGAATATTTTGTAGCTTGGCATGCCAGAGCGGGGATAGGCGCCGATAAGTTTGACGGCTGCACATAGAGTTGCAAGCAGCAATTACCCTGAAGCGTTTAATGCACCAAACCCAAGACCAAACCCAAGAAAGCAGACTGACACCTTCTCCCACCTCTCAGGCAAGATAATCAACAAAGGCTTTGACACACGCCGCCATTCATGACACTGTGACGTCAGTTGGTTAGCAAGCAAGCATGGTTTCAGAAGTGTACGAAAAAGATTTAGAAGTGTACGAGATAGATATGTACGAAATCTTTCGGCAAGACTGTAATTGTATTCCTTGTTTTATCCGCTATTAATCTGGGTGATACCAGGAACTTTACTAAGCGCTTTGCGCGAAAGGATTTTATTATGTCTACTGGCACAGTTAAGTGGTTCAACGATACTAAAGGCTTCGGTTTTATTGCTCCTTCTGACGGCGGCGATGACCTGTTTGCCCATTTCTCTGAAATTCAAGCAGACGGCTTCAAAACCCTGCAAGAAGGTGCTAACGTTTCTTTTGACGTTACCCAGGGTAAGAAAGGCCTTCAGGCTTCTAACATCAAGCAAATCTCCTAACATTTATTGTTAGCAGTTTGCTCGAACCTTTCTAGGTTCGGATAACAAGGCCCGCTTATGCGGGCCTTGTTGCGTTTGTAGGATGTCAACGTTGCGTTTGGGCTCCGACTAAATACGAAGCCACTGCACCATCCGCACATCCACTGTCAGTGTTAACGCTTCAAGTGCCTCAGCGCGAACACGCCCTTCAGCGCTAGCCCGATAGAAATGCGGCGTCATCGAAAGCAAATCAGCAATTGGCGCTTTACCTTCCAGCGTGATGGGGTAACTAAGGGGTTCTGACTGCAGGTGTGCAAAACCGTCCGGCGCCTCACGCTCATTCGGACGCTCTTCTTTTAAGCTGGGGTAGATAATTTCGCGCAGCTCGCGCAAGTGATGTGGGCCCGCCTCTACCTGCAACAGCATACCGCCGGTTTTTAGCACCCGTGCAAACTCGCTGTAAACCGGAAAGCCAAACATACACAGAACACTATCCAAGGTTGCTGTCTGCACCGGCAAGTGTGCGTTGCTACCCACCACCCAGCTGCTTTGTGGCGCTTGGTTATCATCCTGTTTAGCGGCATTCAGTACCGCCCACTTGGAAATATCCAACCCCATTAGCGACAGCGCTTGCTCGCTCGGCGCGGCATTGGCTAGCTGGCGTAGGTAATACCCCTCCCCGCACCCTGCATCCAAACAGCTAAGTCGTTCATTGCATACAGCTTCATGGTCACTATGGCTTAGCACAGCGTTACTTACCGCGTTTGCAACCGCCTGATAATGACCGGCATTCAGAAAACGCTGGCGAGCAGCCACCATCGCCTTGCTATCACCGGGATCCGTTGAACGTTTTTGCTGAACCGGCAGCAGATTCACATAGCCCTGCTTCGCAATATCGAAACTGTGCCCTGCGGGGCAGCGCCAAGTGTTTTCCACGACGCTTAATGGTTCGCCGTCCAGCGGGCATGCCAGTGCTTGAAATGGGGTGGAGCTCATAGGGTGTTTCTTCGCCGGTTTAGAGGGGTGAGCGCACAGCTGGGGAGTGAGACATTTAGCGTGTCACCAGAACAATGCCCAATAAAATAACGCCACCGCCGATTAGAAAATTGATACTCAGCGGCTCATTAAGCAGCAGGGTACCAAAAAGCACGCCAAAAAGCGGGGCTAAGAAAGAGAAAACACCTAGTTGAGAAGCTCGATAACGCCGTAGTAGCGTGAACCACAGCAGCAATGCCCCAAAGGAAATAATCACTGCTTGAAAGCTGAGGCTGGCAACAGCCATGGGTACAAACTGGGCGCTCATGAACTGGCCAGAGATTACTGCTACCGGCAGCAGTACCAGTGCCGTCACACTTAGTTGATAGCTCAAGGTCAGCTCTGCTGGTGCCTCGGAAAGCGAGGTCTTGCGGATCACCACGGTGGTGGCCGCCCAAGACAGCCCTGCAAGTAACCCCAGCGCATCACCGATGAGAATATCGATGTCATAGGCCCCACCCGGTGCCATGGCAATCACCATGCCCGCAAAAGCCAAACCGACGCCCCACCATTGACGAAGGGAGAGCTGCTCCCCTGGCACCCAAAGATGAAGCCCTAAGGCAGCGAAGATAGGGGCCGTATAGAGAAATACCGACATATGTGACGCCAACGTGTAGGTCAGCCCCCAGGCGACAAATGCAAACTCAGCTGCAAACCCTAGCCCCACCAGCATTCCAGGCGCCCAGTGATGCCTCACATCCACCCAGCGAAGGCCACGCCAATAGGCCAGCAAAGCGACTAAACACCCTGCGATAGCGGAGCGTAAGGCCACCTGCACGATGGGTGAGATATCCTCAGCCACGCCTTTAATCGCCACCTGCTGAAACCCCAGTATCAAACAGAACAGCAACATCAGCGATGCTGCCGTGGTGTCCACTGATTGACGCTGAGAGATGGCAATAGGAACCTTTGAAGCCGCCCTTTGATGATTCATTACGCACTCCTGTAAGATCAAGGCGGTCATTGCATCAAGAAGCGATACTCTCCACAAACGATTACTTGTCACCCCTAGGCTTAGGAAAACTCATGCTATGAGAATTGAAAGGTTACCGCTGAATGCCCTGCGCGCCTTTGCCGAAGCCGTGCGGGAGAACAGCTTCAAAGCCGCTGCTGATCGCCTGGGGGTAACCCCTGGCGCGGTGAGCCGACAGGTTAAACAGCTGGAAGATCGTTTAGGGGTCGTACTCTTTGAACGCCATGCCAATGGGGTCTGCGTCACGGAAGCGGGCCGGATGTTAGCAGAGGATGTGCAAGCCGGGCTTTTGCGTATCGCTAACGGTGTACAGCAGGTGACTGAACGCGCTGAACAAACTTTCCGACTGCTGATCAGTGCACCACCCTCTTTTCTTCAGCTCTGGCTACTACCCCGCTTACCCAGTTTTGAAGCAAATGAGCGTCACATCGAAATTTCCCTTGATGCGGAGGCGCGTCTAACGCCTCCCCTGTGGCTGCCCAATAGAGCACGCTTATCGCTGCGCTACGGCCAGGGTCCCTGGCCCGGCGCTTCCAGCCTGAGACTGTTTGAAGACACGCTTTACCCCGTCTGTTCACCGGCGTTATTGGCACAAACACATATCCGCTCTCCCGCCGACTTGCTTACTCAGACGCTGCTCACGGTAGATTGGTGCAGCCGTGCTAGCCACCAGGTTCCAGGCTGGAGAGACTGGTTCAAAAGCGCCGGTGCCGCGATAGACAGGATGCCCAACCAGCGCCAATATTCGCTTTACAGTTTGGCGTTAGATCAAGCCATTGCCGGTCAAGGCGTGGTACTTGCCAGCTACCCATTAATCGCTGACCGGCTCGCTAGCGGGGTTCTGGTGCGCCCGTTTGGGGAAAAGCACTCGCTTTCCTCACCGTTCGCCTACGACTTGGTCTTGCCTGTAGAAGGAGAAACACCACCAGAGGCAGTTCGTTTTATTGAATGGCTACAACAAGAAGCTGCCCTCTTACGTGGCACTTCGCTATAGCTTAGGGCGTTGATTGTTTTCTCTGGATTGTTTTTCTCTGGATTGGTTTTCTCTGGTGTAGTCCTGAAAAAGCGCATACTGCCACTGGCGTACCGCGAGCACTGACGTGGTACCGAAACGCTTGTGCAGAGG
>NZ_REBQ01000048.1 GCF_007692655.1 Halomonas sp.
CCCCTGGCAGCCCGGAATACATTGGGGCAGCGTTGGTGTTGGCGGCGCTTTCAGGACTGATATTGATCGCCATGGGTGTGCTGCGGCTGGGCTTTTTAGTTAATTTCTTGAGCCATCCGGTGATTTCGGGATTTATAACGGCTTCGGGCATACTGATTGCGATTAGCCAGCTTCGACATATCCTTGGCGTAGAAGCCTCTGGCGATAACGTCATTGACCTTATGGGGGCACTACTGAGCCAGTGGCAGCAGGTCAATATAACGACACTGTTGATCGGACTAGGAGTGTGCAGCTTTCTGCTGGTGTGCCGCAAGCGGTTAAATACGTGGCTGACGGCTATCGGCGTTTCTGCCAGCATTGCCGGTCTCATCGTGAAAGCCGCTCCGATCTCTGCGGTGATTGCCACCACATTTATGGCCTGGGGACTAAACCTAGAGCAGCGTGGAGTAGCATTAGTAGGTGTGGTACCTAGCGGTCTACCTCCCCTTGCACTGCCCAACCTGGATCAATCGCTGTGGCTTAGCCTATTACCCGCAGCACTGCTGATTAGCCTGGTGGGCTTTGTGGAATCGGTATCGGTGGCGCAAACACTGGCTGCCAAGCGCCGCCAGCGTATAGATCCTAATCAAGAGTTAATGGCACTAGGCATGGCTAATCTGGGCGCTGGTATCAGCGGCGGTTCGCCGGTATCTGGCGGATTTTCCCGCTCGGTAGTCAACTTTGAAGCAGGCGCGGCAACACCGCTGGCCGGAGCATTCACGGCGCTGGGCATTATGCTTTCCACACTACTGCTAACCGACCTACTGGCATTCTTACCCACAGCCACCCTGGCGGCCACCATTATTGTGGCGGTCGGCACGCTGATTGACCTACCGGCGGTGAAACGTACTTGGCAATACTCCCGTAGCGATGGCTTGGCCATGGTGGCCACCCTACTGCTCACTCTGCTGCACAGCGTGGAGCTAGGCATTATAAGCGGCGTAGTGCTCTCGCTTGGGCTGCATCTATACCGTACCAGCCAGCCCCACAGCGCGGTGATTGGCCGCGTACCGGGCACCGAGCACTTTCGTAACGTCAAGCGCCATCAGGTCGAAACCGATGAGAACGTTGCGATGCTGCGCATCGATGAAAGCCTATACTTCGCCAATGCCCGTTATTTGGAAGACACCGTCATGGCCTTGGCCGCCCGCTCACCCTCGCTTAAGCATATTGTGCTGACTTGCCAAGCAGTTAACGTGATTGATGCGTCTGCGCTCGAAAGCTTAGAGGCGATCAACGCGCGGTTAAACGATGCCGGTGCCAAGCTGCATCTAGCGGAAGTAAAAGGACCAGTGATGGATCGGTTACAGCACACTGACTTTTGCCGTGAGCTAACCGGGCAAGTGTTTTTTACGACTTTCGATGCTTGGCAGGCACTGGCCCATCTCGCCGAAGCCAACTCACCACTCTTGCCAACACAACGAGAGGAGACAACGTCATGCAACAGCGACACGCCAAGATAGCCATTATTGGTGCAGGTAGCGCTGGCCTTAGCGCGTGGCACGCCGCACGCAAGCATACCGACGAGGTAGTACTGATAGAAGCGGGCACCTATGGCACGACCTGCGCCCGCGTGGGTTGCATGCCCTCTAAGCTACTCATCGCCGCTGCCAATGCAGCACACAACGCACGCAAAGCGGAGATGTTTGGTATCACTGTCAATCAGGTTGTGATCAATGGCGAAGCTGTGATGGCAAGAGTCAAACATGAGCGCGATCGCTTCGTCGGTAATGTACTGAAATCGATGAAAACGATTCCTGAATCCAACCTACTGCATGGCCACGCGCGTTTTATTGATCCACATACATTGGTCATAGATGAGCATACCCGGCTCACCGCTGAGGCCATCGTCATTGCCACTGGTTCGCGGCCCACATGGCCGAAACTGCTGGAAGGCGCTGGCGACCGATTAATCATTAATGATGACGTATTCAATTGGGAAACGTTGCCTGCATCAGTCGCTGTGATCGGTCCTGGCGTTATTGGCATGGAGCTTGGTCAAGCGCTTAGCCGATTAGGGGTGAGAACTCGTACGTTTGGCGTGGGTGGTGCGATTGGGCCTTTTCAATCTAAAAAACTCAGGCAACTGGCGGACGAGACATTCAGTCGCGAGCTGTATCTGGATGCTGATGCCAATCTCGACAAAATTGAACATACCGATAACGCCGTTGCCATTACGTTTTTCGAACGTGACCGGGGGCAAAAACTCACCGAAACATTCGAGTATGTCCTTGCCGCAACGGGGCGTCGGCCCAACGTGGATCATCTAGCCATCGAGCAGGCCGGACTCAAGCTGAATAAACACGGCGTACCTGAATTTAATCGCTTCACTCTGCAATGCCTAACTACACAAGACACACCAAGCCATATTTTTATCGCAGGTGATGCAAATCAGTCGGTACCGCTACTGCACGAAGCCATCACAGAAGGCAAAATCGCAGGACGAAACGCTGCTCATTTGGATGATGTGCAAGTGGGTCAGCGTAACGTCACCCTGGCGATTGTATTTACCGAACCCCAAATGGCCATTGTGGGTGAGAGTCGCGCTACGTTAGACACTCGTTATGGCGGCTGTGGCTGCATAGCTGAAGGCGGGGTTTCCTTCGCTGATCAAGGCCGTGCACTGGTCATGGGGGAAAATAAAGGTTATTTCGAGCTATATGCGGAGCACGGCAGCGGACAGTTTTTAGGCGCGGAGCTATTCGGGCCCCAGGTTGAGCACTTAGCCCATTTGCTTGCCTGGGCACTAGAGCAAAAGCTAACCGTCAGCCAGATGCTCGCTATGCCCTTTTACCATCCGGTACTTGAAGAGGGTTTAAGGTCAGGGTTGCGCGATTTACAGGCAAATCTTCAACAAGGGCCTGCCATTACTGAGCACTGTATGGAGTGTGGCCCAGGCGATTAAGGAAATGACTAAAATAACTAACCTCCCTCCCTAATCAGCCTCATTCATCTAGGCGGCCAAGTCCTACGTCTGCTTGCGGGGCTTTATTACACTAGGATAGCAATGTTAAGCGGCTAACCGCAGCGCAAAGCCAATAAGCAGCGTTCCAAACACCCATCGCTGAAATATTTGCCGTTTGTGCTGGCTGGAAAACCAGCGTTGCATCTGCGCTCCCAGGCAAGCATATAGCGTATCATAGAGCAGCCCCACCCCCACTAGCACCGCCCCCAGTAAAGTGAACTGAAGTGCGACCGCACCTTGCTGGGTATGTATAAATTGGGGCAGTAACACCGAACAAAAAAGCAGCGATTTCGGGTTCAGCAAATTAGTTAGAAGCCCTCGACGCCAAGCTAGATAATAGCTGCCATTGAGTGATGCTTGGTGATGAATACTATCAGCGCTATGCCGACTACGGATAAGTTGCACACCTACCCAAACCAAGTAAGCAGCGCCCAAGTAACGAACCATATCAAATAGCCACGGAGCGGCGGTAAATAGCGCCGCTAGACCCAACCCAGCTAATGCCACATGTAGCCCTCGGGCTATGCCTAGCCCTAGCGCCGTGGCTAGCCCATGACCACGCCCCTGAGAGCTACTGGTATGCAACACAAGTAACATATCGGGACCAGGAATTAGGTAAACAATGGCTAATGCACTAATAAAAAGACCAATTTCCATCACTGCTTCCTTAAGGTCACAAATAGTGTCTCCGCAAGCGCTATGGTACCTTTAAAGAGATGAACGTTTTCTTGCCATTTTGGCTCTAAAAATGATATTTATTGGTATCTTGTGTCAATTTTTAATAGGAAAATGATCACTCATGCCAACTGGCCAGTTAGACGCTATCGACCGCCGGATTCTTGCATTGCTCCAAGGTGATGCCCGTTTAACGAATGTGGAGCTCGCGGAGAAAGTAAACTTGTCGCCATCTCCCTGTTTACGCCGAGTGCGACGCTTGGAAGCTAGTGGTGTTATCCGTGGTTACCATGCAGAGCTTGATCGGCGAGGTGTCGGGCTTGAGCTAACGGTGTTTGTGGGTATCAAGGTTGAACGTCACCATGAAGAGCAGGCCAATGCCTTCCGTGAGGCAGTGGTCAAACTGCCAGAAGTCGTCACTGCGCACTTAGTTTCTGGGGAGTCTGATTTTTTGCTACAGGTGGTGGTACCCAGCTTGGCGGCTTATGAGGCGTTTCTAACGGGGACACTACTTCGCCTACCCGGGGTGAGTGATATTCGCAGTAATTTTGCTATCCAGCCAGTGAAAGAGTACGGCACCTTGCCATTAGCTAACAACAATAAGACCTAGTTGTACGACTTGTTAATAATGGCGCTCTCGTTTGATGCCAATTTAACGCATAACGCTAAAACCATGGATACCCATGTGAACAAGGTAATTAGCCAAAGCCTGGCCGCGGTCCCCGCCATCAGTAGCCGCATAGAGCCAGCCTAGCACAGTGTTTGATTTCAGTGCTGTGAGCCATTAACACCTTAAGATATCCGAATTGTACTCTCCCATTTTTACTTTAAGTCTTCTCCCTTTGAGTCAACCAGGCCTAACTAACTGCCTCCTCTAGGCAATGGTTCAATGCTTTTGCTTGGTGTTGAGAAAAAGACTCTCTCGTTACGTCATCTCATGTTCAAGGAAAATCTTATTGGCTTGATATGGATCAAGCTGCGGCTATATGCCTCATGTTTTTAAGCGGGAAGACGTCTATAGTCAAACAATAAAATTTTAGTTATTACGTTAGAGGAAATAGTTATGAAAAGTTCTTTAGTGCCTATGGCTGCCGTCATCGGAATCACTATGTTCTTGGGCGCCACCCCCTCAATTGCAGACGAAGCCGAGGCCTACAGGGAAACAACGTTAGGTCTCTATGTCACGGCCATTGAAGCCCATGACCTCATGCAAGGTAACGATCGTGCAGTACTCATCGACGTACGCGACCCCATTGAGATCAAATTTACTGGTTTCGCCGAGCCCACCGATATCCATGTGCCCTGGGTGCTAGCCGAGCGCGATAATTACGATGAAGAAGCTAAAACTTGGCCTGTGGTGAAAAACGCTGATTTCGAAGAGCAAGTAAGAGCAAAAATAGAAGCTCTAGGCGTAAACAAAGAAGATCCGATCATTGTCATGTGTCGCTCCGGAGCCACTCGCAGTGCCCCCGCTGCCGATGTAATCGCCGAGATGGGATACAGCGAAGTCTATTCCGTGACCGACGGTTTCGAGGGTGAACAGCTCAAGGAGGGTAATTCCCAGGGCGTAAGAGCGCAGGATGGCTGGCGCAATTCGGGCCTTCCATGGAGCTATGACATTAACCCTGATGTGGCATGGCGCCCTGCCCATTAACATCCCAGTATATGGGCCACTGCTTGATAAGCAGCAGGGCCAAAATATTGATCAAAACCAACGAGGTGAACGCATGACTATCACACATAAAACCAGCAATACTATCTTGGCAATGGCAGTTGCTACTGCTGCTATCGGTTTCTCTAGTTTCTCAATGGCTGACAGCCATGGTAGCAACGGAGCTGAAGAGCAGGCCTTAATTATCCTCACTAGTGACTCATTGCAGACCCAAGGTATGGCCATGATTCTATCCAATGCTATGCAACAGCAAGGCACCCGCCTACATATACTGCTTTGTGATACAGCTGGTGATTTGGCAGTCGGGGGATACGCAAGCAGCGAGGCCATCAACACGCCACCGAGCAACCCAGCGGGCCAGTTCAAACCGGAAGGCATGCTTAATATGCTTTTAGAGAATGGCGCCACCGTGGACGTATGCGCTATTTACTTGCCCAACAGCGAAAGCGATGAAGACGACCTTCTTGAAGGCGTGGGTGTGGCGGCACCTGGCCCCATAGCGGAAATGATGCGCGATCCGTCCATTCCTGTTTACAGTTTTTAAGCACCCAAACTGAAATTAAGGAGTTAATTATGAGTCGCAACGTCGGTGGTATCGATAAAATCTTACGCATCCTGATAGGGGTTGCACTGATCGTACTGGCCCTAACAGGTACTATCGGGGTGTGGGGCTGGATCGGCGTATTGCCGCTGGCCACCGGGCTATTTAACTTCTGCCCAGCTTATAAATTAATAGGCTTAAATACCTGCAAAACTAAATAGTGCCTATTAATTAAACAAGACCATAGAAATAGCGCTTGCCCTGTTTATTAGAGCAAGCGCTTTTTTATATATATGCGCTAAAAATTACCCGCGTCGCCATTCAATTGTTTAATGCTAAATAAAACTCCGCATACAGAACAAACACTTAGCCATTTAACATTAAGGGAGCGTTAAGATACATACCCTAACCCATTGACACGTATCAATTTTTACCTTTAACAAAAGGCGTAACCTAAGCGTATTCCGACCATTCGCCCATGCGAATGCCGTTTAATCCGCCAAGGAGGCGCTATGGACGCAATACGCCGTTCGCTCTTGGGTCAAATGGCACGTTTAAGCGCCGGCGCTGCGCTGATACCGTTTTCAAGCCTTGCCCAAGCTGGTATCAATCAGCAGCCTGCCCGCCGTGAAGGCGATCCCACTAAACGCTACGGTATGCTTGTCGATTTACGCCAGTGCATTGGCTGCCAGGCCTGTACGGTGTCGTGTCATATAGAAAACGCTGCACCGCTGGGCCAATTCCGCACCACGGTTTCCCAGTATGAAGTACAGCACCAGGACAGCGGCGAACTAGCCACCTTTATGCTGCCCCGGCTGTGTAACCACTGTGAAAACCCGCCCTGCGTCCCGGTTTGTCCCGTAGAAGCCACTTACCAACAGCAGGATGGCATTGTGGTGGTCGATAGTGACCGCTGCGTGGGGTGTGCCTATTGCGTTAACGCCTGCCCCTACGATGCTCGCTTTATTAACCAACGCACTCAAACCGCCGACAAGTGCACCTTCTGTGCCCATCGTCTAGAAGCCGGTCTATTGCCCGCTTGCGTTGAGAGCTGCGTAGGCGGTGCCCGCGTGATTGGAGATATGCGCGATCCTCAAAGCCAAATCAGCCGCATGATGCACGAATATCGCGATGCATTGATGGTGCTACAACCAGAAAAAAACACCCTTCCGCAGGTGTTTTACCTAGGCATGGATGAGCGCTTCATCTCGCGCCCTAAGGCAGAGCCCGTTGCGCTCGAAGTACTCGATCCCCACGGTCAGGAGATGGGCTATGAATTCCACCATTGAGCTACTGGCACCGCGCTATGACATCGCATGGTACCCGTGGGCGGTACAGTACTTCTTTATGATTGCGATTTCCTACGCCAGCCTGTGGCTAGCCGCCCCGGCGCTGGTATTCGGCAAAAAAGCCTGGCTGCCTACCGCGCGATTGGCGCTAATTGCTTGCGTTAGCACTACGCTGGTGGCGCCCGTTGCGTTACTCGCGGATTTGCACCAGCCGCTGCGGTTCTGGCACTTTTATGCTTACGCCAATAGCCACTCATGGATGTCTATTGGCAGCGTTGTTCTGCCGCTTTATTTGGGTAGCGTGCTTGGCTTTGCTTGGCTGGCATGGCGGCCCGCACTGCAGGCACAGCGCGGCACTCCAGGACTCGGTGGCATGCTGGCGACTTGGCTTTCAATGGGCAGTGGCAAAACGCCACGAGCAGTGGTGGCGGTGGTAGGCCTGACTGCGCTGGGGCTTTCCAGCGGCATTATGCTTTACACCGGCGCAGAACTAGCGATCGTAAAGGCCCGCCCACTTTGGAACACCGTATGGCTCCCGCCTATGCTGGCGACCACTGGGTTTATCGCTGCCTCCGGGCTGGTATTGGTGCTGAACCGGGTTAGTGGGGTTTGTTCGCAAGACGCTATACGACAGATGCTGTATGTGCTGCTAGTGGCCTGTTTGTTAGCAGGCTTAATCGCGCTTAGCTGGTTTTTAGATGGTGTGAATGCCCACGTAGGCTCAGTCGCCGCCGCGCTGGAATCCGTGCGCTATAGTGCCTCGTGGCGCAGCACTGCTCTATGGGGAAGCACTACCGGCATCGCGCTATTTGCCGCCGTGTTGTTTTTACTGACTCGCCCTTCCCAGCGCCAGAAAGTCGCGCGCGGTGTCCCAGCCTCTAGCCAGCCAGCGCTGTTTGCCTGGGCATGGTTGCTAGGCCTGGTCGCCATACACATGGGCTGGATGTTTCGTTGGGTGGTGCTGATGGATGTTCAGCATGTCGCTCGCAATAGTGCAGGCTTTCACCACTACGGCATTCCCGCAGGCTCTTCCGGTATTTTAGGCATTGTTGGCACCTTCGGCCTCTGGCTCGCCGCTATTCTAATGATTGAACTGTTTATTCCCTGGCGGCAGGCCCAACAGGGCGGCCTTATAGCAACGTCAATACACGCTGTTCAAGATGCTTCTACTCAACATCTCACCGCTAAACAAGGAGCGTCTAGTCATGTCTAAGTCTGCTCAAGACCCGTCACGCCGCCGTTTTCTAAAAGGCGCTGCCGCCGCTGGTGGTGCAGCCACCTTTGCCGTGGGCTATGCAGACCCATTGGTAAAAATGGCCAAGGGCATTACCGGTAGCGCGGGTGAAAAACCCAGGCACAATATTCATGGCAACTCGCTGGCCCCAGAATACCGAGTCGATTTAGACACTGGCGAGCTCACTTTGACCCCCGACCAGCGTGTCGCCTTCACCATTTGCTACGGCTGTACTACCCAATGCGGCGTAAGAGTCAGGGTCGATGACACCCTCGGCGAAGTACTAAGGGTGTCAGGCAATCCCTACCACCCGCTGTCTGCCGATGACCATTTACCCATGCGTACACCGGTGGCGGATGCACTGCGCAGTGTTAGCGCCTATGGTGAACAGGGTCAAATAAACCGCTCCACCGCCTGCGCCCGTGGCAACGCCATGATGAGCCAAATTACCAACCCTTTCCGAGTCGACCACTGCCTGAAACGTGTAGGGGAACGTGGTAGCCGTCAATGGCAGAAAATCTCTTTTGAGGAGCTAATTGAAGAAATCTGCGAAGGCGGCAACCTGTTTAACGAAGGCCACGTTGATGGACTGCGCGATATTCGCGACCATGACACCCTTATCGACCCTGACAACCCTGAATATGGCCCCAAGGCTAACCAATTAATGGTGATGGAAGCCACTGACTACGGGCGTTCAGATCTACTCAAGCGATTTACCCTCAATGCTTTTGCTACCCGCAATTATGGTCACCATGGTGCTTACTGCGGTTTAGCTTTCCGCATG
The DNA here is from genome assembly GCF_007692655.1 of Halomonas sp. Classification (GTDB taxonomy): domain Bacteria; phylum Pseudomonadota; class Gammaproteobacteria; order Pseudomonadales; family Halomonadaceae; genus Vreelandella. The sequence continues at coordinate 9,200 of NZ_REBQ01000048.1, forward strand.
GGCTCTGGCGCGGTGATGAACAATATTGTCACCAACGCCCACGTTAAGCCGGATATCCAAAACGCACGGTTCATCATGTATATCGGTTGTGCTCCCAGCCAAGCGGGCAACCCGTTTAAGCGCCAAGGCCGCCTGCTTGCCCAAGCCCGAGCAGCTGGTACGTTGGAGTACGTGGTGGTGGACCCAGCGCTCAATGCCGCCACCTCCCACGCAGCCGACAACAACCGCTGGGTGCCTATTCGTCCCGGGACAGACAGCGCTTTTGCCATGGCTATCATCCAGTGGCTACTCGATAACCAAGGCTATGCTAGTGACTTCCTAGCCCTGCCCAGCAAAGTCGCCGCCGATGCAGCGGGCGAAACCACCCACTCCAACGCCACTCATTTGGTAATTGACAGTTATGAACACCCGCGCAGAGGTTATTTTCTTCGCGCCAGCGACCTGGGCCTAGCGGAAGCGGGTAGCGATGCTGATTCGCCGGTGGTAGTGGCCAATGGCGAACTCGCGCTAAGCGAAGAGGTGATGACCGCCGAGCTCTTTGCCGAACGCCCGGTTCAGCTTGCCGATGGCACCACTGTAACCGTCAAAAGCAGCCTAACGTTGCTAAGCGAATCTGCCCACGAGTACGACCTAGACACCTACGCAGAACATTGTGGCATTCCAAAGGCGACGATTAGTGAATTGGCCAGACGCTATGCCAGCCATGGGAGAAAAGCCGCTGTTAACTGTCACGGCGGCATGATGTCTGGTAACGGCTTCTACGCCGCGTTCAGCGTGCAAATGCTGAACCTACTGGCGGGCAACTACAATATGAAGGGTGGCAGCGCGGTGGGCGGCGGCACTTACAGCGGTACCGGCGAGGGCCCACGCTACGATTTAGCCAACTTTCCTGGTAAGCGCGCGCCGCAGGGGGTATTTCTATCCCGCTCGCGCTTCCCCTACGAAAAGTCTTCCGAGTATCAGCGCAAAGTCGCCGCAGGCGAAAACCCTTACCCGGCTAGAGCGCCGTGGCGCTCGCTGGCGCCGCCGACGCTCACAGAGCACCTACCCTCGGCACTAGATGGCTATCCTTACCCCATCAAAGCGGTGATTGGCTGTATGGCTAACCCGATTTACGGTCAGGCTGGCCTAAAAGGCGTCATTGTCGATAAGCTGAAAGACCCCAAACGGCTAGGGCTCTTTGTTGCCGTGGATGGCTTTATCAATGAAACCAACCGCTACGCCGACTACATCGTCCCTGATTCTGTGATGTACGAGGTGTGGGGCTTTACGGGCGCGTGGAAAGGCACCCTGGGGAAGCTGACTACCGCCTGCTGGCCCGTGGTCGAGCCGCGCCAGCAAAAAACCGCCGAAGGCGAACCGGTGTCGATGGACAGCTTCTTCATCGCCGTGGCCAAGCGCCTGGGCCTGCCTGGATTTGGCGACAACGCAATTCCCGATGCCCAGGGCAATCTGCACCCGCTCAATCGCGCTGAGGATTATTATCTGCGGGCCTCGGCCAATATCGCTTTTCAAGAAGAACCGCTACCTGAAGCGAACGACAGTGATATTGCCCATGGAGGTATTGCCCCATTGCTGCCTAAAATCGCACGAACGCTAAAAACTGATGAACGCCCTAGAGTAGCCTATCTCTATGCCAGGGGTGGTCGCTTTGAAGATGCCAGCGAGCACTTCATCGGTGAAAAATTGAAATACCAGTGGAAGCAAACGCTGTGTGTTTACAACGAATCGGTAGGCACCAGTATTGATACTACTAATGGCCTGCCCAATAGTGGCGTCCCCTGCCATAAGCTGCCTCAACTGGCGAACAAGCAACCCATGCGCGAGGTTTTTTCAGAACAGGAGTGGCCACTGCTGGCGTTCTCGTTCAAATCCAACCTGATGAACTCTTATGCTATTGGCAGTGAGCGGCTGCGCATGATCAAGCCTTACAACCCAGTGCAGATGCATCGCCAAGACGCTGAGCGCTTTGGCATCCAGCACGGCGATACCATCCGCATCGAAAGCCCTGGCGGTAGCGTGGTGGGGTTGGCACTAGTTAGTGAAAGCGTAATACCTGGCGCCCTGGGCATTGAGCACGGCTATGGCCACCGGGATTTAGGTGCTACGCCACATGTCATCGACGGGGTATCCCAGCCGGATATGCCCTGGATGCGTGCAGGGATCAATATTAATGACCTAGGCTTTCAAGACCCAACACGGCAGGTAGGCGGCACCTGGCTTGAACCTATCAGCGGAGCCAGTGTGCGCCAGGGTTTACCGGTGAAGATTAGACGGGTATAGCGTATCGATTTGATACCTTTGCGCCGATCAATACGTTAGCTGATCAGCTTGCCATTGCCCTGTCTGAGGACAAGGTATATGCAAATATTTAATTTGGTAACTAGTTACTACAAAGTGATCCTCTCAAACGTTAACGTCGGCGCTTTTCTTGCTAAAGTTCTGGCGCCCTGGATACACCTAATCCCTAAATAATATAGCAATGAGATAATGGCAGAACATCATTATTTCAGGGATTATATTTCTTATGCTGCAACAGAGTGTTGCCCTTGGGCCGATGGGCTTTAGTATCCACCAGCTGTTAATTGGCTTGGCTTTTTTATTGGCCCTGCTGGCAGGTGCATTGCTGGGTCGTCGCCATCAAGTTCCCGTCAGCGATACGCTATTTACTCTGTTATTTGTCGCCTTCATTGGCGCGCGCTTGATCTTCGTGGTGCGCTACTGGAGTAAGTATGATGGCCTGATCCCTCGCCTGGACATTCGGGATGGCGGCTTCGATATTGTCGGCGGTATTGTTATCGGCCTTGCCTATGCCGGCTGGGCGCTATGGCGTTCACCCCGCCAGCGTATGCCACTCAGCGGCGCGCTGCTGGTAGGTGGTTTGGCGTGGGGGTTAACGGCGGGTAGCGCACTGCTCATGGATCACCAGTCTCGCCCGCTGCCTGATGTGGCACTGATCACCCGTGAAGGCGAGCACATCGATTTGCCGCAAATGTCGCAAGCCAACCAACAGCCCATGGTGGTCAACCTTTGGGCCTCCTGGTGCCCGCCCTGTATTCGGGAAATGCCGGTCTTTGAAGAAGCGCAACAGCGTGAAACCGGGATTACTTTTGTATTCGTCAACCAAGGTGAATCGCCAGCCCACATTGAAGCCTTTATGGACGAACATGGATTCACGCTAGACAATGTGTGGCTAGACCCCCGCAATGCAGTTGGCCAAGCGACCGGTGCCCACGCCATGCCAACTACACTCTATTACGATGCCAACGGCCAATTGGTCAATACACACTTTGGTGAGCTTTCCAGTGCCACTTTGCAACGTGGTTTGGAGCGCTTGCGCTAGGTAGCTCTTTTACTGAATCACTCCTTTTATTTATTTCGATGTCGTTTATTACTTAATCAGGACGCTGTTATGCACTTAGATCGTCAACCTATCATAAGCGGAATATTCCTTCTGGCAGGCCTTTGGGGCACCTCCGTCAGCCATGCTGATGATCTGCCCGTCCCCGTTCAAGCATTAGCTGACCAAGGCTTGGAAATTCATGGCCAGTTTGATGCCCCCGGCGGCTTACGCGGCTATGGTGCCAGCGTGCAGGGTCAAGATATGGCGATTTACCTAACGCCCGATGGTGAACATGCCATCGTGGGCACGCTGATGGACAGCGAAGGCAATGACCTTACCGAAGCACAGTTAGACGAGCATGTACGCGCCCTTCTTGAAGCAGAAACTTGGCAACTGCTAGGCGAAAGCCATTGGATACAAGATGGCAATGTAGATGCACCCCGGGTGATCTATACGTTCACCGATGCCAACTGCCCATATTGCCGTCAGCTGTGGCAAAACGTTCGCCCCTGGGTAGATGCCGGTGACGTACAGCTGCGTCATGTGATGGTGGGGATTTTAGCGCCTGACAGCCCAGGCAAAGCCGCCACTATACTCGGAGCCGATGACCCCGCTGGAGCCTTGCACGGCCACAATCGCGGCGACGAAGTAACGGCCAGCGCACAACCGCGTGAGATTGAAGAGCAGGTGTATGCTAACAACCAACTGTTCGAAGAGCTTGGTTTGTATGCCACCCCAACCAGTGCTTTTCAGCGTGAAGCGGAGAACGGCAGCGTCCGCATTGACCGCATCCAAGGCATGCCCAGCGATGAACGGCTAATCGAAATGATGGGCAGTGAAGCGCCTTAAATAGCACTAACGCCTACAACAGCCCCAAGCGCATGCAGCGCTTGGGCTTTTTTATTCTTCCAACCACCCCGTTCGGCGATCTGCGAATCATCAAGCATATTGGCGAAGGACATCATGCTGGCACTTTGTCGATGACCTTCTTTAAAGTCGTGCAGTTGCTTAACGATATAGTCAGCATTTAGCCCCGCTAAGCAGGGCCAGGACTCCCCGCCTGGCACATGCATCCCGCTGCCATCGGCTTGGTGACAGGCAGTGCAGTTAGGTGCGGCTGCTTCCCCCCCTCAACATAACCCTGCTGTGCCACTGCACCTGCGGTAGCCAAGCTAGACCCACCAACAGGCTAGACCTTAATAATCTTTTTTTAGATCGGTTTCCCCCTCGCATTATCGTTTTTAGCTGTTCGCCACCGGAACTTTTAAACAGGCGGTAAAACCACCTCCCACGGGACTTTCGAACGTCACATCACCCCCAAAGCGCTCTGCAATCGCCGCCACAATTGCCAACCCTAGGCCGCTCCCCTGCTGATTACTGGTTCGCCAAAAACGCTGGGTAAGCTGCGCCAGTGTTGCTTCATCAACGCCTGGTCCTCGATCACTAACGCTGAAGGTCAGATGACTTGCCCCCGGTTGCCACTCAGCTGCCAAGGCGATGGGGGTGTCTGCGGGGCCATGGCGTAAGGCGTTATCTAGCAAGTTACGCAGGGCAGTAATCGCTAACTCACGCGGCATAGCAAGCGTGGCCTCTGGCCAGCTAGGCTGCACCACGAAGCGCTCCAACATACTCTGCTGGCTATCGGCTAAGGCATGCTCGGCCACATCGGCCACACGACTCGCTTCACCGTCATCAAAACGCAAACGCCCTTCCACCCGTGCCAGGGTTAATAGTTGATCAAGAGTAGAGCTCAACCGCACCACTCCCTCTTCGGCGTGGTTAAGCGATGTAATAGCCGCCGGTCCTTCTTGCCGACGGGCCACTTGCAGATGGGTTTTGATCGCGGTGAGAGGAGTGCGCAGTTCGTGGGCGGCGTCGTTAGTGAAACGCTGCTCACGAATGACGGTTTGTTGTATTCGGGCGAGCAGCGCATTCAGGGTATCAATAAGTGGTCGTATTTCTTTAGGTAGTCCATAGGTAGCAACAGGTGCCAGGGCATCGGGATGACGTAGCGCCAGCGATTCGCGCAGCCGTGTAAGTGGCGCCAAACCACGCCAAATACCCAGCCATAGCGCCACCATGCTGCCTATCAGCGCAACGACAAAGGGCACCACGGCCATACGTACTACACCGCTGAGCAACAGATCGCGCTCATCCATTCGGTCTGCGGTGGTAATGACCACGCCTCCACGCTCATAGGTAAATACCCGCCACGTCACACCATCTGCCTGGCGGTAGGCGTGACCGCCTTCTCCGGGTGCAAGAATGTCCTCCATATCGGCGTGGGTGCGCGCCATAATATCGCCCTGGGGCGAATTCACCTGGCAAGCAAGCCCTTCAATGGGGGGAATAGACAGCACGGGAAATTCCGCGCTCTGCCAGGCTTCAAACGGCAGTTGAAGAACTAATCCGGCCACCATTCGCGCCGACTGCGCTAAACGCTGGTCCAGGGTTTCCACAAACTTCTCTTCCAGATCACGCATCAGCCACGCCGCGGCGACACCCCACAGCAACGCCAGGGTTAAGCCCAGGGTGAGCAGTAACCGCGAACGCAAACTCATAGCTGCCCCTTGTAGGGCGCACCGGCTAGATGAACTGCTTCAGGTTTACCCAACCGATAACCCAGCCCGCGCACCGTCACAATCACGCCGTTGCCCAATTTGCGGCGTAGGTGGTGGATATGCACGTTTAGCGCGTTACTCTCGACATCGTCATTCATGCCGTAAAGACTATCTTTAAGCTGGTCGGCAGAAAGCACACTGCGCGGAGATTGCAAGAAGGTTTCAAGCAACACCAATTCACGGCGCGACAGCATAATCAGATGTTTATCGACATACACTTCCCGTGCCGTTGGGTCTAAACTCAGCGCGCCATGGGAAATCATCCCGCTACTTCGCCCCGCTGCCCGCCGCAGTAACGCGTGCAAGCGCGCCACCAACTCATCTAAATCGAAGGGCTTCACCAGATAGTCGTCGGCACCGCCTTGCAAGCCATCCACGCGATCACGCACCGCATCTCTTGCCGTCAGTACCAGCACCGGAACATCAATGCCTTGCTCACGCCACTCTGCTAACAGCTGTAAACCATCGCCATCAGGTAAGCCACGATCAAGAATGACGACATCACTGGCAACCGTTCGCAGTGCCTGGCGGGCAGCGTTAAGTGTAGAGACATGATCAACGACGAAATCGAACGTCATTAAACCAGTGCGAATCCCCGCAGCTACTAGCGGGTCATCTTCAATAAGCAAAACGTGCATAACAGTTTCCTTTATATTGCCATTCAGCTTGGCTGACGCGGATTAAAGCAGCGTTAAACCAATAAAAAACGCCCCTGTAGTGACAGCAAGGGCGGTAATATTTAGATCATTTAGGCTAATTTATTAGGTAAGACGCTTCGCAGCGAACCACCCCAGCAATGGTTTAAGATCGCATGCCCTATCTGCTCATAGTTAGTTGTAGGCCCACACCCTTATAACGTGAGCTCTCTCGCTGTTTTAAGATGTATGGTTTGGCGATCAACGGAGTATGTATCTTCTGAGACAACAGCAGGTTCCCGGTTGGGAGTAAGTTGTTGAAGTAGACCCAGTTGGAAATGGTGCAAAAGCATAAAGGCCAGAAAACTGAAGGTGATAGTAACTGTAGTCTATATCTATAGGTTCGTACTTTGTCCTCACCGTAAATGGCTCAATAGATCAATCACCTTTTTTGCCAATGTTTATCTCCTAACAAAGTGCAGTGTGTGGATTCAGCCTGACGTGTGGCCGGGTGTGAGTAGAGCTAGCCACGCTCAATGTGCGTAACAATTTTGGCATTCAGAGGGCGCTGCCTAGTAGCATCGCCATTGCATCATGCCCTTCCATCCCTGCCCAATGCAGAGCGCTTTGGCCTTTGTTGTCGACTTGTAAAGGGTTTGCGCCATGGTCTAAAAGTAGCTGTGTTGTGGGGTGGTCATTCTGCTTCGCGGCCCAAATCAGCGCTGTCCAACCTAGAGTATCTTGCTGATCCACTTGAGCCCCCTGTGCCAACAAATAAGCCGTTGCCTCTGTTTGGCGGTTTACGACGGCCACCATTAGCGCGGTGTAGCGGCTTTCGTCGTGATGCTCTATGTGGGCACCTGCCTGATAAAGCTGTTCAAGGGCGGCAACATCTCCAAGCGATGCTCCCTTCATTAACGGTGACCAACCGCAGTTGTCCGACCTGTCCAGTGCTGCACCTTGACGTATAAGGCGCGCTATGCTGCCGGTATCGCTATCCTCAACCGCACGGAATAGTTCAGTGCGACCTAAGTGGTCGCGTTGGTCTATATCGTGTGTGCCTGCCTGATAAAAAGTGACAATCAGCAGGCCGAATAGTAAGGGCAGCATGACACCACTAAACATGGGAAAGCGCATAAACCATGCAGTAACGCGCTTACCTACCGTCATGTGCTCAAGCGCCGCTGATTGAAGAGGCAAGCATCAATGATAACCTTCTCCCACTTTGACCTTGCCGCGAAACACCCAGTAGGTCCACGCGGTATAGGCCAGCACGATGGGGATTACAAACAGGAAGCCAATCAGCAAGAATAGCTGAGACTCCGGGGCTGAAGACGCATCCCAAATAGTGTAGTTAGGTGGCACAATCACCGGCCACTTGCTGGCAATCAGCCCCAGGTAAGTAAACAGGAAAATACCCAGCGCCATGACAAACGGAAGGCCTTCGTCTTGGTGTTTTACCGCTCGGTACACTAGGCCTGAGCAGAGTAAGGCCAGTACAGGGAAAACCCAAATCAGCCGAAACGTATCCATCCAGCGGCTATATACCTCAGGGCTTACCAGCGGTGTCCAGATACTGACAATGGCAAACACGACCAAGACCGCAAGTAACAGTTTAAGCGTGATGGCATACGCCCACTGCTGCACATGGCCTTCTGATTTCATAATCAGCCAGGTAGCTCCCAGCAGCGCATAGCCTGCCATTAGCCCTAACCCGGTAAGCACCGTGAACGGCGTCAGCCAGTCGAGTGCGCCGCCTACGTAGCGAAAATCTTCAACGGCAAACCCCTGGATATAGGCACCCACCACCGCCCCTTGGGCAAAGGCAGCAACGGCAGAGCCTAGGAAGAAAGCACGGTTCCACCAGTGTCGGTTTTTATGCGACTTAAAGCGAAACTCAAAGGAAATACCGCGGAAAACAAGACCGGCA
>NZ_REBQ01000108.1 GCF_007692655.1 Halomonas sp.
CTACCCAAGCCGGAAACCGCCAAAGTGTTAATGGCGAGCTTCGATGATATTGAAAAGGCTGGCCGAGCAGTAGGTGACATCATCGCCGCAGGGATTATTCCTGGCGGCCTGGAAATGATGGATAAACTGGCCATTAAAGCCGCTGAGGACTTCATTAAAGCAGGCTACCCAGTGGAAGCAGAAGCCATTCTACTCTGCGAGCTGGATGGCGTTGAAGCCGATGTCGACGATGATTGCGAAACCGTACGTCGCGTATTGGAAAAAGCCGGCGCCACCGATATTCAGCAGGCTCGCGATGAAGCTGAACGCGCCAAGTTTTGGGCTGGTCGCAAAAACGCCTTTCCTGCGGTGGGCCGGATGTCACCGGATTACTACTGCATGGATGGCACCATCCCACGCCGCGAGCTGCCGCGAGTACTTAAAGGCATTGCCGCTCTTTCAGAAGAGAGCGGCCTACTGGTCGCCAATGTGTTTCACGCCGGTGACGGCAATATGCACCCGCTGATTCTGTTTGATGCCAATAAAGAGGGTCAGCTAGCGCTTGCTGAAGACGTTGGCGGCAAGATCCTTGAGCTATGCGTGGCGGCGGGCGGCTCGATTACTGGCGAACACGGCGTTGGCCGGGAAAAAATCAATCAAATGTGCAGCCAGTTCCAGCCGGATGAAATTAGCGTTTTTCATGCACTGAAAGCCGCCTTTGACCCGCAAGGATTACTTAATCCAGGGAAGAATATTCCTACCCTAGCGCGGTGCGCAGAATTTGGCGCCATGCATGTCCACAACAACCAACTACCACACCCGGAACTGCCACGTTTCTAATGCTTGGCCTCGCCAAGTTAATGACTAGCACAGCCAGTCATCAGACAAGATAAAAATGAGAAAAGACAATTATTAGGAAGGACCATGACCGAACTAGCGATTAACGCTGCAGACCGGGATATCGCTGGCGAGCTATGCGAACAGGTTCGCAGCGCCTATGCCGCACGTACGCCGTTGCGTATTGTAGCGGGCGACTCCCGCGCCTTTTACGGCCGCCCAGTGGAAGGTGAAGCACTGAATATAGCTGGCCACAGCGGTATTGTGTCTTACGACCCGATTGAGCTTGTGGTGACGGTACGATCGGGCACGCGCCTGAGCGCGCTCAACGCGGCACTGGCTGAACACCATCAAATGCTGGCGTTTGAACCGCCGATTTTTAGCGATGCGAGCACCATAGGCGGTGCAGTTGCCACGGGGCTCTCTGGCCCACGTCGCCCCTGGGCAGGTGCGGCACGGGACTTTGTGCTGGGCACACGAATTATCACCCAAGAGGGCAAACTATTACGTTTTGGCGGCGAAGTAATGAAAAATGTCGCCGGTTATGACCTCTCCCGCTTGATGGCCGGCGCTCAGGGCACCCTGGGCGTGCTCACCGACATCTCGTTTAAGGTGCTCCCCATCCCCACGGCTACTCATAGCCTGCGCTTAACACTAGGACTGACTGAAGCGCTTAACAAACTCGCCGAGTTGGGCCGTAAGCCGCTTCCGATTACGGCCGCTGCCTGGCATCACGGCGAACTGTTTCTGCGTCTTGAGGGCGGCAAAAGCTCTGTTAGCGCCACCCAGGCAAGCCTAGGAGGAGAGCCGCTGGACGCCAGCTTCTGGGGCGAACTACGCGACCACACTCACGCTTTCTTTCAGCTTAACGAAGGCCAGGCCCTATGGCGGCTCTCCTTGCCTCCCAACACCGCTCCGCTGGCGTTAGATATTCCCGAAGCAGACATTTTTTACGACTGGGGCGGTAGTCAGCGCTGGGTAAAAACAGCACTGGATGCCGACACACTGCGCGCGGCCTGCGCCGCTGCAGGTGGCCACGCCACCTGTTATACCCCGCATGCGAAAGGGGGAGCTGCAGAACCGTTCACGCCGCTCAACGCCATAGTGGAAAAATATCATCGTAACCTGAAGGCGGAGCTGGATGCCCATGGCATATTTAATCCCGGTCGTCTTTATGCGGCGTTTTAATCAGGAGAGCTGACATGCAGACGCACTTTACCGATGCCGACCTGCAGAAGCCGCACATTCAGGAAGCAGAGCGCATCTTGCGCACCTGCGTGCACTGCGGTTTCTGTAATGCAACTTGCCCAACCTATCAGCTGCTAGGTGATGAGCGCGATGGTCCGCGTGGTCGCATCTACTTAATGAAGGAGCTGCTCGAGAGCCGCGACGATGACGATAAGGTCACCGAAGAGACTCGCCTGCATCTTGATCGCTGCCTAACCTGCCGCAGCTGTGAAACCACCTGCCCTTCTGGGGTGGAGTACCACAAACTACTGGATATTGGCCGCGCAGAAATTGACCGTCGCGTGCCCCGCCCGGCCGCTGAGCGCGCTCAGCGCTATGCACTGCGCAAAATGCTGGTCGAGCCCAAGCGTTTTAAAGCACTGCTGAAGCTGGGACAAACCTTTAAACCGCTGGTGCCCGGCAAGCTGCGCAGTAAAATGCCCGCCACCCCTATTGATGCGGGTGCTCGCCCTGACGCACACCGCCATACCCGGCAAGTATTAATTCTGGAAGGCTGTGTTCAGCCCGGACTGTCACCTAATACCAATGCCGCCACCGCGCGCATACTTGACCGCTTAGGCATCAGCGTGACCCCGGTAACGGAAGCTGGCTGCTGCGGAGCCATTGATTTCCATCTTAATGCCCAGGACGATGGCCGCGCGCGCATACGCGCCAACATAGATGCGTGGTGGCCACATATTGAACAAGGCGCGGAGGCGATCGTACAAACGGCTAGCGGCTGCGGTGCTTTTGTCAAAGAGTATGGCGACATGCTCAAAGATGATCCCGATTACGCGGTTAAAGCGCGAAAAGTCAGTACACTCGCCAAAGATATTGTCGAAATTTTGCGCGATGAGCCCCTCGATGAGTTAAGCGTGAATGCATCCAAGCGGCTGGCTTTCCACTGCCCCTGCACTTTGCAACATGCCCAAAAACTCAACGGCGCCGTTGAAGGGGTGTTGAGTAAGCTTGGCTTTGCATTAACACCCGTGCAGGATGCTCATATCTGTTGTGGTTCGGCAGGTACGTATTCAATTACGCAGCCAGAGCTTGCTACGCAATTGCGTGACAATAAGCTCAACGCTCTTGAAGCAGGCAACCCGGAAGTCATTGTCACGGCCAATATTGGCTGTCAGACGCACCTGGCTGGCGCCAACCGCACACCGGTGCGCCACTGGGTGGAAATTGTTGATGCAGCTCTAACATAAGCGCATTACCCCTAGGTCGCGCCGCCCAAGGGTGGCGCGGCAATCACCGATCTTCGCTAACTTAAAACCTTAGCTAACCTAGAAAAGGACCCAAGCATGCAAACGAAAGCCATTCTTGCTCAAGCCGATGTGACCAATGTGCTCGATGCTGCGCAAAAAGAAGCCGATAGCAATGGCTGGCCGGTAACCATCGCGGTTACCGATGATGGCGGCCACCTGCTGGCGCTACGCCGCTTAGATGGTGCTGCCCCCTTCAGTGCCGACGTAGCCACCCAAAAAGCACGCAGCGCCGCGCTAGGTCGCAAAGAAACTCAAGTGTTTGAGGAGATGATCAACGGTGGCCGCACGGCATTTATTTCTGCACCGCTGCAAGGCCTGTTGTCTGGCGGCGTGCCGATCATCGTTGATGGCCATGTGGTAGGTGCCGTAGGCATTTCCGGCGTAAAACCCGACCAAGATGTGCAGATCGCTAAGGCCGGCGTTAGCGCTATCGCTTAATGCAGGAACCCTGCAGCTTAGCGGCTGCAGGTAATCAACAACCCATAAAACAGCAATAAAAAAAGCCCGGATCAGTGATCCGGGCTTTTTGGAATTCGTTCGGCGTGTGCCGATATACTGCATGATGCAACTTAAATGGCGGACCGGACGAGACTCGAACTCGCGACCTCCGGCGTGACAGGCCGGCATTCTAACCGACTGAACTACCGGTCC
>NZ_REBQ01000028.1 GCF_007692655.1 Halomonas sp.
ACCCCAGCGGCATTACGATTGTCGGCGCGCAGGTGAAGATCAACTCTGGCGGTAGTCCTGGGGTGGGGAGTGGTCAGGCGGTGTTGGATGCCTTATTGCCAGGACATGTAGCTACCGAGCGGCACGAGCGAATTGCTCCCTTGCAACAAGACCAGCTAATGACGGCAGCCTTGCAGGGAGCTGCCGTAGTGGAAATTTGCCAACGACTGAAAGACGGCAATAACGCAAATGTTCAGCGCTGTGCCTTGGGAGATGAGTGCCCATGTCGCTAACAATGCCCCCTAGATCGATCTTCTATTTAATCGACTTGGCACTCTATCCGCAGTTGTTGCGGCAAATGTTTGAAATCGACGAACGCCCCGTCTACGAGCTGCTGTATTGGCAAACGGCTTATGCTCAGCATGCGCAGCAAGGACCAATCTTGATGAGTCTTTCAACCGCAAGCGCTCATGCGTCTGCAACACGTTGGGTCCAGCAAGGCGCTGCTATCGTACTGGAGAGTGAGGCCTCTCTTGCTGAAGTAGCCACGCATTACCGGCAATTAACCCATGTCGACCGACAAGTTGGGCCTCCCGCCCTGTTTCGCTATGCCGATTCACGGCTATACGGCGGATTGGCCGGCACATTAACCGAAGGCGAAACACATTCTTTGCTAGGGCCTGTTAACGCTATCAATGGCGTTAGTAACGGAGAGGAGTGGCGGCTTGAGTCCAGGGCCCCTGACGTTAAACCCTTGGGTAAGTTCAGATTGACGGCGGTACACAAGCAGGCGTTGCAGAGCGCGCGCGATCAAGCGTTTTGCCAACAGTTGGCCGATGATCATGGCGTTGCACCTTCACTAGCGCGGCTATGGCTCAAGCAAATGGAAGAGCTACCTTTTACGACCGAATATGCGCGCTGGGAAGGGTGCAAGATACTTGCCGCGTCAGACTATCCTGCGCCGCTCGCGCCACGCCATATGGAACAACTGAAGGCACATAAGGGTACCTGGCAAACAGTGCTGGATGAGTTGCAGATACTGGTCAGTGTGCAAACCCCTCTCACTGATGGTGACCACCGATGACAGAAACACTCTCACCACCGCCTCTACAGCCCAGCCGAACAAGCGTGACAGGCGTCAGCATGCCTGCTCACTGCAGCGTGGGCGTTACTGTATTGATTGTGCATCGCGATACTCTAGGGCGTTATCTACCAGAAGGAACGTTGGTCAGGTTAAGGGACTCTGCGGGTAAGAGCGTCAGCGCGACCATTGATACCGAAGGCGTCAGTCGTCATGAAGGCGCTGCGCCTGGCAAGGTCGCTTGGCAATTAGTGGATGCCCATGGTCAGCATTTGGTGGCGGTTGACGATGAGCCGCTGGAACCCTGTCTAGCGGCGGCGGCTCCTCCAGAAGTGGAGGTTGCCATGGATGAAACGACGATCCAGGCCACCTATTTGCCACCGCCTATCAGTCTCAATCTGCGCGATGAAATGACATCGCCCGAGGCCGATTTATTAACTGAAGAGCAACTGGAGCAGCTTCGTCTTGCTGGTAATAACGCCACGCTGTTTCTGCATGGCTACAATGTGCCGCTGGGTCAGTACGGTGTCTTTGCCTCTTGGGAACAACGCCGCGATATCAGTGCCTCCCCCTTGCTAACCACTGCCCATACGGCAAGTAGCGCCACTATTCTTCAAGGCATGCGCACGGGTGAGCATGCGTCGGCTGCGTATCGTGAAGAGCCTGATAATGGTAATGGGGCACACAACTGGTTTGTGCACATGGAGTATCAGCTCAACCGTGCTGCGGGGATGACGGAGGAAGACTGGCGACCCTATACACGCATGGTAGGAATCGCTTGGTTTGGCGATACGGGCAGTGTCGACTTTTTTCAGGCTGAACTCAACGCCATGGCGGCAGGGCGGCGGCTAGTCGCTTTGCTCGAACAGCTTTACGACGCAGGTATTGCCATCAATGTCATCAGCCACTCCCTGGGAGCTCGGGTGATACTCACGGCACTCAATATTCTCGGTGAGCAGGAACGCCATCAATGGATCGACAACGTGTATTTATGGCAACCGGCGGTTGCCGATAATGCCCTGGTTAACGATGCCTCTCAGGACAGCCATCCGCTGGGCATGGGGGTATTCCCAGATGCTCATCAGGCCACCAGCAAGATCGTAGTGCTGCAATCGCAGCAGGACGGGATTCTGGGGCCGCCACCCAGCCAAGCAGACAGCTTCTGGAGGCAAGCCGCCCAGTACATTCCTAACGTTTGGCTAGGCTCAAAACTCAACGATATCTTTTCGGCGGACGACAGGCTGGATGCTCTATTGGGTACCTTCGGTGGTGCCTATAACAAGAAATGGTGGATTATACCCATTGGTTTACAGGGCCCTGTGACCCGTTACTACGAGGGTAAGGCGCCCGCCAATACTGTAAGGCCACCCATCCCCCGGCAGCCACCAGCAGGTCCGGATCCCTATGGCCGGGAGCGCGCGGCCCAGGCATGGGCTGTTTTCCGCGAGCAAGCCATTCAGGAAGCGCGAGACGCCCTCGCCAGTTCCGATCCCTTGCCCCAATATGACCTGCTGGCACCGTTAGCCCACCATGCGGTGGTGAGCGAAGAGCGCGCCGCCGCCTATATCGACACCCTGCAGTGGCTGGTGGGTAGAAACTGGCGAGCGGGAAAAGCCCCGCGCGCAGCGTTGGGGAGTATTGGGTTTAGTGCGGTAAGAAATGATAGTGGTTTTATAAGGAATAGGCTCGACTTGAATATTTTTGATTTCGTTGATCAGACTCCTTGGCTATTCGACCATTCAGGGATGAAAATCCCTGGCGCAGAGGTGTTTGAGAAGAGCTATCAGGAAGGGATCGTAAGACCATTATTAAGGGAGAGTGGATTTGGTGACTATAAACCAACCTAGGAAAAAGATTATCGGCTTTGGGGCAGTCCTTTTCATTCTCCTGGCTTCGGGAGTGTTGGCTTGGCAGTTTATGGACAGGCTTGAGCCTGTTATGGCGCTCGGTGTCTCTAGCGACGGTAAGTATGTAGTCACTACACACGAAGATGGCGCACTAGTGCTATGGGATGTTGAGCGCAAAAAAAGGGAGGTGCTGTCCAATGAAGCCAATATCTACAGCGCTTACTTTATTGAAGAGAGCGATGCCTTCCTGTGGCAGGATCAGAATGATCTGGTATACGTCCAGAGTGTCAACGGTGAAGTGATCGAGAAATTTGAGCACTTTCCCACCTATGGGCATTTGATGGACTCAACCTTTTCCGATTATCTGGCTTCCGATATCGATTGGAATATCTTCCATGGTTACGGGGACGACATGCAGCCGGTCATGCAAGATGGCGTCTCTCCCAGCTTTAAAGGGTCGGGAAAGATATTGAAGCTAACGCTATCGGAGCAAGGCCGTAAATTCGTATCGGCAGGGTTGGGAGACCGTGAGAGCCCAAGCGTCGACGAGGTATCTGCAGTGGCACCTGAGCGTAGATTTAGTAACTATACGGGCGTAACACTATGGAACCTAGACACCTTTCAGCCTATTGCCATGCTTCCAGGGAACTCGTTTAAGGTAGATGCCACTATCAGCCCTGATGGACAGTGGGTGGTCAGCGGTGACGAAAATGGTATAGGACTTTTCTGGGACACAAATACGCCAGAAGATCGCAAGCGACTAGCGGATTATGATCATGGTATTTTTCTTGAAGGGCTTCCAGAGGGCTTGCCTGAGAATGAATATAGGGATAAAAGTGAGCTAATCCCCGTACCCGAGTCAAGCAAGCCGAATCAATGGGGGGGGATTCTTTCTTTGGCTACTTCAACAACCATCGCTATTGCCTTTATTAATGGCAGCGAGGAGTTTTTGCGTATTGGTTACAGCCAGTATCGCAGTGATGGCTCCAGTCAAACCTATGCCGGTCTGTTCGAGGCAGGCAACCCCTGGCCCCAGGCGTATCTTG
>NZ_REBQ01000047.1 GCF_007692655.1 Halomonas sp.
GCATTTTCTAACGCCTCACCCAACCCGCCCTGGGTCAGGGTTTGATATGCCGCCAGCACCGCCCGTGCAAACGCCTCGTCTTGTGCCAGCGCATTAGGCACCACATCGTCCATGGCTAAAAAGGCTGTTACCAATGCACTGGCATCAGAGCCATGGGTGTGGTGTAAACCGGCAAAGCGTTCGGCTAGCGGGTCATCGACGCTGTAGCGATTCCCCTGCAGATCCTCACCCAGGGTGTAGCGAATCCAGGCCGCCAATCCTAATGCCACACAGGGCGATGAAAGCCCAGCACTGCTTCGCTGCAGCGCACCGGAGAGCCAGCGCTGGGGTAGCTTTTGGCTGCCATCCATAGCGATTTGCTGCAGGCGATGGCGCAAACTGTCATTAGCAAAGCGTGCCAGCAGCGAGTCAGCGTAAGCGTCTAAATCGCTGCCATCCGGCATTTCAAGGGTGGGTGCAGCCTCTTCCAGCATGTAGCGGCGTAACAGCGCTCGAAGTTCAGCGTGATTGATGCCCTCAAACACCGTTTCAATGCCCGCCAATGCGCCTAGGTAAGCCAGCATGGAGTGGCTGCCGTTGAGCATACGCAGCTTCATGGTTTCAAACGGCGCCACATCGGCCACCATCTCGACGCCCTCCGCCTCCCAGCCTGGCCGCCCCATGGGGAAGTTATCCTCCACCACCCACTGAGAGAAAGCCTCGCATACCACCGCATTGGGATCGTTAACTCCCAGCGCTGCCAAGCGCTCGAAGTCCGCATCGGTCATGGCGGGTACAATGCGATCCACCATACTGCAGGGAAACGCCACCTTATTGGCGATCCAACTGGCCAACTCAGCGTCACGCTGCTTCGCCAGCTGCACCACCGCCTGGCGTGTGCGCTTACCGTTATCCGGCATATTGTCGCAGGAGAGCACCGTAAAGGGGGCAATACCGGCTTCCCGCCGCCGAGCCAATGCTTCCACCAGTAAGCCTGGCGCGGTGCGCGGCTGCTGGGGCGAGGCGATATCGCCGATGATCATTGGGTCATCGCGCCTTAACTCACCGCTGGCGGGATTTAGAAAGTAGCCCTTCTCGGTCACGGTCAGCGTCACAATTCGCGTATCGGCTGAAGCCATTCGCGCCAGCAGCGCTTCCCGGTCACGGCCCCAGCTATCCATACTATCGTTCGCACTGTTTCCAGCGTTATCACGGCCCGAGAACAGCGTCTCTTCGATCACGCCTATTTCGCGCAGCGTGAGGGTGTTGCTGTCCGCGTACTCCGCCACATGATAGCGGTGCCCTGCCGCGCTCAAGCCATCGACTAAACCTATGCTAGAGCGCAGGTTAGCGCTGCAAAGGCCCCACTCACCGTCACCACTGCGCTGGCGATAGCGCTCTAAGTACACAGCTTGATGGGCGCGGTGAAAAGCGCCCAGGCCCAGGTGGACAACGGCTATTTTACTTGCTTGCTGCTTAGCAGACGGTACCTGTTCAACGTTCGGCATGAGTTGCTCCTTACCAGTGCCACAGAGTGCCATCTTCCAACCGGTTCACCGGCAGGCTGGCGCGCTTGTAGGGGTACTGTTTGGCTAACGTTT
This sequence comes from Halomonas sp., assembly GCF_007692655.1. Lineage (GTDB taxonomy): Bacteria > Pseudomonadota > Gammaproteobacteria > Pseudomonadales > Halomonadaceae > Vreelandella. The sequence goes on from NZ_REBQ01000047.1 coordinate 1,581, forward strand.
CATCGATATCCACGCCGTGTCCCGGCGTCTCACCAACAATGAAGTAACCATCGACAAACTGGTAATCGTGGGAAAAAACCGTATCCACCACCGCCTCATGGGGCATATGCTCCTGGATACCAAAGTTGGGTACCCAGCTATCAAAATGAATCGCCGCACCCAAGCACACCGGCGATAGATCCGTTGCGCCATGAAAGCCGGTGCGCACATGGTAGAGCGAGGCTAAATCAGCAATTCTGCGCAGATGGGTAATACCCCCACCATGGCTAAGCGGGGTGCGAATATAGTCAATCAACTGCCCTTCAAGCAGCTCACGATAATCGTGTATCGAGTTAAACACTTCACCCACCGCCAGCGGCGTGGTTGAGTGCTGTCGAATTAGCCGGAAGCTCTCCTGGTTCTCAGCGGGCACACAATCTTCCAGCCAAAACAGATGGTACGGCTCAACCTCTTTGGCCAGCCTGGCGGCTTCAATGGGCGTCAAACGGTGGTGAACATCATGCAGAACATGAAGTTCTTCCCCGAACTGTTCGCGTACTGCTGCAAACAGTTTAGGTACATGATTCAGATATTTTTCAGTACTCCAGACATTCTCGCTGGGCAGCTCTGCATCGGCGGGTTCGTAACGCTCCCCGACCTTTTTGGTGACGCCGTAAGTGGTAGGAATACCCGGCACACCCGCCTGCACCCGAACCGCCCGGTAGCCAAGCTTTAGATGTTTTTCTACTTCGCTGAGGCAGGCATCGATATCTTTACCGGTACAGTGGGCATAAGTCATCACCCGCTCACGGCTTTTGCCCCCCAGCAGCTGATACAGCGGCATGCCGGCCGCTTTGGCTTTGATATCCCACAGGGCTAAATCCACTGCCGCAATAGCCGACATGGTGACCGGCCCCCGCCGCCAGTAAGCGCCGCGATAAAGAAAGTGCCAGATATCTTCAATGCGGCTGGCATCGCGGCCAATCAGGGTCGGCAGTACATGCTCTTCCAGGTAGGCGACCACCGCCAGCTCGCGGCCATTTAGGGTGGCATCGCCTATTCCATACACACCTGATTCGGTAACAATTTTAAGCGTGACAAAGTTGCGGCCTGGAGACGTTACAATTAAATATGCATCGCTAATGATCATGGTTAATCCATCACAAGGAGTAAGAAATAAGAGGCAGCAAGAAATTAACGCTCAAATAAGTAGCGCTGCACATTGTGGTAACACACCGCACGAACCAGCTCGCCGACGCGATCGATATCGTTGGGTAATTCACCGCGGGCCATTTGGGCGCCCAGCATTTGGCAAAAAATACGTCGGAAGTAGTCGTGGCGGGAAAAGGAGAGAAGGCTACGCGAATCCGTCAACATGCCCACAAAATGACGCAGCAGGCCAAACTGCATTTGGGTCGTCAGTTGGCGCTCCATGCCATCTCGCTGATCGTTAAACCACCAAGCAGCGCCAAACTGCACCTTGCCGGGGATGCCATCGCCTTGAAAGGAGCCCGCCAGCCCAGCAAGCATCTCGTTATCCCGCGGGTTGAGGTTATAGAGCACCGTGCGTGGCAGTTGGTGCTCGCTATCCAGCGCATCCAGCAGTGCCGCCAAGGGTTCTGCATACGTGATATCGCCAATTGCATCGAAACCACTGTTAGCGCCTATTTCGCGTCGACCACGCTGGCTTAAATCGCGCAGAGCGCCAATGTGAAGCTGCATCACCCAGCCACGGCGGGCGTACTCTTTACCGAGCCATAGCAGCACCGCGGTGGTAAAGCCGTGGGCATCGTCGTGGCTCAGCTCTTTGCCACGCTTTCTGCTATCGAGTATCCGATCCAGCTGCTGGGAAGAAGGAGGCGCAACAAAGACCGGCTTCTCCAGGCTATGGTCGGAGAGGCAGCAACCTAAGCTGGCGAAATGCTCAAGACGCTGGAACAGGGCCGCCAGCAAGTCATCGAAACGCTGGATCGTGACGCCACTGGCAACTTCCAGCGTGGCAAGGTAGTCAACAAAGGTGGGCTGCTCTATTTTGAGCACCGCATCGGCTCGAAACGTCGGCAGCATGGTTGGCCCATTGTTCGCTTGCGCGTGTTGCCGATGGGTTTCCAAGCTATCGACGGGGTCATCGGTGGTACAAACGGTACGCACGTTAAAGCGTTCCAATATACCCTGGGCACTAAGCTCCGAGGTTGCTAATCGCTGTTGAGAAAGGTGCCAAACCTCCTCAGCTGTCTGGGGTGACAGCAGCCGATTGTCGATACCCAACGGCTTTTTAAGCTCCAGATGCGTCCAGTGATAGAGCGGATTACCCAGGCAGTCGGGTACCGTTTCTGCCCATGCCTGAAAGCGCTCTCGATCACTCACATCGCCGGTAATTCGCTGCTCAGCAATCCCCGCACAGCGCATGGCGCGCCATTTATAGTGATCCCCTTTGAGCCATAGCTGGGTTAAATTATCGAACTGGATATTATTAGCGATTTCGACGGGATCTAAGTGCGAGTGGTAATCGCAAATTGGCATAATCGCGGCATGCTCATGGTAAAGCCGACGAGCTGCTTCGTTTTCTAACAGAAAGTCTTTACCCATGAACTCAATCGTATCGTTAAACACTGTCTTCGCTCCTTTATTATAAGAGTGTCATCGGTAGTGTTAGCCAAGCAGTAAGTTGGGCAAGAACAGCACGACATTGGGGAAGAAGATAATGCCCAGCACAACAACCAATACCGCTAGGGCAAAAGGCATTAATTCACGGCTGTAGTCATAAAGAGAGCAGCGTAAAATGCCACATACCGTATACATTGAAATGCCCACGGGAGGTGTCATGCCACCAAAGGTAACCAGCGTCATCATTAACAGCCCAAAATGAACAGGATCAATGCCAGCAGCTTTAATAACGGGTACCAGGATAGGGGTTAGTAGCATCACAACCACAGTGGCTTCTAATAACATACCCAGTAAAACAAGTAGCACGGCCAATGTAAGCAGCAGTGTTATTTGACTGGAGAATACCCCCAGCGTTAGCTCAGCGATTGTTTGTGGCACCCTTTCAAACGAGACGACATAACCAATAATGCCTGAGAACATAATAATCAGCATGATCATGCCAATATCTCTTACGCTGGCACGCATGGCATTAAGTATCTCTTTAATCCCCATTTCTCGATGTATAACGCAGCCCACTAACAAGGCATAAGCAACCGCAAAAGCGCCGGCTTCAGACGGGGTAAACAGTCCATAGCGAATGCCTACCAACAGCCAGACGGGGAACAGAATTGCCCAAATACTGCCGCGCAGCGCCTTGAGCACCTCACTACCTGTAGGTAGCTTCTCCCGTACCGGCTGATACCCTCGCCGCTTGGCCATGATGTAAGTGGTCACCATCAGCGCCACCATCAACAGGAAGCCCGGCACCAGCCCGGCAATAAACAGTCGTCCGATGGACACTTCACCCAGGTAGCCATACAGGATCAAGCCGATACTGGGTGGAATCGTTGCGGTAATTAAACCGCCAATAGAGAGCACCGCACCGGTAAACCCAGGGGAATAGCCCCCCTTGATCATACTTTTACCCAGCACCCGGGATTGCATGGCGGCATCTGCCACGGCAGAACCGGAAACCCCGCCCATCAAGGTGCTCAACACAATACTTGCCTGGGCTAAACCACCGCTCATCCATCCCGCCAGCAAGGTGGAAAGGTGAACTAAGCGAGGGGTAATACCACTGGCGTTCATCAGATGACCAATAAAGATAAACAGCGGTACGGCTAGCAGTGGAAATGACTGCGTTGATGAGACGATACGCTGTACCGCGATGCTGGTAGGTAAAAAGGTCTCAGGCAGAAGAAAGTAAGAAAAGCCAGCAATACCAATGGCAAAAGCCACGGGCATACCAATCGCCATCAGGAACAGGCCGAAGCCCAGTAGTAACGCAGCCGTCATAGCGCCTCCTCCACTGGGTCATCATCGTCAGCCACTAAGCTGCCGATAACGCCATTGACGAAGACGCGACGTAGTAACGATATCAACATCAGTACAGCACCGACAGGCAGTGCCAGGGTGATATAACCGTAACTAAGCCCGGCTACTCCCATCGGTCGTTGCCAGTTGGAGGTCGCTAAAGCAAAGCCGTACCAGATTAAAAGGGCCAGAAAGAGCATCATCATGCCAAGGCACAGGCTGGTAATAATGAGCTGCAACTTAATGGGTAAACGAATCACAAGCGCATCGATTCGCACCTGTCCACCACGCCGCAACGTGAGGTCAGCCCCTAATACTGCTGTCCAGATAAATAGAAATTGAGCAAGCTCAGCGCCACCTGCAAAGGGCTGGCCTATCGCTCGCGCCGTTGAACTTACCAACATGGTGAGCGACGTACCCCCGAGCAGTGCAATAGCTAACCACTCCTCACCTTTATCGTACCAATGCCACATACAGCATTCCTCGCCCCTTGGGGCATGGGTATTGTTAGAGATAGCCATCGAGAAAAAAGCGGAGGCCCCCGCGCTAGGGCGGGGACTAATACTCACTCTCCGGTGAGCAGTTGTTCGCGGTACTGGCTGTAACCTAGCTCCTCATAAACACTCGCAACGCGATCTCTGAAGACGTCCATATCCACTTCAGTAAATGTCACCCCCGCCGCTTCCATGCGTTCGCGCACCGACGCTTGAGCATCCTCCGTCGCCTGGCTAGCCGCCTCGCCAGCTTTGAGCAGCTCCTCATCTAGAATCGCGCGCAGCTCATCAGGCAGTGATTGATACCACTGCTCAGACGTCGCAATGCCGGTCATCAAATGAATATGATTGGTTAACGCGATATGAGTGATAACCTCGTGCAGGTTTTGGCCTTCTGCAGCGGTTAGCTGTGCCTCTGCCCCATCAATCGAACCTAGCTGCAGCGCTGAATAGACTTCAGACCATGGCAGTGGTGTTGGGGTCGCGCCCATTGCTTGGATGGTTTTCACCCATACCGGTGAGTTGATGGTACGTACCCGCACACCGCTCAAATCTTCAGGTGCCTCTACTTCATTTTGGGTCAGCATCTGCCGTGACCCTTGAAACCAGTTATAGTTGATCAGTCGTAAACCACTCGTTTCTGCCAGTCCCTCGACCCACTCCAGGTAAAGTGGAGACGTTGTGATTTGTTCATAGTCACGATGGTCTTCGACCAAATAAGGGGCGCTCAGAATACCCAACTCAGGTTGATACTCTGACAATCGCCCGGCATCAATTAGGATGGCGATATTGGCACCGCTGCGAATTTGTTCGACCACGTCCTCATCCGACCCCAGCTGGCTGTTAGGAAAAATCTGAACGGTCAATTCACCCTCAGAACGCTCCTCAATTGCCTGCTGAGCATCTTGCAATGCCACTGCAATAGGATCTTGAGGGTTTAACGCTATTGAGATATTGAGCTGGTAAGCGGCATGAGCTGAGTTACTTGCTATTAGCAGTGCAATAGCCGGAAGTAGTTTTGTAAATTTCATCTTAAGCTCCTTTAAGGCTTTCATTTCTTGTTGGTGTTTGACTAGCAAGCGGCGGCGGCAGATGCTTGCTTCATGCAATCTATTGCTCTTAATCTATTGCCCGTAATCGATTACGCTTAATGCATGACGCTCAGTTTATTACTCTTCTTATTCTTTCAATTTTTAAGCAACTGATTTCAATATATTAATTTACATTAGCGAGCCTAAAGAGCCAGGGCAGAATGAACCGGTGCCTGCTCTTCAAACATCTCAGGGAAACGACGCTCCAATTCAGGCAGCGAGTGAAGGATTTCACGCTGATGAATGCCCATCGCCTCGACCGCTAGACTGCTATCACCAGCGGCTACCGCATCGACAATGGCCTGATGCTGGTCAGCCAATTTAGCAATCGGCGTAGAGTCAGGAATACTCAGATAGCGCACGCGATCCAACTGCGCCTTCACATCTTCAATCACGTTCCACGCCATGGTTTGGCCGGTTGCAAATGCCAAGGTGCGATGGAACATCTCATCTAAAAAGAAGAAGCGGTCATGGTCTTGACGCTCAATGCAGCTGCGCTGCCGATCAATCAGCTCGTTAAGCTCCATGATCACACCAGACTGGAGTGGCTGTTTGGCGGCTTCGCGTACAATTGACACCTCAAGTGACTCACGAATAAAGCGTGCCTCCAGCACCGCCTGGCGAAAAATACGCACCACATAGGTGCCCCGCTGGGGGCGCACTTCCACCAGTCCTGACTCAGAAAGTCGGATAAACGCCTCTCTTACTGGTTGACGACTGACCGCAAATAAATCGGCAAGCTCTTTTTCCGAGAGCGCCTGGCCGGGAGCCAGCACCATGCGGATGATCGCTTGACGCAACACATCATTAAGGCGCTGACGCACCGATATGTCGGTACTTGTTCTCAGCCACATTGCTTGCAAATTTGTCTTCATACCCCTCCTATTTTCATCCCCTTCCTATTAACGGCTAGCGCCACAACTACTACTCTGACTAGTATGGTAGTTAGGCAAGAATAAAAAAAGACCTCATTATTTAGCCTTTAGTCGCACCACAAATTTGCTTAACTAGCTAACTAGCCCGCATATGAGTAAAAATATCCTACTATTGCCGCGTCAATATCGTTTGAACTGTGATATCTGGGCTTTTTTAGTCATTAAACAGAAAAAAACAGTACTCAAATGTAATTTTTCCGTAAGCTATATGCATAGAGATATGAGTAAAATCATGATGCTATTTGCATAAGCCTCTGAGCTCTTTTATCTAAACAAACCTGAATGAGCCTGTTTTAGCGCCTTGCTGGGCTTTTATGAAGTATCGCAGACGCTATGGAGCACACATAGCCCCTGTTGTTGGTAACATCAGCTGTTGGGAACATCAGCGCTTTGTTTGAGAAGTGTCAAGATTCAGCTGATAGCCATGCTGAAAGCCAACATAAGTTAGGAGAGAGAGTAATGCAGGTCATTCCGGTAAAGGACAATTCACAAGATCTTATCTTGTCGACTGAATTGCCCCCTTTTTTGATAGCTGATCTGCTTAAATGCCCCAGTCTGCCTACACTGCCGAGTGTTGCCGTCGACATTTTAAAGATTGCGCGTACAGATGACCCTGCGGTGAGTGATTATGCTAAGGCCATTGAGCGCGATCCAGCCTTGGCCATGCGCATCATAGCGCTAGCTAACAGCGCCTTTTTTTCGCGTACAAACGTGAAAGTCAGCGCTTGCCAGGAAGCGACGGCAAGACTCGGATTAGATGCCACCCTTGCGGCGGTATTGAGCTTCAGCCTCTTACCCAATAAAGGCGTCGACTCCTACTTTCAGCGGATTTGGATGCGCTCCATTATCGCTTCGTTAGCCGCGCGCCACCTCGCCATCCATATTTGCCCCGATACGGCAGGGCCTGTCTTTACGGCCGCCTTACTTCAAGACATTGGCATCTTGGCGCTGCGTGCCACGTATCCGGAAGAAGTTAACAATCTTTTATCCACTTCTCCCCTAACGCACCGGCAATTATCAGAGGCTGAACAAGAGCTGTTTGGATGTGATCATTCTCAAGTAGGTGCCTGGCTCGCCGCCAAATGGGGCGTACCGACATCACTAGCCCAAAGGATCTGTGACAGCCATAGTGAATACGACATCGCAGCCCCCGATATGCTGTGTATTCAGCTATCGGGTCCCGTGGCCGACGCTTGGCTATCGTCCCAGCCCGCGCAGTCGCTAGTCACGGTCATCCGTGAATTTGAAGCCTTTGAGGGCGCCCATACCATTTCATTGCGCCATTTGCTGGAAAACATTCAGCAGCAGCTGCCTGCATTAGCAGACATGCTGCAGATGTCGGCGCCTCCTTTACAGGATAACGAGTCGCTGCTGGCCGAAGCGCAGCAACTGCTATTCCATCAAACGCTGTTACTCAATGCACGGCTGGATAGCCAGCAAGCCGAACTTGCGTCACTGAATAAGCGCCAAGACGATTTAGAAACACGCTCCCGTACTGACACGCTCACCGGCCTTGCCAACCGTGCATGGCTTGAAGAGCAGTTGAAAAAGCGCTTTACCCTTTGCAAAGAGCAGTCCCGCACCATGACGGTGGTGTTTATCGATCTCGACCATTTTAAGAAATTAAACGATAAATATGGACACCAGACAGGGGACAACGTACTTGAAAAGTTCGGTAAAACGTTGCAGGCATTAATTCGCGAAGGCGACTTGGCTGGGCGTTGGGGAGGCGAAGAGTTTCTGATTATTTTACCGGATGAAAAAGCCGCAGCAGCGAGGGTGTTCGCTGACAGGATTGTACAACACCTGGAAAAGACACCGATGGCTTACGATGATCAGAGCCCCATCCATGTTTCAGTGTCGATCGGTATCGCCTGTTTAAGCGACGGAGGCTTTAGTGGCGCTAAGGAGTTAATCGACGCTGCTGACAAATGTATGTATTTCATTAAGCGCACGGGAAGGGGTGGCATTGCAGTTTACGGCGAGCGCAATACGCCTGAACCCCCTATTAACGACTTTCCCACTAACGGTCAACCCGTGACAGATTAGACGCCCAGTACCCGTGTTACCAAACGACGCGTTGATAAGAGTAGCCCATGCTGGAACTTCATCAGGTACACAAGACCTACGCCACGCCCCAAGGCCCGCTCAGCGTACTGAAGGATGTTACCCTGGCGCTTGGGCCGGGGCAGAGTATGGCACTCATGGGAGAGTCGGGAAGCGGCAAATCAACCCTGCTACACCTTGCTGCGGGGCTAGATCTGCCCGACCAGGGTGTCATCACCCTGGCAGGGCAAAACGTAGCGTCGTTACCTGAATCTGCCCGAGCCAAACTGCGCCGTGAGCAGTTAGGCCTGGTATTTCAACAGTTTCATTTAGTGCCGAGCCTCTCAGTGATCGACAATCTGCGCTTGCAGGCACGCTTAGCCAACCGCGACGATGCAGAGTGGACAAGCTATTTAATAGAACGCTTAGGACTAAGCGGCCTCGAGAGACGCTATCCGGAACAACTCTCCGGCGGTCAACAGCAGCGCTTGGCCATTGGCCGCGCTCTGGCGCCGCGCCCTCCTCTGCTGCTGGCCGATGAGCCCACCGGCAATTTAGACGAAACCACCGCTGGCGAAGTGCTGGAACTGCTATTGAGCTTGGTTCGTGAAACCCAATGCGCACTGTTAGTCGTCACTCACAGCCCCCAGGTGGCCGCGCCACTTGATCGCTGCCTGCGCTTACGCCACGGCCAACTGATCAACACCGCTTTATGATCAAAGCAATGCCCACGGTACTGGCAACGCTACTCGCCCACTACCGACGTCACCCTGGCCAATTGGCTATGCTGCTGCTTGGGCTATGGGTGGCCAGCGCGCTATGGAGTGGCATTCAAGCGATTAATGCCACGGCACGGGACAGCTACGCCCGCGCCGATGCGATGTTTGATACTCAACTGGATCAGCTTGAGCGGCGCGATGGTGCGCCGCTGAGTCGTGCCGACTACCACGCCCTACGCCAAGCAGGTTTGCCGGTTTCCCCCATTCTCGAAGGCGACATTGTCACCCAAGACGGCACTCGGCTAACCCTAATAGGCATTGACCCGCTAACGCTCCCCAGCGGCAACCCGCTTGCCCAAACGGACACCTCTGCCTCATTGACTGACTTCCTAACCCCGCCGTGGCAAACCCGCGTAGCCCCTGACACCCTGGCGGCTTTGGGAGTAGAGCGTGCGGACGCATCGGGTGCTAGGCCAGACCTGGCAAATGGGAACCGCTTACCCCCACTGGAATTAGCCTCGGCGCTACCGCCAAACACGCTCATGATGGATATGGCGGCGGCGGCGCGGTTACTCGAAAGCGGCGAATACTTAACACGCATTGTGACCGCGCCAAATGCACTGTCAGAGCCTCCCGCTGGATTAACGCTAACCCGCGCCACCAGCCTGGCCTCACCCGGCCAATTAACGGAAAGCTTTCACTTAAACCTTACCGCGCTGGGGCTACTCGCCCTGGTAGTGGGGTTATTTATTGTGCAGGCGGCGCTTGGCCTAGCGCTTGAGCAGCGCTTGGGTATGCTGCGAACTTTGCGGGTGCTGGGCGTCTCTGGGCGCACTCTGATAGTGGCACTCAGCTTAGAGCTGATCCTACTGGGTATCATCGGCGCGCTTGCCGGTATCGCCAGCGGGGTATGGCTTGCAAGGATGTTGCTTCCCGATGTCGCTGCAACATTGGGCTCCCTGTATGGCGCGGGCGTGGGCCAGGAACTGAACTTGCCATGGCACTACTGGATGGGAGGTTTAGCCGTCAGTCTGGGAGGCCTATTGCTGGCAGGCAGCGGTGTGCTCTGGCGCGCCGCCCACTTGAATATGCTCGAACTGGGCCAGCTGCAGACGTGGCGCAGCGGTTACCGGCGTCAATTAACGCTTATGAGTATAGGCGGCGCCATTGCGATGGGGGCTGCGCTAGCACTGTATGGCTGGCTGAGTTTTCACCCTCCTGGCCAAGGTTTAGTCGCAGGCTTTGGTATGGTCGCCGCGCTGTTGCTGGCCAGCGCGCTATGGCTACCGCCCTTTTTGGCCCTAGTGCTTAAAGGGCTAACCCACCTTGCCCGACGACGCCCGCTTATCCATTGGGCCATGGCGGACATGCAGCTGCAGTTGCCCAGGCTGTCGCTGGCCATGATGGCGCTGCTGGTCGCCTTAGCCACCAATCTGGGGGTCAGCAGCATGGTCGGCGGTTTTCGGATTACGTTTTTAGATTGGCTTGATCAGCGCCTGGTCGCCCCGCTCTATTTGAACGCCCCCAGCGAACAGTACGACGATATTGACGCCTGGTTAGCTGAGCAACCCGAGGTATTCGAGCGTCTATTAACCCGTCGCAGTGAGGCCACCCTGCAAACCGCTGGCACAGCCGGTGACACTCGTCCTGTGGGCACACCGATTGAACTGTATGGCATCACCCCAGGGGAATCCTTAACACCGCACTGGCCGCTACTGGCAACCCAGCAAGACCGCTCTTCCGCCTGGGCCGCGTTTAACGATGGCGCCGTTTTTGTTAACGAACAATTAGCCACGGCTGTAAATCTAGCCCCTGGCGACCAGGTAGACGTCAGCACACCGGGCACCCGGGAGACGTTGGTGATCGCCGCCGTTTACCCCGATTATGGCAACCCCAACGGCCAGATACTCATGGCATCGCCTCAGCTTGCTACCCGCTTTGACGCTCCCACTAGCTCAATAGGCATCGTGCTGCATGAAGGTGCCGATGAGGATGCCTTACGAGCCGCCCTGGGCGATCGCTTTGGTCTGGGCCGCGACGCACTGACAGACCAAGGCGAGATCAAACGCATCGCCACGGAAATTTTCGAGCGTACCTTTACCATTACCCGTGCCCTGAATGTATTAACGCTAGTGGTAGCGGCGCTGGCACTGCTCGCCAGCCTGCTGGCCCAGGCACGCAGCCGACGTCAACAGCTCGCCCCGCTATGGGCGCTGGGCGTTCCCCGTGCGCAACTTGCCCGGCTTAACCTGGCGCAATTGGGCGGCGCCGCCTTATTCACCGGTCTGCTGGCGGTTCCACTGGGCATTGCGATCACCTGGGGCTTAGTCGATATCATTAATGTTGCTGCCTTCGGTTGGCGACTGCCGCTCTACCTGTTTCCCGGGGAGATGGCCATCATCCTCACCACCGCCGTTGTGGTGGCGCTAATAGCCGCAGCACTGCCTGCGCTGCGTTTCTGGCGAGCTTCACCCCGCACTTTATTGGCGGAGGAGGCAAATCAATGAGTTTACGCCGGTGGTTAACTCTCGGCCTACTTATAGGCGGGTCGCTAACGCTCTACGGCTGTGGAGAAGAGCAGCAAAGCGACACCAGCAGCGCAGGCTTTGCCGGTTTGGGGCAAGCGGCTGATGGTTTCCAATATGCATCACCCAACCAAACCATTCGTTTTCCCCAAGACCATGCCGCCCACCCGGATTACCGTATCGAGTGGTGGTATCTCACGGCTAATCTGGAAGACGCCGACGGTGAGCCCCTCGGCCTACAGTGGACACTTTTTCGCCAAGCCCTAATGCCGCCCAGCGAACGCCCCGACCCCACACCCTGGGCCGCCGATCAGCTGTGGATGGCCCATATGGCTATATCACAGGGCGAACAGCACCAGGTCGCCGAGCGCTTTGGGCGCAGCCACTCCCAAGCTGAGCTTTATCAACCCCACGATGCTCAGGCCGGTGTCATTGCTAGCCCTTTCCACGCTTGGCTAGACGACTGGCAGCTTAAAGCAAGCGGCGACGCCGATAGTGACGATTTCAATCACCTCACCCTCACCGCTTACAGCGGTGAAGATGCGTCGCGCTTTGGCTATACGCTGGAACTTACCGCCGAAGGGCCGCTAGTCTTTCACGGCGAAGAAGGGTTCAGCCAGAAAGCCGCCAATGGGCAAGGTTCGATGTACTACAGCCAGCCCTTCTGGCGAATAGAGGGCGACGTTACCCTCAATGGCGAGACCACCACCGTCAGCGGCCGCGGCTGGCTGGATCGTGAGTGGAGTAGCCAGCTACTTGATGCCCGCCAATCCGGCTGGGACTGGTTCTCGATTCATTTTGCAGACGGCCATAAGCTGATGGCGTTTCAACTACGTGGGGGTGGTGCCAGTAATGATGATAATGAAACCGACCAAGGCGCGGACTACCGCTCCGGCACCTGGATTTCACCCCAGGGTGACGCCACCCCTTTAGCCACCGACGACATCACGCTAACCCCACTGGCAACGTCGTCCGTCGCCGGTCGCGATGTACCTACCCGCTGGCGATTAGAAATAGCGTCACTGGAGCTCGATATCAACATCGAAGCGCCCCAAGCCAACCGCTGGATGGACACCAGCGTGCCCTACTGGGAAGGCGAAGTGCTGGTCAACGATCGAGCCAGCGGCGAGCCCATGGGCGAAGGCTATTTGGAAATGACCGGGTATTAATTAACCAACATCAAAAAAAGCACATTATGTATATCGAATGTCGCTTTGCGACAACTTTTTAAACCTCATCGCGACACACTAGATAGTGGATAAACTGCTAACTAGAGAGTGCGCCATGAACCGCAATGTCATTCTTACCTGTGCCGTCACTGGCGCGGGTGATACCACCGCTAAAAATCCCAATGTCCCGATTACCCCCAAGGCTATCGCGGCTTCCTGCATTGAAGCTGCCCGGGCCGGGGCCAGCATCGCGCATATCCATGTTCGCGATCCGCAAACCGGCGGCATTAGCCACTCGACTGAGCACTTTCGCGAAGTGATGGAACGTGTCCGTGATGCGGATGTGGATATTGTGATGAACATCACTGCGGGCGGTGGCGGCGACTGGATACCCGATGCCACAGACCCCACCCGTGGCGGCCCAGGCACAGACATTCAAACGCCAGCAGAACGTCATGCGCCGGTCGGCGAACTGCTTCCCGAGCTTTGCACTCTGGACTGCGGCAGTCTTAACTTTGGCGATATGGTCTATGTGAACCCAGCAGATTGGCTGCGCGAGCACTCCCGCCTTGTTCAGGCCGCCGGCGTTAAGCCGGAACTGGAGTGCTTTGACCTGGGGCATGTCTGGTTTGCCCGCCAACTTCAGAAAGAGGGCTTGATCGACGGCGACCCGCTCTATCAACTCTGTCTGGGCATTCCCTGGGGCGCCGAAGCCGATACCGAAACCATGCTGGCTATGCGCAACAAATTACCGGCCAACGCCAACTGGGCGGCCTTTGGCATTGGCCGCCATCAAATGCCTATGGTCGCTCAAGCGGTACTGCTGGGTGGCCACGCCCGGGTTGGCTTGGAAGATAACCTGTTTTTAGAGAAAGGCGTGTTGGCCAATAACGGCCAACTGGTCGAAAAAGCCTCGACTATTATTGACAATCTCGGTGCCCGAGTAATGACCCCCGCTGAAACCCGTGCCCATCTCAAACTGCGTAACCCGGCAGGAGGTGACGTATGAGCCGCTTAGCCGTGATTGGTACCGGCGTGATTGGCAACGGCTGGATTGCCCGCGCCCTCGCCCAAGGCTGGGATGTGGTGGCCTTCGACCCCGCACCTGAAGCGCCAGCACGCACCCGCGCGTTTATCGCAAACGCCTGGCCCTCGTTAACCCAGCTCGGCCTAGCGCCCGATGCCAGCCCTGAGCGGCTAACGTTTGTAGCCACCATTGAAGAGGCAGTGAGCGACGCCGACTTGATTCAGGAGAACGTGCCCGAGCGACTACCGCTAAAGCAAGAAATTCTAGCCACCATTGATGCCGCTGCCGCACCGGACATCATCATTGGCTCCTCTACCTCCGGCTTTAAGCCCACTGATCTGCAGCAGCAGTGCCAACAAGCGCCAGGTCGGGTAATCGTCGCCCACCCCTTCAACCCGGTCTATTTACTGCCGCTGGTGGAGCTTGTGGGTGGTGAAGCCACCCAGCCCGCACAGATTGCCACCGGCCAGGCACTTTACCAGTCATTAGCCATGCGTCCCCTGGTCGTGCGGCGTGAAATTGAGGGGCATATCGCCGATCGCTTGATGGAAGCACTATGGCGCGAAGCCCTGCATTTGGTTAACGATGGCGTGGCCACCACCGAAGAGATCGACGCGGCGGTGGTTTATGGCTGCGGGTTACGCTGGCCACTGATGGGCACCTTCTTAACCTTCCATCTAGCGGGCGGCGAGCCTGGCATGCGCCATATGCTGGAACAGTTTGGCCCGGCGTTAAAACTTCCCTGGACCAAACTTGAGGCACCGGAACTCACCGACGAATTGATCGACAAAGTGGTCGAGGGGTGTGAGCATCAAGCTGCGGGGCGGTCGGTCGCGATGCTGGATCGGCGCCGGGATGACTTTTTAGTCGAGCTACTTGAGGTCGTGCATAAATACTGGCCGGAAGCCGAAGGCCTAAAGGGACGCATCTAATGATCATCCATGAAACCCAGGTCGCTCCCGAGTGGGTCGACTACAACGGGCATATGAACGACGCGGAGTACGCCCGCGTCTTCTCCCATGCCTGTGAAGCGCTTATCGACAACATAGGGCTGGATGAAGCGGGCCGTGCGCACTATGGCTATACCATTTATACCTTAGAAACGCACCTCTGCTATCGCCGCGAGGCACACCAAGGCCAAGCGCTAAACGTCGACCTGACGCTACTGGATAGCGACACAAAACGTCTACACGTGTTTTTGTCGATGCTCGATGACGAAGGCAACCTGCTGGCAACCAGCGAGCAGATGCTGATGGGCATGAAACAAGCATCTAGGCGTCCAAGCCCATTTCCTGAAGCGGTCGCGAATCGCATTGCAGCGCTGCCCAAAGCAGATAGCGGTGCATGGCCAGAGCTTGCCGGGCGCACCATCGGAATTCGGCGCTAAGGCTTACAGTAGCGATGAACGTAGACGCCTTTATTCAGCGCTTTAACGCAGGGCTGACCGCAATGGAAGGACTGCCCTTGCCTCAATCGCGGCGCGCCTACGACAAGCTTTGCCGCACGTTCTCCCCACGCGACCCGGCCGGAATGCGGGTCGAAAATGGCACTATCAATGGCATTAGCGTGCGCTGCTTTATCCCCCAGCAAAAAATGCCCGGCCGCGTACTGTTTATACATGGCGGCGGCTTTACCGTCGGTTCCAACGAGAGCCATCACGGCCCCGCCGCCAGCTTGGCCCAGCGGCTTGAACGTGAGGTGGTAAGCGTTAACTACCGGCTTGCGCCAGAGGTAGCTTACCCCGCCATGTTGGCAGACTGCCAAGCGGTGTTAG
>NZ_REBQ01000124.1 GCF_007692655.1 Halomonas sp.
AAATCAGTTGCGTGATACCTATGCCGATACCTTCCAAACACAACACGCTACTTCTGAATCGTGACTTAATTTGCCTTGCCGCAGGGTCGGACATGCACGTCACGAATGCGGCTAACAACTTAAAACTTGACTCCTCACAACAATGATAACGCGGAGATATTGCTATGGTAATTTACGGTGTTGCCCTGCTAGCAGGGTGCATGCTGATCGGCCTTTGGGCTGGCGATGTATTAGGAATGATGCTTGGAGTGGAATCCAATGTGGGTGGCGTTGGCATTGCTATGCTGATGCTGATCTTTGTTGGCGGCTATTTAATGGATAAAGAAAAGATGCCCGCCAGTACCGAAAGCGGTATTAAGTTCTGGAATGGTATGTATATACCTATCGTTGTTGCGATGGCAGCGAGCCAGGATGTTGCCGCTGCACTTGACGGAGGATTGATTGCTATTCTAGCGGGGTTCGTTGCAGTGCTGGCTAGCTTCTTAGTCATTCCATTGTTTGGTCGTGCCAAGCCACTTGCTACGGAAAAACCATCAGAACAAACAGCCCCTCCCTCCTCATCGCCAGCTCACCCCCACCACGGGCGCTAATTAAAGGCCAATACAATGATTGAATCGTTAATAACACAGTTAGAACGCCAGCATCTTGTAGCCGCTTTCGCCCTCATTGGGGCAGCCATGTACATTTCTTATCTAGTGAGCGACAAACTTACTAGAGGGCGATTGCACGGGTCAGCCATCGCTATCATGGTAGGGCTTGCGTTGGCATATTTCGGGGGCATTCATACTGGAGGCAGCAGCGGATTGGCGGATATAAGTCTATTCGCAGGACTGGGTTTGATGGGCGGCGGGATGCTCCGAGATTTTGCCATTATCGCAACCGCATATGGCGTACGTTTTCACGAAATACGTGAAGCGGGCATGAGCGGCATCGTCGCCCTTTTTCTTGGTGTCGTGCTCTCATTTGTCGCTGGGGTGGCCGTCGCCTATGCTTTTGGGTATCGCGACCCGGCGTCACTCACCACCATTGGCGCTGGAACCGTTACATATATCGTAGGCCCGATTGCTGGTGCGTCTGTTGGAGCACCCTCTGATGTCATTGCTCTTTCTATAGCCGCAGGCTTAATCAAGTCAATTCTAGTGATGATTATGACACCCATTATGGCGCGGCATATTGGCTTAGATAACCCGCGCTCAGCGATGATATTTGGCGGTCTTATGGGTACTACTAGTGGTGTTGCCGCTGGCCTTGCTGCCACTAACCCTAAACTCGTCCCGTATGGTGCGATGACAGCCACCTTTTATACGGGACTAGGAGCTCTACTAGCACCTTCTGTCTTGTATTTTGCGGTGCGCGCCATCTTCTAGCCATCATCAGCTTGAATCGACAATGTTTTATTCGATGCTCCTTGCTGGATCGGTTTAAGAATCGCCTTTTTACTTGGTTGCCAAAAGAGCAATGCTCCGCTGCGCTGAACATAGGAACATTTCCATACCCTTGTGTTGATAAACTCCCAATGACCAAAAATATTTGGTCATTGGGCCTGCAAATCAACCTCAACTTATGCCCCGCATTTTTGTCGCCAAATATGCGGGGCATCTTCTCTAAAACGAACCATTTGCTCTACTAGATGTTAAGGTAAGGTCACTAAACGAAAGATGGAGCAGATTGCTTTGACTACGCCTACCGTTACCAGTGGTATTACCGCCACAGAGCTATACAATTTAGTCACCCAGCCTGCCTCTAGCAGCGGTGATGACACTGCCCTTGACTGGCCACTAGCCTCGATCAGCCTGGATGAAGCCAACCAAACGTTGGTCTGGGAGCTGAACGATTACGGCAATTTGCCTATTACCTTATCGCGCAGCGAAAATGAGTGGATCGCGATGGCGCCTATCGTTGCGGTAAAAAGCGTCAAAAACAGCGCTGAGCTCAACGAAGTTTTGCTACGCCAGGGTATTTCATTACCGCTGGCATCCGTGGGTATTGTCGCCATCGACGGACATGATTTCTATGTCGCATACGGGCAGCTGTTTGGCGACTCCAAGCTTGAGTCTATCTGTGCTGAACTGCACGCCACGGCAGGTGCTGCTATGGAAGTTGCCGAACTGATTCAAACGCACTTCGTTTAGCGTTTACACAGTGTTCGTCGATTACCCGTGCCACCGTTGCCTATTAAGTTACTTATAAGTGAGATCATTTATGTTAAGCAAGATTATGACTGCCCTGCGCGGCAAAGCGAATGAAACCGGTCAAGCCGTTGTAGACTCCCAAGCGCTACGTATTTTAGACCAGGAAATCCGCGATTCAGAAAACAGCCTGAGCCAGTCTAAAACTGAACTCACCCGTTTGATGGGTCAGCGTCAGTTGAACAGCAACAAAGCGGATACCCTGGAAAGCAAAATTGCCGAGCTGGAAAAAAGTGCTGAAGCGGCGCTGGATAAAGGCGAAGAAGCGCTGGCCGTTGAAGTAGCTGAGCGCATGGTGGCACTGCAGGACGACCTGGAAGCAGAACGCGCGATTGTTAGCGAGTACGATGCGAGCATTGAAAAACTGCGCGGCGCGATTCGCAGTACCGACAACCAGCTACGCCAGCTTAAGCAGCAGGTTAGCGTGGTAAAAGCCACTGAATCAGCACAAAAAGCGCAGTCCGCTGTGGCTGCTCGTCACTCAGGCCAGAACAGTGCTATGAGCAGCGCGATGGAGTCGCTAGAACGTATTAAAGAGCGCCAGCAGCTTAACTCAGCGCAAATGCAAGCCGCTGACGACATGGCTGCAGAAGAGAGCGGCAGCTCGCTGGAAGCGCGTCTAAAAGCAGCGGGCATCGGCGGTACGCAGCGCAAAGCAGACGATGTGTTAGCACGCCTGAAAGCGAAGAAAAATGCTACTCCCGAGTAGTAACTGAAATAAGAGAGGCAGGCCATGCTTAACACTTTAAAGGCGCTTTTCCGCGCCACCACGGAAAAGCCGCCTGAGTCCAACCTGGGTCGCCCGGTAGCGGCGGGCCTGCCCATTGGCGTTAGCCAGGAAGAGCTTGAAGGTTTGCGGCTGGATGGCCGCGTTAATATCAAGCTGATTGGCTTACGCGCTCACCAGGACACGCTATTTACCTGGGACAGCGACGCCTATCACCATATTGCCGCCGTGGGCCACGTTGATTTGGGCCAGGGCGCGCATCTGGTGCGCTTTTATCTGGATAACGATACCTGGCTGCAGGCCAATATCGAGCATGGCAAAGTGCTTGAATACAAGCTGTTCGATTTTTACCGTGTTAGCCATCTCTCGGATGCCGAATTTGATAATTTGATAAACGGTGAAGATAAACAGCCTGACACGATCGGTGCCCAAACGGTTGCCCTTACGTCGACTTCCGATGAAGCGCGCATCTGTACCTATCAACGGGTATGGGGTAATGGCGGTAGCCTATGGTCACCACCGATAGTCTTTGATGAGCAGGTGATGACCACCGAGAGCGTCTCTGCACGCCATGTGACCCATCACACAATGCTGTATGAGCGCACTATTCAAGCGTCTGAACGCATGGAATACTTACTGCTTAGCGCTGAAAACGATGGCGAAGGCAGCTTTATGGTGGTGCACAACCTAGGCGTTGATGTGACTTCCGTCGACATTGATGCGATATAACCCCTGATGATTTTTACCACCTATAAAAGGAAACAACCTTCATGGTGAACTACCTGTACGGCTTACCACTATTTTTTGCTTATCTATTGACCGCAATTTTGCTGCTTGTCGCCTTTATGTACTGCTATAGCCGTATCACACCGCACCACGAGTGGACGCTGATT
>NZ_REBQ01000136.1 GCF_007692655.1 Halomonas sp.
CAGTATTCAGCAGCATTGCTTTTGTCGTCTGCCATTGTGTTTCTCTCCACTTGTGGTTTTAAGGTTTGGAAAGTTCACTAGGAATAGCGTGTGATCGATTAGGGTCATCGCACGTCGGAAACCACTCAAGTGTAGAGATGGTGAATCAACTCTTATCGCCACGTCACCTTGTTATTCGGTTCAGGGTGTCGAGTTAGTTAGTGACGTGCGATTGCCCCTCATGACTCATTGGTAATATTGGGCAATAAACCCGCAAAAATAAATCCCAGACTTTGGTATCAATAAACATAAGTAGGGTGAGGTGGATGATGCATGTTGTTGAAACTGAGTGATTTTAGGTTCTATTTAAGCGAATTTTGTGGTTTTTTATAGCGTTATGGGACAATAGTCTAGTAAGTGAATAAAACAGATTATTTGCTACTTTAAATATACGCTAGGTGTTTTACGTTAAACGCGATTAGCAAATCACAATACTTTAGTAGCGTATCAAAAGTCGCTTCGACGTTAGCGTGATAGCTAAAGGTATAACAACGTTATGCTTGCCACTTGGGAAGCGAATACTTTATACCCGTATAATCATCTTCAGCCAACAATATATAATAATGGCTAAAGTATTGGAGTGGGTAAGTGGATGCGAGTCAGCCTCTCATTTATCGTTTATTTAGCTTTACTTATGTTTCTAGTTCACCTTCAGGTGAGTGAGGTCATGCAAAATGGTCGATGTGGATCTATCCCAGTTGCCGTTTACGCTTCTTGATGATGAAGGGCGTGACCACATTCGATGTGGCATTGACCTTGCCTACTTTGATCGTGACGAGATCATTTTAGAAACGGGACAAATAGGCGAGTTTGTTTTCCTGATTCACAAAGGCGAGGTGGCCGAAATAGACCCCACCTTGCCCTCTTCCAGCGCTCGTATTGGCCACTACACGGCTGGGGATGTGTTCGGCGCAATCAGTATCCTCAACGGTAAAAGTCGCTATCGATTTAAGGCAGAGCAGGAGTGCCTGTGCTATTTAATGCCAAAAGCGCTGTTTCAGCAGCTGTGTCGGCACTATCCCGATTTCAGTAATTACTTTCGCCAGTCACTCACCCACAAAGCGCGCTTGCTGACCGAAAAGCGCGCCGAAGGTGGTGTCACCATGGCAGGGTTTATGCTGGCCAAGGTGAGTGAGTGTATGCGCGAACCGCTGCTGATGGCGGCATCTACGGATATTTCCAGCGCCGTAAAGCAACTTAACGAAAGCCATGCCGATAGCCTTCTGGTAGAGACCCAGGGCGCGTTGGGGATGGTGACTAAAACGGATCTTCTCAATGGTTTGGTACTGGATGGCATTGCGTTGTCATCCCCTGTCGACGCGGTTGCTCACCGTGAACTGGTGACGGTTGCGCCGGATCAGTATTTGTTTGAAGTATTGGTCCTGATGACACGCCATAAAGTGGCGCGCGTCGTGGTAATGGAGCAAAAGACCCTGAGGGGGGTAGTAGAGCTTACTGATGTGCTCAGTTACTTCTCCAGCCGCAGCTACGTGGTGAGTTTGCAAGTCGAACAGGCGACGAACTTAGAAGCGCTTTCGGCGGCCAGTCAGCGTACACCGGAGCTTGTAAAAGCGCTTATGGCGCAGGGTGTTAAGCTACGCTTCGCCATGGATCTACTCGCTGCGCTGAATGGCCGGATTATGGGTAAAGCTTGGGAGTTCACCATCGAAGAGCACTTTCGCGAGCAGAGCTGCATGATGGTCATGGGGAGTGAAGGGCGCGGTGAACAGATACTAAAAACCGATCAAGATAACGGCTTGGTGCTCGCTGACGATGCCCAGTGGCCAGACCTTCATGGTCAGATGCAAACGCTGACGAATACCTTAATTCAGCTCGGCTACCCGCCATGCCCTGGGAATATCATGGTATCTAACCCTGAGTGGGTAGCCACAGTATCGCAATGGAAGGCTAATATTGCCAAGTGGGCGAACGAGCGTGACGGTGATAGCTTAATGAAATTAGCCATTATGCTTGATGCCCATGTGGTCGCCGGTAATCCCCGTTTACTTGAAAGCGTACGTGATGAGCTGTTTGAACGCTGTTCCGGTGATGAGCTTTTACTCTCCTATTTTGCCCGCACCGCGCTGCGTTTTTCGACGCCGTTAACCCTGTTTGGCTCGCTGAAAAAACCTCAGCACGGTATCGACATCAAAAAAGGCGGCATCTTCCCCATTGTCCACGGCGTACGCACGATGGCGCTAGAACGGCGTATTAAAGTCACTTCAACGTTTGACCGCCTAGACGCATTGGCCGTTGATGGTCGTTTGGATCGACGTTTTGCCGATGACCTCGGCGAGGCGTTGGCACTGTTTTCCGAGCTGCGGCTCAAACAGCAGCTAAACGCATTAGCCTCTTCTGAGGCTGGTCAGGAAAGCAGTCGTGCTAACCGCGTTGTGGTGCAAACGCTCTCTTCGTTAGAGCGTGACCTGTTGCGTGAAGCACTGCACATTGTGAAAGACTTTAAACAGCGCCTTTCCCATCGTTACCATTTGGAGTATTCGTGAGCGGAATGCGGCTGTTAGATCGACACGTGGCGCTATTTAGCGGCTCATTACGCACCTTGTTACGCCGTGAAAGCGACCGGCGCCGTTATGCTGACTCCCCTTATGGTTGGCTATTTCAACCCTATATGGGTGATGAGTCAGTGGCCCTCGCTTGTCATGTGACACCGACCTCCTCGTCACCGCTGATTAGCTTGGCGGCGGTGGTGCTCAGCCAGCAGCAGGTATGCACCAGTCGCGCCTTTGTCACGACCATCGGCCCAGCGGAGCATAGTGGAAGCGTCGCGCTGCGTCGTCACCAATTGCTCTATCAGACGGAAGATGCAGTGCTGCCAAGCAGCGATAATTTAAGTGATTTGGTGGAGTTTATCGGTAACCGCCCCATTGTGGGCTGGCAGCTGGACCAGCGTATTAGTGCCTTGAATGCCCTGTTGAGAGAGAAATTGGATTTTGCGTTGCCCAATGCCCAGGTTGATGTGGAAAAATTACACCAGCGCCAGCTGCGTCGCTTGCACCCTCACGTAGAGATGCCCAGCACGTTTGCGCAGACGCTGCTGTGTTGGCAGGTTCCATCCGTGCCTATCCAGAGCCTGTTAGGCCAGGCAACCGCCAGCGCACTGCTCTATATGCGCCTACAGCGTATTCTGGCGGAAGCAGCATAGTAGTGATGGAGCATAGTACTGATGGAGCATAGTACTGATGGAGTATAGTACTGAGTGAGAGACGAATGGTTGGGCCAGGCGGTGAGTGTTGTTAGAATAGCCACAATTATACTTTTCTAGCGCTTTTCACCACTCCATCGGCAGTGCCTATATCATGCAATCTCTCGATCACTTCGCCCCCGCTTATGTTGATGCTACTGGTTTGGATACTCCGGAGGCAGCGCTCGTTGATGCTGCCCAAGGGGCATCAGAGCAAGCTCAATCAGAGCAGGCTGCTGCCAAGCAGAAGCGCGAGTTTAATAAGCTGCAAAAACGCCTGCGTCGGGAAGTGGGCAATGCGATTATTGATTACCAGATGATCAATGAAGGTGATCGGGTAATGGTGTGCCTGTCTGGCGGAAAAGACAGCTACACAATGCTGGAAATTCTGCGCAATTTGCAGCGCAACGCGCCGGTAAACTTCTCCTTGGTCGCGGTCAATTTAGATCAAAAACAGCCGGGCTTTCCCGAGCATGTGCTGCCAGCCTATCTGGACAAGCAGGGCGTGGAGTACCACATTGTAGAACGCGATACCTACTCGGTGGTGAAGGAAAAAACCCCTGAAGGCAAAACGACCTGCGCGCTTTGCTCACGTTTGCGACGCGGCTCACTGTATGGCTTTGCGGAAGAAATTGGTGCCAATAAGATTGCCTTGGGCCATCACCGTGAAGATATTCTTGAAACGCTGTTTCTGAATATGTTCTTTGGTGGCAAGCTAAAAGCCATGCCGCCCAAGCTGCTATCCGATGATGGTAAAAACATTGTCATTCGGCCTTTGGCCTACTGCAAAGAGGCAGATATTGCCGAGTTTTCGCGGCTGATGGAATTTCCGATCATTCCCTGCAACTTATGCGGTTCTCAGCCCAATATGCAGCGCCAGGTGGTGAAAGAAATGCTCGCCGACTGGGACAAAAAGTTTCCTGGGCGTCTGGAAAGCATGTTCAAAGCCGTGACCAATGTGGCGCCTTCGCAGTTGGCTGACCGCTCACTATTTGATTTTGAGGGGTTAGAGGCCAAACAGGCAGAGCTGATGGCCGGGCGTATTCACGCCTTCAATGTTGGCTAGCCGTTTGCTCTTCTTCTTCAGCCAGGTTGATCAAACGCTGCATATCGAGAATATTGACCTCGCGACCTGATACGGCGACCACGCTCTGCTGCTGAAAGCGACTCAAAATACGGCTGACCGTTTCCACGGCTAAGCCTAGGTAGTTACCGATATCAGCCCTGGGCATCGAAAGGCGAAAACTGTAGGGCGAATAACCTCTGCGGCGAAAACGCTCAGACAGGGTAATCAAAAAAGTAGCTAAGCGTTGATCGGCGGTCTTACGCGACAGCAGGCGCATCATGCGCCGATCATCACGCAGCTCTTTACTCATACTGCGATATAGCTGGCCGCGCAGTTCGGGGAGCTCTACCGAAAGAGAGTCCAAGCGATCAAAGGGAATCTCACAAACGGTGGTGGTTTCCAGGGCGATAACGCTGCCAGGATATTGCTCCTCATCAATGCCATCCAGCCCTACCAATTCACTGGGCAGAAAGAAATTGGTGAGCTGTTCGCCACCGTGGCCTTCGACGGTGGTCTGTTTCAAGCTGCCCGAACGCACCGCGTAAACGCTGGTGAAGGTGTCGCCCTGGCGAAACAGCGGCTCGCCCTTTTTCAGTGGCGCGCGTCGGCGAATGATGGCGTCAAAGTGGCCCATATCATCTAGTTCGAGGGCAAGGGGTAGGCAAAGGGAGCTCAGGCTGCAGGTTTGGCAGCGAGCTTCGTGGAGTAGCGAACGACGACGGCTCATGGGTTCCAGCATGCGTTGCTCCTTGAATGGGGTCACTCTTATCATTAGGAAAAACTTACTTAAATAAGGGCTCTAGCATGCCCTCCTCAAGGTGATTAAACAATCTTAGAATATCGCTGGCCTGTTTGCTCAGGCAGATGAGCATCAAACGCCATGGCCAAATGACGAATCAACAGGCGGCCCATGGGCGTGGCGATAAGCTGGTCACCACTTCGCGTTAACAAGCCATCCTGTTCGGCGCTCTTTAACAGCTCAAGTGCGGATTCAAAATAGCGCGGGGCATCAATGTTCCAGCGTTGGCTGATAGCCGTCAGATCAATACGCATATCGCACATGAGCCGCTCAATGACGTCTCTTCGAATCAGGTCGTCATGGTTTAAGCGCAGCCCGCGCACGGTGGCCAGCCGGCCCTGGTCTAATGCCGCTTCGTAGCGGGCTAAATCGCTAGGGTTCTGCGCATACACATCACCTACCCGCGAAATGGCGGAAACACCAAGCCCGATTAAATCGCACTGAGCGTGGCTGGAGTAGCCCTGAAAGTTACGCTGTAGGGAGCCTTCGCGCTGGGCAGCGGCAAGGCTGTCATCAGGGCGTGCAAAATGATCCATACCAATATGTACGTACCCTGCAGCGGTGAGCATCTCAATGGTAGTACGCAAAATCGCCAGTTTCTCCTCGCTACTGGGCAAATCATCGATGTTAATACGCCGCTGGGGAGCAAAACGTTCAGGCATGTGTGCGTAATTAAACACGGAGAGACGCGCCGGGTTGAGTTCAATGACCTGGCGCAGGGTATCTGCAAAGCTTTTTTCAGTTTGAAACGGCAGGCCGTAGATTAAATCGAGGTTGAGCGAGCGAAATCCTAGGCGATGGGCTTCATCCATGAGTGTTTCGGTCAGTACCCGGGGCTGAATGCGGTTAATGGCTTTTTGTACCAGAGGGCTTAAATCCTGAACTCCCAGGCTAACCCGGTTGAAGCCCAGGGACTGTAGGTGGCGCAGGGTGAACACATCGGCTTCGCGAGGATCGATTTCAATCGCGTAATCGCGCTCAGGAGACTCAGACAGTCCAAACCGGGCATGCAAACGGTCAATCAGATCCCCCATCTGGTTCAAACTGAGAAACGTCGGCGTTCCGCCGCCCCAATGCAATTGCTGTACGGGTCGAGAAGTATCAAGGTGGCGAGCGGTTAACACCATTTCGCGGTCGAGACGGGCTATATAGGGCTCAGCCAGAGCGGCATTTTTAGTGGCAATTTTGTTACACGCGCAGTAGAAGCAAATCTTCCGGCAGAAGGGGATGTGTACATAAAGTGAAAGCGGCCGCCTGCTTGTATTGCTGCGCTCTAGCGCTTGAGTCAGGTCGCCGGGGGTAAACTGTTCGTGAAACGATAGCGCCGTGGGATATGACGTGTAACGTGGGCCACTGGTGTCGTAGCGGCGCAGTAAGGTTTCATTCCACACCGGCTGCGAAGGTGCTGCTGCGACAGCGGGTGCAAAGGGTAAAACAGCGGGGGCATGAACGGGCATAAATGGGCGCTCCGACGTTAGAAATAGCGAAGCGCCAGCCTAACCCGGGTATAAAGTGTAAAGGTTGAGCTGCGTCATGCTAATGGAGATTGTGCGCGGTGAGCGTCCAGAGCTGCCAAAGTGCAAAGCCAATAATGGTTAGCGCCGCCACGCTGCGGGTGGCGGGATGGCGAATCAAGTGAGTCAGCTGGCGCGCGGCGAGCCCAGTAGCCAACAAAGCAGGCAGAGTGCCGACCCCAAAAGCGCCCATTAATAGTGCGCCTTGCAAGGGGTCGGCAATCGCCAGGCTCCAGGCCAGCATGGAGTACACCAGCCCACAGGGCAGCCAGCCCCATATTGCCCCTAACGCAAAGGCCTGGGGTAAATGCACCACCGGCATTAAGCGCCGACCCACGGGCTCGATAAAGCGCCATAGGCGGCGGCCTACTGCTTCGACTTTGAGCAGTCCTTTCCACCAGTTGGCGATGTACAGCGCCATCAGGATTAGCATTAGCGCGGCAAATACTTGCAGCACCAGCCTTGCGGTGGCGGAGAGTGAAAACAGCGTGCCCAGTAGGGCAACCAGCGCGCCTGCGCTCATATAACTAATAATGCGCCCTGCGTTATAGCTGAGCAGTAGGCCGCCCATGCGCGCCGGATGGCGCATGCTGGGGGGCACTGCAAAGGTGAGCGCGCTCATAATGCCGCCACACATACCGATACAGTGGGCTCCGCCCATTAAGCCAAACACAAGTGCCGCCATGAGCGGCGGCAGATCAAGGCCCGTTGGGTTCATTGCCGAGGCTCTTTCTCGTCGCGAGTGTTTGTATCATCAGCGTGGGGGGCAGGTTTGTCGTTTGTTTGCTGACGCCTCTGTTCAGCGCTTAGGTCGTTTTCATCGTCATCAAACAGAATGCGGTGTGCGGGGCCTTCCAAGTCGTCAAACTGGTCATTTTTAACCGCCCAAAAAAATGCCCAGACAGCAAGGCCCAACAGAATCAGTGAAAGGGGGATAAGCAGGTAAAGAATTGTCATGCGGTCACCGGTAAAGAAGGGCTCGGCGAAGTGGTCGGCTTGCTGTGCCAGCGTGATAAGCGTAACGCATTCCCCACCACCACGAGAGAGCTGAGCGACATACCAATGGCGGCCAGCCAGGGGGGGACGAGCCCCATTGCCGCCAGCGGTAGCGCCGAGAAGTTATAGCACACCGACCAAATCATGTTTTGGCGCATTATCCGCCGTGTCGCGCGGGAAATTTCGATCGCATCGAAAATCCGCATCAGCCGAGGGCTGAGTAGCACTGCATCAGCGCGGGTGCGAGCCAAGTCGGTGGCACCGTTCATGGCAATGGCGACATCGGCACCGGCCAGCACCGGTACGTCGTTAATGCCATCGCCAATCATGAGCACCGTTTCGCCTTGCGCTTGAAGCTCGCGTAGGCGAGTAAGCTTACCTTCCGGGCTAACGCCAGCATGCCAGGTGGCAATATTGAGCTGGTTTGCCAGGCTTTCTACGGCGTCGGCGGTGTCGCCGGAAAGTAACTCGATGTTTAACCCTTTGGCTTGGAGAGCGGTAATCGTCGCGGCGGCATCGTCGCGAATACCGTCGTGCAAGCCAAACCAAGCCTTCGGAACGCCGTTTTCACTCAGCAACAGCCACTGCCCCCTCGCTGGAGCTCGAATCGGAGCTTCCGTAGCATATTCGGGTTTACCCAGCCTCCAGCGAGCGCCGTTTAGCGTTCCCTCTAGGCCTTGGCCGGTGTGACTGTGAATATCTTTGGCTTGGAGCGTTGCATCCCGAAAGGGACGAAAGGCCCGAGCGATTGGGTGCTCTGAGTGGGCTTCTAACGCCGCTGCAATGGCCTGGGCGCGTTCGATGCTTAATTCGCCTAGCGCTTGTGTCTGGGTCAGATGCATTTCACCGCGGGTTAACGTGCCGGTTTTATCAAAGATCACCCGGGTGACGTTGGAGAGGGACTCCATGGCATCAGCACGGGTAATCAGCACCCCGCGTTTACGCAGTTGACCGTGGCCGGCCGTTAAGGCGGTGGGAGTTGCCAGGGCGAGTGCACAAGGGCAGGTGACTACCAGTACAGAAAGCAGCACCCAAAGCATGCGTGATGGGTCAATAAACCACCAGGCGATCGTTACGCAGGTGGTGACCAGTAGCAGGCGGAGTACGAATAAGTGCGCCATACGGGCTGCCATCTGGGCCAGCCGGGGGCGAGTAGCAAACGCTCGGTCGGTAAGGTCAACAATGCCTGCCACCCGGGCATCGCGTCCGGCATGAGTCACTCTAACGACGAGAGGGTTCTCCATGTTTTGGCTGCCGCCGGTAATGCTGTCACCCACGCGGCGGGTGACAGGCAGATATTCACCGGTGAGCATCGATTCATCCAGGCTTGATTCACCCTCTTCAATCAGGCCATCGGCAGGTACGCCATGGCCGGGCTTGATCAATATCCGGTCGCCGGGGGAGAGCTCGCTGGCAGGCAGAATGCGCTCGCTACCGTCATCTTCAAGCCGCGTGGCAGAGATGGGCAGTACGCCACTGAGTGCATTGCCACTATGCCCACTGCGCCTTCTCGCTCGGCCCTCCACGTAGCGACCAAACAGCAAAAAGAAGGTGAACATCGCCACCGAGTCAAAATAGACCTCGCCCACGTCAAACAGCACCGCATAGCTACTGGCAAGGTAGGCGCCGCCAATCGCCAGTGAAACGGGCACGTCCATGCCAAGCACACGATTGCGAAGATCGCGAACGGCATTGCGAAAAAAAGGCTGCGCAGAGAAAAACACCACCGGCGTGGCAAGAGCAAAGGAGAGCCAGTGAAAGAGCGCGTAGAAATCGTCGCTAATTTCACCGGGTCCAGATACGTAAATAGGGATCGAGAACATCATTACTTGCATCATGCCCACAGCAGCAATAATCAACCGGCGCACGTTCATGCGCTCCTCATGCTGCAGTCGGGCCTGAGCCTGATCCGGCTCATAGGGCTGAGCGTCGTAGCCAATGGCCGCCAGCTCGGCAAGCAGCTGCGAGAGTTTTAACTGCTGTGGGTTCCAGCTTACCCGCAGGCGGTGATGGGTTAAGTTGACCGCGCTGGAATTAATGCCTGTTAAGGCGTTTAAACGATGCTCAATTAGCCATGCGCAGGCCGCACAGGTAATGCCTTCAATGGCAAGGGTAGCCTTGACGTTGCCCTCATCCCCGTCGGGGTGGACAAATTTAGCCTGCAAGCCTGGGTCATCGAAAACCGACCAAGTGTCCGCCTTGGCGGCCTGGCGTTCATCCGGCCGCTCGGGGAGCTCGGTGCGATAGCGGTAGTAACTCTCCAGGCCGCCGTCAACAATCGCATGGGCTACCGCTTCACAGCCTGGACAGCAAAGTGGGTGAGTATGCTCATCCAAAGTGATTGTCCAGGGCGCAGCAGCGGGTACTGGGTTACCGCAGTGGTAGCAGGTTGCGTCAGAGGTAGCGTTGCTCATTCGCTTTGTGAGGTTCCTCCCGGTAGAAGCGCGATGCTATTTTCTTCAGGGAAGGTCGCTTCTCCCACGAGTCGCCAGTCAGAGTCTTGTTGGGAGGGTTGAATCTGAAGGTACCACCGATAACGCAAATTATCGGGTCCTTGAGCGATATAGCGGCCATCGCGAACGTGCTCTAGTACGAATGTTTGATCCCGCCCATCTTCCGTAGGGAAGATAAGATCCAAATAGAGGGTATCTGGCTGAGTATCGCCCGCCAGATCGATCACAATATCGCTGGTCAGCGGATCAAGACGAAGCTCTGCGCTTAGGTTCAACTCACGAGCGCGCTCCTGCTTGGCAAATATCATATTAATGGCCCTGCCGTGCTCATAATAATCTTCTTGCACCACCATGCCATCGGCAGTGCGGATTGAGAGCACCGCAAAGGTGGAGCTCACAATAATAGAGGTGCAGAGTAGGCTGATTAAAAACCACGGCCAAAACTGTTTGTACCAGGGCGTTACCTTATGTTCAGAGGGTAATAAGGGGGATGACATGTTTTATCTCCTAGTGTCGCCCAAGAAGCGAGTGTCGCGGTCAAGACGAATGCGCTCATCTTGCTGAGCCTGCAGCGAGAACACAATGGTGTGGCTGGGCTGTTGAAGTGCATCGGGGTCGGCGGTCACTGTCACCACCTGGTGACGGGATTCACCGGCTGGAACGCTGATAGTGTCGCGGTCCATGGTTAATTCCTCTAGGCCAGAAACGGTGAGTTGATAGGTATGATCTCGATCATCCAAGTTGCGTACCGTCAGGCTGTAAACGTTACTAATACGTCCATCGCGGGTCGTTTGATAAAGCTGGGTACGTTCCCGTTCGACCTCAAAGCCCAGTGGCATGCGGTCATTAATGGCCCAAGCAAAGGTGCCCATCATTACCAGTAGCGCGGCAAAGTACGCCAGTAAGCGTGGACGTAAAATATGACTCTTTTTACCTTCCAGCGAGTTCTCAGTGGTGTAGCGCACTAACCCGCGAGGATAGCCCATTTTATCCATTACGCTGTCACAGGCATCAATGCACGCGGCGCAGCTGATGCATTCATACTGCAATCCATCGCGGATATCGATACCGGTAGGGCAGACCTGCACACAGAGATCGCAATCAATGCAGTCTCCGTATCCTGCCTGGCGGGCTTCGACGTGGCTAAGGCCTTTTTTACGATGCCCGCGCGGTTCGCCGCGGGATTCGTCATAGGAGACCACCAAGGTATCGCGGTCAAACATAACCGACTGAAAGCGAGCATAGGGGCACATGTAAATACACACCTGTTCGCGCAGCCAGCCAGCATTGAGGTAGGTGAATACTAGAAAAAAACCAACCCAAAAATAGGACCAGCCGTGAGCGTCCAGGGTGGGGAGCGCCACCACTAAGTCGCGAATGGGGGTGAAGTAGCCCACAAAGGTAATGCCGGTAGCCAGGGCGATGATCAACCAGGCGCTGTGCTTAGCCCCTTTGCGCCAGGCTTTGTCGGCGGTCATCGGCTGGCTGTCGAGTTTGATCCGACGATTGCGCGAGCCTTCGATGCGGTGTTCTAACCAAATAAATAGAAACGTCCACACGCTTTGAGGACAGGTATAGCCGCACCATACACGCCCTGCAAAAACAGTAATAAAAAACAGCCCAAAAGCACAAATTATCAATAGCCACGAGAGGAGTATGAACTCCTGAGGGTAAAACGTAGCCATGAAGATATGGAATTCACGACTAGGTAAATCAAACAGAATGAGCGGTCGATTACCGAGGTTAATCCACGGTAAGAGAAAAAATAGCAGCATTAACGCCCAGTTCGCGCTGCGTCGCAGTTTTTGAAATACACCTTTAATTTCACGCACATAAATGTGGCGCCGCTTGGCGTACATGTCCTGGCTAACCGTTTCACGCACGGGGGTATGATGCCCCACGGGGTCTGGCGTGACGTCTTGGCTTGGTATCTTTTCCATCGCGGTGTTCCCGGCTAAAAGGCAGGAGATATCTGCACCTGGGGCGTTGCGGATGCATACACAACGATGCATGCACAGCATTGTATCGGTTCGCGGATAAAGAAAGGGTGCGGTCTGGGGCCGCACCCTTGCTTATTTTGCTGGTGTCATACTGCTGGCTGCTACCAGCACTCTGTATTCAGTCTGAAACTCAATTTGAAAGCCGCAGGCTGTACACATAGGCAGCTACCAGGTGAACACGCTCTTCGCCAATATAGGCTGCTTGTGCGGGCATATGACCGTTGCGGCCATTACGTAAGGTTTGGCGAATAGAGTCACCAACGGTTTGCCCTGGCGCCAGGTAGAGCCAAATGTCGTTGGTCAAGTTAGGAGCGCCAAGGGCCGTGTTGCCCAACCCTTCTTGGCCGTGACACGCAGCACACACGGCCATGTAAGTATTGCCGCCACTTTCCGCACGCTCCTCGTCATGCTCCAAACCAGACAGTGACAAAACGTACTGAGTGAGGTTTTCAATATTATTCCCACCTAGCTGCTGCCATGCAGGCATGTTGCCATTACGGCCATTATTCAGGGTGGTTAGAATATTTTCAGGCTCACCGCCGTATAACCAGTCGTCGTTCGTCAAGTTAGGGAAGCCGTAGCCACCCTGGGCATTGGAGCCGTGGCACACCGCGCAGTTATTCTGATAAATACGCTCAGCAACCTGCATCGCCTCAGGATCTTCTGCAAGCTCAGGAATAGGCACTTCCTGATAGCGAGCGAAGATCGGAGTGAAGCGTTCTTCGGCCTGGGCGACTTCTTCTTCCCACTGGCCTTCCTGAGTCCAGCCAAGGATGCCCGCGTAGTTGCCGAGGCCGGGATATAGCACTAAATAACCCAGTGCGAAAACCACTGTCAAAATAAACAACTTGAACCACCACTGGGGCAGTGGGTTGTCATACTCCTCGATGCCGTCTGCGGCGTGGCCAGTGGTTTCTACATTGCCCTCTGCATCAGGGATCTTATCGGTACGCCGGTTCGCGAGGAGAATCCATACACTAAGCCCAATAGTGCCCAGCGTGATGATAATGATCCAGGCGCTCCAGAAGCTGGAGAGGGAGTCACCCCATAAGTTATTCATCTATTTTTATCTCCCCTATCGTGGCGGGAATGCGCTTCGCTATCGCGTTCATGCGAAGCGTGCTTGTCACTGGTCGGTAACTCATCATCATCGGCAAAGGGCAGGTTCGCCGCTTCTTCGAAATCTTTCTTGCGTCGCTTAGAGTACGCCCATAGGGCAATGCCAATCATGGCGATAATCAAGATCAGCGTGATGAGGCCGCGAAAAGTTCCCGTATCCATAACTTAGCGAGTGCCCTCAAACACGGTTCCGAGCTGCTGCAGATAAGCAACTAACGCGGTAATTTCCTGTTGACCGCGTACTTCTGCAGTGGCGTTGGCAATATCTTCATCGGTATATGGCACACCCAAGCGCTGTAGAGCACGCATCTTCTTAGGCGTAGCCTCACCATCCAGGGTGTTATCAAACAGCCAAGGATAAGCGGGCATAATGGATTCGGGCACTACATCGCGAGGGTTGTACATATGCGCACGGTGCCAGTCGTCGCTGTAGCGGCCGCCTACACGGGCAAGGTCAGGGCCAGTACGCTTAGAACCCCACAGGAAGTTATGCTCATAGACCTGCTCACCCGCCACATTATAGTGTCCGTAGCGCTCAGTTTCTGCGCGGAACGGGCGAATCATTTGCGAGTGACAGCCTACGCAGCCCTCACGACGATAGATATCACGGCCCTCTAATTCCAGCGCGGATAGCGGTTCTAAGCCTTCTACGGGTTCAGTGGTGTCCTCTTGGAAGAACAGCGGAACGACCTCTGCTAAACCGCCGAAACTGATCGCAACCAGGATCAATACGGCAAGTAGGCCAACGTTCTTTTCAACAATCTCGTGTTTCATTGGACTCAACTTCCCCGTTTAAGCAGCTTGTGGCGCTGGATGGCTGATGGCCTCACGACGCTTGACGGTCATGTAAACGTTATACGCCATGATCAGCATGCCCGTGATCCAGAACAGACCACCGATAAGGCGAACAAAGTAGCCCGGTGCGCTGGCTTCTACGGATTCCACAAAGGTATACATCAAGGTGCCGTCTGGATTGATGGCACGCCACATCAGGCCTTGCAGAATGCCGTTCACCCACATGGAAGCGATGTAAAGCACGGTGCCGATAGTAGCTAACCAGAAATGCACGGCAATCAGGTTGATAGAGTGCATTTCAGTGCGCCCGAAAACCCGTGGAATCAGGTGATACATTGAACCGATGGTAATCATCGCTACCCAGCCAAGGGCGCCGGAGTGAACGTGGCCGATTGTCCAGTCAGTATAGTGAGACAGGGCGTTGACGGTCTTAATCGCCATCATCGGGCCTTCAAAGGTAGACATGCCATAGAACGACAGGGCAACCACCAAGAAGCGCAGTGTCGGGTCTGTGCGCAGCTTATGCCAAGCGCCGGAGAGGGTCATCATGCCGTTGATCATGCCGCCCCAGGAGGGTGCCAGCAGAATGATCGACATGATCATGCCCAGCGACTGTGCCCAGTTAGGCAGCGCCGTGTAGTGCAAGTGGTGAGGGCCCGCCCACATATAGATCATGATCAGTGCCCAGAAATGCACGATCGATAAACGGTAAGAGTAGATTGGTCGCTCAGCCTGCTTGGGCACGAAATAGTACATCATCCCCAAGAAGCCAGCCGTCAGGAAGAAGCCAACCGCGTTATGGCCGTACCACCACTGCACCATGGCATCCACTGCACCGGCGTAGATGGAGGTGGAGTACATTGGCGTGACGGGAATGGCCGCGTTATTAACAATATGCAGCACAGCAACGGTTAAAATGAACGCCGCAAAAAACCAGTTCGCCACATAGATATGCGAAGTGGTGCGTTTCTTGATCGTCATCAAGAACACGATGGCATAGCTGATCCACACAATCGCGATCAAGATATTGATCGGCCACTCAAGCTCAGCGTACTCCTTGGTGGTGGTGTAGCCCATGGGTAGCGACACGACCGCAGCAACAATCACCGCTTGCCAGCCCCAGAACGTGAAGGCGGCTAATTTGTCAGAAAATAGTCGCGTCTGACAGGTACGCTGCACAACATAATAGGACGTTGCGAAAAGGGCCGAACCGCCAAAAGCGAAGATAACGGCGTTAGTGTGCAACGGACGTAGGCGCCCGAAGCTGGTCCAAGGTAGGCCAAGGTTCAGTTGCGGCCAAACCAGTTGCGAAGCGAGGATGACACCCAGTGTCATACCTACGATGCCCCACACAACGGTCATAATCGCGAACTGCCGAACTACCTTGTAGTTGTAGGTCGGGTGTTCCAATGCTGTGCTCATGTCATGTTCCCATCGAACGCGGTTAGGGGGTAACCCGTGGCATTTTGCACGGGTGCGGCCACCCGCTTGATGATGCAGGTCAAGATCCGTCCAAGATTCTAGCGCAGCCAAGGCTTAAGCTGAACATGCCAATTGGCTAAACACTGAATTAAAAGGAGCGCCGTTTGTCACATTATGCCTCATCTGGGTACATAGAGGTGCCTCGAGATGCGTTAAAAAACGTGCTTAGTTGTCAGCCAAGCAGCGGCGTGGTCGTGCAGGGCATGGGTCCGCTGGCGGTCCATGGCGAGGCGAGACTGGGGCGGCTGCTGTTTGCTCACGGAGCAGGGGCAGGTCAGCAGTCACCATTTATGCGTCAATTTGTCACCTCTCTTGCTTGCTTAGGAATCCAGGTTTTATGTATTGATTTTCCTTACATGCAGCAGATGCAAGAAACCGGCAAGCGTCGTCCGCCACCACCGATCACTCAAACGCTTGCCCAATTTGCTGAATGGTATGCATTGTTGAGCTCCTTTTATTCGGAACCGCTTTGGGTGGGTGGGAAGTCGATGGGAGGTCGGGTGGCAACGCTGTTAGCAAGTGAGCCGTCATATTCCAGAATGGTGCCTGGTGTCGTGGTGGCAGGCTACCCCTTCCATCCTACTAAGACGCCTGACAAGCTACGTCTGGATCACTGGTCAGCTATTGCCTGCCCAATGCTGATCCTACAAGGTGAACGCGACCCATTTGGCACTCGTGAAGAGGTGGTTGGCTACGATTTGCCGCCTAATGCAGCACTTGCTTGGCTCCAGGATGGTGATCACGATTTCAAACCGCGGCGATCTTCTGGGCTTACACAAACGGTTTTGATTGACGAGGCCACCCAGGTTGCGGCATCCTTCGTCCGCGCTCATACGCAAGCCGCAGAAGGATGAGCTTGGAATCTGTGATTTAGAGCAACATGTTGGTTTAAATCCAGTTTTTAGAAACAGTTTTAAAAGCAATTTTTAATCCAGTTTTTAAACCAAGTAGGTTGACATCCAGAAAGCCTTCTGTAGAATGCAGCGCCACGTGTCCAGCGGGTGGTTAGCTCAGTTGGGAGAGCACCAGCCTTACAAGCTGGGGGTCACTGGTTCGAACCCAGTACCACCCACCACTTTCAGTAGTTTTGATAGATGAAGCTTTGAAAGATGGTTTGAAACGTGTAATGCGGTAAATAGCAAGACGCTGTAAAAGGTATGACTAAGTTTTGATGTGCATAGCGGACCGGTAGTTCAGTCGGTTAGAATGCCGGCCTGTCACGCCGGAGGTCGCGAGTTCGAGTCTCGTCCGGTCCGCCAACATCAGCTCTTTAGTTAGCTTAGCGGCGATAAGCAATTGCTTGATAGGTAGTTGCTTTATAGGTAGTTGCTTTATAGGTAGTGCATTAAAGTATGTTATCGCTATTCGGACCGGTAGTTCAGTCGGTTAGAATGCCGGCCTGTCACGCCGGAGGTCGCGAGTTCGAGTCTCGTCCGGTCCGCCACGATAACCTGCTAGTATAAAAGTTGAGAAGCCTTTATTTTAAGCTTTCAGCACCCTGGGTGGTTAGCTCAGTTGGGAGAGCACCAGCCTTACAAGCTGGGGGTCACTGGTT
>NZ_REBQ01000058.1 GCF_007692655.1 Halomonas sp.
CTCTCCAACGCTCTCTTCAATAAACATGCTGTCGCGCATTTTAACTTCGCGCACTTGCATGCCCTCGCGAGCGAGGGCGGATGCCATGATTTCAGAACTCATTCGTCCGAACGTTGACGATTGAGTAAGGTTGTCAATGCTCACGAAAGTAGCTGCAATCATAGGGCTATAGCGGGTTAGATCGGGATTGCTGGCCATCATCTGTTCGGCTGCTGCATGGGCTAGTTCAGGCATATCAGGCTGCGGTTGAGCAGGTTGGTTATTGGCATTGCCAAATGTACCGCAACCAGCCAGCATAAGCATGCCAAGGCCGATCACCACACCTCGGGTTAAACGGTTGCTAGCGCCTGCGCGCCAAGCGGTAAAAAAATCCGCAGGCACGGTATTGAAGAAAATAGTATTTAAAAAACCAGCTTTTATTAACATTGCATTACCACGAGTCAGTAATGGAAACGGAAGGTGTTGTAGGCGCTAGAGGTACGCGGTGTGGCGCATACTGACGACGATCACCGGCATTGATGTAATAAATATTGGATGAAGAGTAGAGAATTCGTTCGCCATCGATAATTTGCGTTGTCACAATGATCTCTTCGTTGCCTGAATGCGTCCAACTGCCGCTAGTAGCATCGGCGATCATGCCGGCAGGAATTAACCCCAGGGCGGGTTCGCTCCACCGGTTAAACGGAATAGTGGCCACTGCAATACCTGCAGTCAGTGCGGTAAAGGCTCCTATGGGAGGGCGGGTGAAGCCCCGGTCACGGTGCTCGACGACTTCTACACCAATACTGATATTGGCGCTGCTGGTGGTTGGTACAGTGGTGAGATTGGCGCCTCGGGAGACCAGTTCGCTGGTCAAAAGAGTGCGAAAGCCGCGGCCAAATTCACCGCCGCTGTAAGCATGAAGCTCAGCGCTGTCTTCTGCTGTGATATACAGGTCGCGATTGCGCACACGTTCACGTTGTAAAATGCTACTGGCTTCATGGCGAGCAAGAACCTCCCAGTGTTGGGCTGCTTGCATACGCTGCTGTTCAGTGTAGGGGTAGGTCG
This sequence comes from Halomonas sp., assembly GCF_007692655.1. Lineage (GTDB taxonomy): Bacteria > Pseudomonadota > Gammaproteobacteria > Pseudomonadales > Halomonadaceae > Vreelandella. The sequence goes on from NZ_REBQ01000058.1 coordinate 1,048, forward strand.
TAGCGATGGGCGCCTGCGACGTATTGGCATAAAAGCAGCCGCTGAGCATCAGGCTGGCTAGCCCTAAGCAAACAGGGCGTGTGAAATAAGAGCATCGAAATAATAAGGGACGGGTACGCACCTGCTGGTTCCTTTTCGCTACAAAACTGCTTTTTGATAGACTAATTCTTTAGGTCTAGTTTGTCAGACTTAATTCTACGTATCTTGTTAAATCTTAAATCGGCCATGAGATTCAAAACTTTAATGAGCGAAAATACCCATGCTTGAAGATCACCGCCGCGGACCACGCCACGATTCGCTAATGTCAGCCTCTTACGAAACTGATAGCGATAGCGGCTGGATGATCAGCTATCTCGATATCATGACCCTGCTGGTGGCTCTCTTCGTTATTATTATTGCCGCTGCAGGGTGGTCGTCCAACACGCAATGGTTTCAGCGCGACACGCCCAGTGAGTATGTCTACCCATCATCGCCTGCATTGGAAGTGCCTTTACCCGCATCGTTAGCGCTGGGGCGCGCTCAGCGTGCAGATATCATTACGCTGAGCGAGGCGGAGTTGAGTCCCATGGCCATTAGCGCAGCGCTGGGCGTTACCGGCCTGCCTCGGCGTGTCAGGTATGGCGTACCGCCGCTACTGGCCGCGCCATCACCTACGCGTGAATCTCTTGTTCCCCCTGCTTTATCACTGCCAAGGCTGCTTATGCCAGCAGGCAGCGATGACTTTGTATCGCCTCTTGCTGATTACATGGTGGTCTTAACCGATCGGCCCCCGGTCAACGTGCAGGCGGTGAGTGAGGAGTCCATATCGGGCGCTGTCGCCTTGGAACAGGCGCTTGCTCAACGTTTGGAAGCCTCGGTCTACTTACCTGATCTGGATGGTGTCGAGGTTTCGCGGGTTGCGGAAGGCATCAGCTTGCGGGTACAGGATCAACTGCTGTTTCCTTCTGCGACCGCAGAGCTTACTACCAATGGATCGTCCCTGGTGGGTAGTCTGCTGGAGACCATTCAGCGCTACGATGGTGAGGTATGGGTAGAAGGGCATTCCGATAGCCAAACTATTAGCACCGAGGAGTTCTCTTCTAACTGGGCGCTTTCCAGTGCCCGCGCTATTGCCATTGTGGAAGCATTAGAGGCGGCAGGTGTTTCACCACAGAGATTGCGAGCAGTTGGTTTGGCGGCCACACAACCCTTAGACGATAACAGTACACCGGAAGGACGTGCGCGAAATAGACGCGTGGAAGTCGTCATTCACGTTGAATAAAGTCGCTAACGTCAGCAAAAAAAAGCCCGCCGGGGGAGGCGGGCAGTAAAGGGCTTGGCTCACTGCAGCCCGCTGGTATCAGGTGAGGGGTGTACAGGATTGCCAGCGGGTACAGGTTCAGTATAGCTATTTATGTGGCGTTGCCAAGAGCTGTGTAAGTTTTTTTTTGCTAATCCACAAAAACCAATAATGTATTTTGTGCACCATTATGGTGCTGTCCGAGCGCTTCGTTTTGGTGCTTGTTTCAAGTAATAGATGAACTATCCTCTTAACAGTGTGCAACTGTCTGCTGAACAAGTGTTTCTTGGTTTTGGCGCATAACTTGCTTAACAACTTATTATTGCCAAGACCGACAAGAGCAAGACCGACAAGAGGTAGCGCCATGCCTGAATCCGCTCGTATTTCAGTACCCACCCCTGCTGCGGACCCAGCGTTGCAGCCGCGTCTGGTAGTGACCGATCTAGACGGCTCATTATTAGATCACCATAGTTACGATTTTAGTCCTGCCGCGCCTTGGCTTGCCCGATTAAAACAGATGGGGGTGCCAGTCATTCCGGTGACCAGCAAAACCCGCGCTGAATTAATCCCCCTCCGAGAGGCGCTGGGCCTAACGGCAACGCCGTTTATCGCTGAAAATGGTGCAGTGATTGGTTTGCCACCTGGCTGGTGTCATGCCCGTTTGGATCGCCCCGGCGGTGGACAAGACGGCGTCGTGATTAAGCATCCTGGGGTCGACATAGGGTTTATTCGGGCTCGGCTAAAAGTTTGGCGCGAACGCTTAGGGTTTCAGTTCAGCCGCATGGGGGAGCTGAGCGTACCAGAGGTCATGGAGATAACGGGGCTTGATGAGGCTCGGGCGCGCAATGCTCGTCAACGGGAAGGCAGTGAACCACTGATCTGGCATGACAGTGAAACGGCCCTGGAAGCTTTTCGTGCAGCTTTAGAGGGGGACGGTTTACAGCTGACCCAGGGCGGGCGTTTTTGGCACGTTATGGGGCGCTCGGCTGATAAGGGGACAGCAGTAGAGTGGTTGATTAAACGTTTTACCGCCCTGCGCGGGCGGGCGCCTCTTACACTAGGCTTGGGTGATGGGCCGAATGACATCACCATGCTGGATACGGTTGATCAGGCCGTTGTCATTCGAGGGGAGCATGACTTAACGGTTGAACCCAACAACACTTCGCTATACCGCACCACATCAACGGGGCCGACTGGCTGGGCTGAGGGGGTGGCCCATTGGTGGGGGCGAGACGACCGCCGTTTAGAAACGGCGGAAGAGCGCAGTGCTGCTGTTCTATAAATCCAGAGAGGTAAGTGAATGAGTGACTTTCATCAAAACGGTATCATCACGGATTTCCACAACCTCACTCGACGTCCAGTAGAAGCGCTTGAGCAAGAGCTCTGCCAGTTTTCTCGCCGCCGTCCGATGGGATTGATTCTGCCATCGCTATTTTCGGAGCTGGAGGGGCCAGCCCTATCGGCGATTGTGGATGAATTGGTAAAAGTCCCTTATCTCAATGAAATTGTGATTGGGCTGGATCGCGCTGATCGGGAGCAATTCCTCTATGCCCGCGAGTTTTTCTCCCGTCTGCCGCAGCATACGCGCATTTTGTGGAACGATGGCCCGCGGTTGCGGGCGCTCGATGCTGAGTTAGAGGAGCATGGTCTGGGCGCACTAGAGCCTGGCAAGGGGCGCAATGTGTGGTACTGCGCAGGTTACGTGTTGGCATCAGGTCGCTCGAAAGTGATAGGTTTGCACGACTGCGATATTTTGACCTACGAGCGGGGATTGTTAGCCCGTTTAATGTATCCGGTTGCCCACCCGAACTTTAACTATAGCTTCTGTAAAGGTTACTACCCACGCATTGCGGAAGGTAAATTAAACGGCCGCGTTTCTCGGTTGTTAGTGACGCCTTTGCTGCGAGCACTGAAAACGGTGTGTGGGCCGCTGCCCTATCTCGACTACTTGGATAGCTTCCGCTATCCGCTCTCCGGTGAGTTTGCCATGCGTAGCGAAGTCCTTGAGGGTATTCGCATGCCCGCAGACTGGGGGCTTGAAATCGGCGTATTGTCAGAGCTACATCGCAATTACTCTCTGCGCCAGCTATGTCAGGTGGATATTGCCGATGCCTATGATCACAAGCATCAGCCGGTTAGCGAAGATGATCCGGATGGTGGTTTGAACCGCATGAGCCTGGATATCTCGAAAGCGCTCTATCGAAAATTGGCGACCCAGGGTATTACCTTTAGCAGCGAAGATTTCCGCACCCTTAAGGCCACCTATTACCGTTTTGCATTAGATTTAATTGAAGCGTATGACCATGATGCAACGATGAACGGCCTAAGTCTTGACCGCCACACGGAAGAGCAAGCTGTAGAGCTGTTTGCCAGCAATCTGCTTGAAGCGGGCAACCTATTTATAGACTACCCAAGAGAGCGACCCTTTATCCCTAGCTGGAACCGTGTGCAGGCTGCCGTGCCGGACTTGCTGGCGCGCATGCATGAGGCGGTTGAGCTCGATAATCAAGGCAAGGTTTAGAATCTCGGAATCCAACATTTTGCATAAGTCAGCAAAGAAAAAGGCCAGCTCCCTTTGGGTAGCTGGCCTTGTTTTTTTAGTAATCCGGATTTAGACGAGATTAAAAATCGTTGTCATGGGTAACACGTGGCGCCGAAACGGGCAGGTTAGCCTGTTTATGTACGGCGCTTTGGTGACTGGCTTGGTTAATCCGGAAGTGGGCAACCAGTTGGCGCAGTTGGGTGCTGAGCTGTGCCAAGGCCTGGGTAGCGTGATTGCTTTCTTGGACTAAGCCGGCATTTTGCTGAGTCATCTGATCCATCTGCGTGACGGCTTGGTTGACCTGCTCGATACCGCTGCTTTGCTCAATGGTGGCGGCAGAGATTTCCTGCACCAGCGTACTGAGCTGTTTAATATCGTCGACCATGCCATTGATCACATCGCCGGTATCGCGTACCTGACGGCTGCCTTCAATCACTTTACTATCGGATGCTTCGATTAGGGTTTTGATCTCTTGGGCGGCCGCCGCTGAGCGGCTGGCCAGTTGGCGCACTTCGTTGGCAACAACGGCAAAGCCGCGACCTTGTTCGCCTGCTCGCGCGGCTTCCACTGAGGCATTAAGGGCAAGAATGTTGGTTTGGAAAGCAATCCCATCAATGGTGTTGACGATGCTGCTCATCTGTGTGGCACTTTCGTTGATCGTCGCCATGGTGGTGATTACGTTAGACATCGCATCACTGCCGCGCTGAGCGCTGTCGGCTGTCCTGGTTGCCAGGGTGCGTGCATGGTCCGCATGTTCGGCATTCTGTTTCACCGTGGCGGTAAGTTGCTCCATGCTCGACGCTGTTTCTGCCAAGGACGCCGCCTGCTCTTCAGTGCGCGTGGAGAGCTCCTCGTTCACGCTCACAATTTGCTCGACGCCATTATTAACCTGATTCGCACCGTGATGAATATCACCAATTGTTTCCGCTAAGGTTTCACGCATACGGTTGATATCAAACAGTAAGCTGCTTTGATCCTTGGCCGAAAGCTGGGTGACTTGGGTAAGGTCGCCATCGGCGATATGACGCACCACGCTAGCGGCATAACGTGGATCGCCCCCGAGGCGACGCGCCACATCGCGTATAACCCAGCCCATCAGCAGCGTGACTGGCAAGCCGATAATCAGCAGAATCACTATTGAGCGAATCAAGCCGGCAATGAAGGCATCCGTAATGTCGTCCACATAAACGCCCGCCGCCAGTGACCACTGCCATTCAGGAAGGTGGGCGACATAGCTGATTTTCGGTACCTGATCATCCCCAGTAATGCGACGGGAATAGTAGTCAACATGGCCGCCGCCTGCCTGTGCTGTATCGCGTAAAGCCGCATATAGGGCCATGCCGCTGGCATCTCGAAAAGCGCTCATGTCTTCACCGAGAGGGCGGTTCGGGTGAGAGACAATACGTAAAGCGTTATCGAAGGAGAAGATATATTCGCCTTCGCCAAAGTTCACGCTGGACATGTTGTCGATGGCGCGCTGCTGGGCCTCTTCAAGGCTAAGGTCGCCACTAACCACTCGGGCCTGTAGGGCCTCAAGCTGACCGTGTACGCTTTCCACAATATATTGGATGCTGTCACGGCGTTCATTCTCAATTGTCTGGCGGTTTTCCAGTGCCAGCCAGCCCACCAATAGCAGCATGGCGATCCAGATAATGCCTAGCGTGCCCCATAGTTTTTGCGTGGTGGTTAAGTTTGTCATGTTGTTCCTAGCAGAATAGAAGTGTTCGTTTCCCTCTATATCGGCCTGAGTTTTAAATACATGAGTGAAATATCTCCCTTGGTGACATAAAGGCAGAGTGTTGCGATAGGAATAGCATTTTGCTCACATATTCCAAAAAGATATAAATATATAACATTTGTTGGTGTATGATGCTGTTGATAGTCAATACATTACCTCTCCATGGGAGGCCGCATGCAGCGACCAACGGTGACGCATTTTTTTGACGAGCCGACCAATACGTTTAGCTACGTCGTACAGGATCCAGGCAGTCATAGCTGCGCAATTCTAGACTCGGTGCTCGATTTTGATTATGCCGCCGGGCGAACGGACGTTAGATCCGCAGACCAGATCATCGCCTTCATTAGAGATCGTGGTCTTGAAGTTGCTTGGATTTTGGAAACCCACGTTCATGCAGACCATCTATCCGCCGCGCCCTATCTGCACGAGCAGCTAGGCGGTAGAACCGGCATTGGTGCCAACATCGTTGAGGTGCAGGAGATATTTGGTAAGGCATTTAATGCGGGTACTGAGTTCGCTCGCGATGGTAGTCAGTTCGATGCACTGTTTAGGGAAGGCGATACGTTCACCATTGGTGGGCTGCAGGGGAAGGTGATGCATACGCCAGGTCATACGCCTGCCTGTCTGACTTATGTGATAGGAGACGCAGCTTTCGTAGGCGATACGCTATTTATGCCGGATTATGGCACCGCGCGTTGCGACTTCCCCGGTGGCGATGCACGAGCGCTATATCACTCCATTCAAAAAGTATTATCGCTGCCAGCGCAAACAAGGCTGTTTTTATGCCACGACTATAAAGCGCCAGGCCGGGACAGCTTCCAGCACGAAACCAGCGTGGCCGAACAGCGCTATGCCAATATCCATGTGCACGATGGTATTAGTGAAGACGCCTTTGTGAAGATGCGTACCGAACGCGATGCCACTTTGGGAATGCCAAGGCTGATTATCCCTTCGGTACAAATCAATATGCGAGCGGGGGAGCTACCTCCTGCTGAAGACAACGGCGTCGTGTACCTCAAAGTACCGCTCAATAAATTTTAGGGTAGGGGCAATAGCATGGATTGGATGGCAGGCTTTCAAGGGTTGGCTGGGGGCATCATGATTGGGCTGTCCGCTATTTGGTTAATGGCAACGCTGGGTCGTATCGCGGGCATCAGTGGCATCATTGGCAACTTGATCACTCATCGCCCTAAGGGCGATAGTGCCTGGAGGCTGGCATTCTTATTGGGGCTAATCAGCGGTCCATTGGTGATCATGGCGCTAGGTGGCGGCTTAGGGAATGTTCTAAACAGTACCGGGGAGGTCATCGGCGAACCAGCCGGTGGTGTAGGAATAATGCTGGTGGCCGGGCTGTTGGTAGGGGTAGGCACAGGTCTGAGCAGTGGCTGTACCAGCGGCCATGGCGTATGTGGATTGGCGCGCCTGGCACCGCGCTCCATCGCCGCCACAAGCGTTTTTTTGCTGGTGGCACTGGTGACCGTATATATCTCACGCCACTTGTTAGGCCTGGGTGGAGTTCAATGAGTATTTCAGTGGCAGGCTCAATGAGCAGGTTTACAAAGAGTAGCGCTATGAAAATAGCAGCAGGCTATGTGGCAGGGTTGCTGTTTGGACTGGGATTGGCGATTTCAGGCATGACCGATCCAGCCCGTGTGCTGGGGTTTTTAGATGTGGCAGGCGCTTGGGATCCCACGCTGATATTTGTATTGGGCGGCGCGGTAGTAACAAGCTTTATAGGCTATCGGCTGGTATTCAAACGTTCTGCACCGTTGCTGGGAGGCGTCTTTCAGTTGCCTACCAAGCAGGAGCTGGATGTCAGACTATTAGGTGGCGCAGCGCTGTTTGGCATTGGTTGGGGGCTTTCCGGCTATTGCCCAGGGCCGGCGATTGCCTCTGTGGGTGATTTATCGCTTCCGTTGTCTGCCATGCTATTCACAATGGTAGTGGGGTGGTTTGCCGCTAGGCAAATGAGCCAGTAGGGAGCGTCCCTTGGAACTTAAAGGTGTTTCGTTTAAAGATCCCCAGCTTGAAACTCCCCCACTTGAAGGGCCCCTAACCTAACGGGGCCCAAAGGGGAGACGAGCAGGAGACATTAAGGTGCTTCACTGCCCATCATTTCGATTAACCGTTCATCGCTGGGCATGCCTTCTATGCGATCGATACGCACACTGCCGTTCTCTGCTTCACGCTGAAAGGCACTGGTAGGCGTGGCGAATAGCCCTAGCTCTTCAAATAGTTGATTGTTGGCATACACCTGCTCTTCGATTTCACGAGTCTGAGCGCTAGCTTCGACTTCGTGCTCTCCACTTTTATGTGCACTCAACGTGGCAGCGGGATCATCGGCGCCGAGTATCGTTGCCGCTTTCCCGGGGCTATCGGGCGCTAGAATACCCACCATAATATGGCGTAGCTGTACATCACCTGACGCTACCCAAGGGCGAACGTCTTGCCATAGCTGATGGCAGTAGGGGCAGTTGGCATCAGTAAAGGTATAGATGATGCGCGGCGCATCCACATCGCCATCCTGCACCCAATAGCTGTCAGCCAGTAGTTGCCAGGTCTCCGCTTCTAGCGGTGCACGCACGTGCTCATCCAGCTGTGCTTCGGTGAGGTCATTGCCTTCGCTATCCATTAGCGTGCCGACGATGGCATGCTCTCCATCAGGCGTCAGATAGATGGCCATATCCTGGCCCTGGACACTGGCGCCAAAGCCACGCATGCCCCCAGGCGCATCAAATTGGCCGTGAATCTCTAAGCCTTGATCGGCGAGTGCCTGAATGGGCGGCGGCAGCTCTCCCGCATAGCTAAGCGATGAGCCCCAAAAACCTGCCAGTAGAAGAAAGCCGCTAACAATGGGTTGACGATTCAAGTGCATTACCGCGCCTTGTGTGAATAAAGTGAGGGGCTGGTGCCCGACAATCGCCACGGTTGAATGCGGCGACGGGGTACAATATAACCAAGTTAGTGAGTAGCAACCAGCCAACGTATCGCATAAGGGGGCAGCGCCTTGTCAGCCTCCCAAGGGTGGGTAGAGTCCAGCGCTTGCCAGGCGTGTTTATCAAGTGTTTGGGTAACCGCTTCACCTACATTCTCTAAGGAAAGGGGCAAATCAGTCACGTTATACAGTGCCAACAGACGGCGGCCATCATGCAATGGGCCGCGTTCTACCGCCAGTAGCTCAGGGGAGGAAAGCACTACCCGCTGAGCAGCGGTAGGGTGGAAGCAGGGTTCCTGACGACGCTGCTCCAACAGCCGACTTAACGCCTGGAAAACATCGTGAGTAGGCGTAGAGGGGCTATCCAAAAGCAGGTCGAGCTCGCTACGTTGCCAGCGTCGCCGATTAATTGAACGCAAGCGCCCGCTGCGCTCAACGCCTTCCACATCATTGAGCGTGCCCGTCAGTGTGTGAATATAGAGCGCCGGGATGCCCTGCAAGCTAAGCATAATCGCCTGGCTGCATAAAAAGCGGGCAATTTGCCACGGGTCTGGGCCGCGCCGCGTGCCACGCATGGCTTCAAACCAAGTGATATTGATTTCGTAAGGGGTGTCGCTGCCGTCAGGGTTGCTGCGCATGCTGACAAAACCGCCGAACTTGTGCATCAGCTCGAGCAGCGCATCACGCTCGTGATCAGGTAGCAAGCCTTCCAGCGGGCGCACGCCAATACCATCGTGGCTGGCGGTAAAGTTGAGGTAGGTGCACTGATCCGGCAGCACGGGAAGGCTGGAAAGCCAGCTTTGCAGCGTGCTGGCCTCGCCGCGGGTGAGGGTATGCAGTAGCAGGGGAGGGAGGGCAAATTGGTACACCATGTGCGCTTCGTCGGGCGTTCCTTCCGCCAGGCGCTCTAAACCGAAATAGCTGATATTTTCCTGATGGGGCACGTTGGTTTCGGTGATCAGCAGCGTGCCGGGAGCAACATGATCGACAATGGCACGCAGTAGACGCACAACGGTATGGGTTTCCGGCAGGTGGATGCAGGGAGTGCCCAGCCGCTTCCAGAGAAATGCCACGGCGTCTAAGCGGATAATTCGTGTGCCTTGCTCCAGGTAAAAAAGCAGAATGCCCACGAAATCCAGCAGCACATCGGGGTTTTCAAAGTTTAGATCAAGCTGATCTTCGGAAAACGTTGCCCACAGGTAGCGAGTACCGCGGCGAGTAGAAATGGGCACTAGCAGTGGGCTGCTGCGCGGCCGCACCACCTGGGAAACATCGGTATCGGGGTCAACTTCGATAAAATAGTCGCGTCCCGGCAGGCTGCCACTCAAGTAATCCACAAACCACAGCGACTCCCGGGAGACGTGATTGAGCACTAAGTCGGCCATTAAATCATAATGGCTGGCGAGTTCATTGATATGTGACCAGTCACCCAGCTCGGTGTTAACTTCACGGTAATGGATCACCGAGAAGCCGTCGTCGCTGCTCCATGGGAAGAAAGGCAGTACGTGAACGCCGCTAATGCGATCGCCCAAGCGGGCGCGCAGAAAGTCGTTCAGCGCCGCGAGTGGAGGCACCCCCTCCTCTAAGATAGAGTCGCCATAGGTAATAACCCACTGATCTTTTTCGCTCCATGAGGGTGCGTTTTTAGATGAGTCATCGACGGGCTTGGACGAAAAGGGGGCAAGCGATGAAAAGTGCTCAAGGTGCTGGTTTAAGCGCCGTTGCACCTCGCCTGCACGAGGCCCATATAGGTGGGTAAGGTAGCTATGAACCGTCTCTTCAAAGGTGGACATGGGTCACTCCTGATAAACAATCTGCCACAAACGCTGCAGCTTGTGTGCCAAATCGTTACAATACGTGGTTAATAGCGCGTTTAAACGCTAAGCGGTTTTAGCTTCCTGCGTTTACCGACGTTCTAAACGCCATTAATAGCACACACTATCGATAGGTAATAACACGCTAATTCGTGCGGCTTGCCGACACGGGCTGACAACAGGTTGACCGCCATGCATTGCCCTTTTTGTGGTGCAAACGATACTCGAGTGACTGACTCGCGACTGGTAGCGGATGGTGACCAAGTGCGCCGCCGTCGCCAGTGTGCAAGTTGCCATGAGCGCTTTACGACTTACGAAACCGCCGAGCTAGTGATGCCGCGGGTGGTGAAGTCAGACGGCTCGCGGGAAAGCTTTAATGAAACCAAACTGCGGGCAGGCATGCTGCGCGCACTTGAGAAACGCCCGGTTAGCGCTGAAGCCATTGAAGCGGCAGTCGAGCGCATTCGTCAAACATTGCGGGCCCGGGGCGATCGCGAAATTAATGCCCGTGAAATAGGCGAGTCGGTTATGCAGGCGCTTAAAACCTTGGATCACGTGGCCTACATACGTTTTGCCTCGGTGTATCGTAAGTTCCAGGATTTAGATGAGTTTCGAGCTGAAATTGATCGGCTTTCTCAAGAACCCTCTTCCAAGCCTGGGCACGAAAGCGGATCGTTAAAATGAGCAGTGCTTTCAGTCAAGACGACCATCGCTACATGGCACGAGCGCTGCAGTTGGCCCAAAAGGGACTATACACCACAGACCCTAACCCGCGGGTGGGCTGTGTGATTGTGCGTGATAAGCAGATTGTGGGGGAAGGGTTTCATCTCCGTGCCGGTGAACCCCATGCAGAAATTCATGCCTTGAACGCTGCCGGTGATCGCGCCCAGGGCGCCACCGTCTATGTGACCCTGGAGCCTTGCTCCCACACCGGCCGCACCGGTCCCTGTGCGGTGGCACTGCAAGTCGCCCAGGTAGCGCGAGTAGTGATCGCCATGGTAGATCCTAACCCTCAGGTGAGTGGCCGCGGTATACGAATGTTGGAAGAGGCGGGCATTGAGGTGGCGGTGGGTTTGCTTGAGGGCGATGCAAGGGCGTTAAACCCAGGCTTTATTGCCCGCATGTCGAGGCAACGCCCTTTTGTACGCTTAAAGATGGCGATGAGTTTAGATGGCCGCACGGCCATGGGCTCAGGGGAGTCCCAGTGGATAACCGGGCCAGAGGCGCGCTGCCAAGTTCAGCGGCTTAGGGCGCGTTCGAGCGCCATATTGAGCGGTGTTGAATCGATGATCATGGACGACTCTCGGCTCACCTTACGCGCTGAGCAGCTGCAACTCGACAATGCCGAGGATGTTGTTCGTCGACAGCCGCTGAGGGTGATTTTAGATACCCAGCTGCGCCTCCCTTTGGCGGCTGCCTGTTTAAGTGAACCAGGGCGTACATTGGTCATCACCACACCCTCCCACGCGCCGGAAAAGCGCGCCCGACTAACCCAGGCGGGTGCCGAAGTGCATGTGTTGCCAGCGGGTAACGATGGCCGTATTGATTTAGCCCTCATGCTGCAATGGTTAGCTGAAAACGAACAGGTAAATGAACTGCTGGTGGAAACCGGCGCCACCCTGGCGGGCGCCATGCTGGATGCCGAGCTGGTTGATGAATTACAGCTGTTTGTTGCCCCCACCCTGTTAGGTGGCGAAGCACGGCCTCTGTTTGCTCTGCCAGGGCTCTCACGCATGGCCGATCAGCGGCGTTTAACGATACATGATATGCGGGCGGTAGGGCGCGATTGGCGCATTATCGCTTCACCCCAAGCGACTAGCGCAACAGGCGATAGCAAGGTACCCTGACGCGCGAAATCGCAGCTAACGCGACACCACTTATTGGAGATTCCATGGCGCACTCCTCCCCTAGAGGCTTAGCCCCTATCGCCGAGCTGGTTGACGATATTCGCCAGGGCAAAATGGTGATTCTCATGGACGATGAGGATCGCGAAAACGAAGGTGATATTATTATGGCCGCCGAGAAAGTGCAGGCCGAACATATCAACTTCATGGCACGTTTTGCCCGTGGTCTTATCTGTATGCCGATGACTCGCGAACGCTGTGAGCAGCTTAATCTGCCGCTGATGGTCCGTGACAATGGCTCGGGTTTTGGTACCAAGTTCACTCTTTCGATTGAAGCCACCGAAGGCGTGACCACCGGCATTTCTGCGGCAGACCGCGCGCGCACAGTGCAAGCGGCTGTGGCGCCGCATGCTAAGCCCTCCGATATTGTTCAGCCAGGCCACATATTTCCACTGATGGCCGAGCCGGGTGGTGTGCTACGCCGCGCGGGGCATACTGAAGCTGCGTGTGACTTAGCGGCACTGGCGGGCTGTGATCCCAGCGGCGTAATCTGTGAGATCATGAACGATGATGGCAGCATGGCGCGCCGTCCTGAGTTGGAAGCCTTTGCCCAGGAACACGGTATCAAAATTGGCACGATTGCCGATCTGATCCACTATCGCATTGTGAACGAGCAGACGGTTGATCATCTGGAAGCGTCGACTGTTATGACGGCCCATGGCGAGTTGACCCTGCACGTATTCCGTGACCGCATTCAGGGGGCTCACCATTTAGCGCTAGTGAATGGCAAACCAACGCCAGAGCAATCCACTACCGTTCGTGTGCACCTCACCGATACGCTACGGGATGTGATGGGCTTGATGAAAGGCGAACAGTGCCGCTGGGATGCCTATCGTGCGCTGGAAGAGATTGCCAATTCAGCACCGGGTGTTTTTGTGCTGATTGACGACGGCCGGCCCCATCACGATTTAAAAGATCAGCTGGATATCTTTTTGGATCGTGTTCGTCAGCCGCGTACTAGCGATTCAGACGGCGCGGGTAACTATTTAACCATCGGCACCGGTTCGCAAATATTGCGCTATTTAGGCGTCGGAAAAATGCGACTACTCAGTTCGCCATGGAAATTCTCGGCACTATCCGGCTTTGATCTCGAAGTCGTTGAGCGCCTGGGCCCTAATGACACGGCGTATGAGTCAACCTCTCCGCAGGACTAATCAGCAGGAATAAATACATGCATTCCCTTTCTCAAGTCGAAGGTACCTTTGTTGACGTTGATGGCCGCTATGTCATCGTCGTTGGCCGCTTCAACCACCACGTGGTGGACAGCCTGGTAGAAGGCGCTATTGATAGCCTGACCCGCCACGGCGTCGATGCCGAGCACATTCATATTGTGCATGTGCCGGGAGCCTGGGAACTGCCGCTGGCGGTTAAACGTGTGCTTAAGGTGATAAAGCCTGACGCAGTGATTGCATTGGGCGCGGTAATTCGTGGCGGCACTCCCCACTTCGAGTATGTGGCGGGTAACTGCAACACGGCCATGAACCAGTTGCAGCTTGAGTTTGAAACACCTATTGCTAACGGCGTGTTGACGGTTGAAAGTATCGAACAAGCCATTGAGCGTGCGGGTACAAAAGCTGGAAATAAAGGCACTGAAGCGGCCATGGCAGCCATGGAAATGGTCTCGTTACTGCGCGCGTTGGGTGACGCACAATGAGCGAGCGCAAACCTTCGGCTGCCCAGCAGAGCCGCCATGCAGCGCGAGAGTTAACCGTGCAGGGGCTCTACCAATGGCACATGACGGGTAAATCCATTACCACCATTGAAGCCGAGTTTCGCAGCCAAGTCGCCGATGATGACTTGGAAGATCACGAAAACTGGGTGAAAGTGATGGAGATTGCCGACAAGGCGCTGTTCCATGAGCTGTTGCACAACACGGTGCGATTTAAAGCAGAGCTAGATCGTGATATCTCGCCGCTGTTGGATCGTCGCCTGGAAGACCTTGATGCGGTTGAGCTGGCAATTCTGCGTTTAGGCGCCTATGAGCTTTCCCGTCGCATGGAAGTACCCTATCGTGTGGTGATTAACGAAGGCGTTGAGCTGGCAAAGTCATTTGGCGCCACCGACGGCCATAAATACGTAAATGGCATTCTCGACAAGCTGGCGATTCGCTTGCGTAGTGCCGAGGTCAGCGCTCGTCGTCTGTGAACGCGAGCGGCATGACAATGCGTTTAAGGGGCCTTTGTGCTTGCCGAATTTGATCTGATACGGCGCTATTTCATGTCGTCGCAGGAGGCGACGACAGCGTCAAATGGCGTCGCACTGGGATGTGGAGATGACGCCACGCTGTTGGTACCGCAAGCGGGGCAGCAGCTAGTCGTGAGCGTAGATACGTCAGTTGTCGATGTACATTTCCCACGCGCGGCCCCCGCGTTTGCCGTGGGTCATCGTGCGCTGGCCGTCGCGCTGAGTGATTTGGCAGCGATGGGGGCGACATCTCGCTGGTGCCTAATGGCGTTAACCTTTGATCAGCGCCAGTTTGAAGATGATGCAGCGGCTCACGCCTGGTTTGCTGACTATGCACGGGGGTTTCACTCCCTTCGTCAGCAGCACGAGACAACGCTGGCGGGAGGAGACGTCACCGCCGGCGAACTATCCATTGGCGTTACCGTCATGGGGGAGATTCCTCCTGGTGAAGCCCTGACCCGAAGCGGTGCAAAAGCCGATGACCTTATTGCCGTAACGGGTGCATTAGGCGGTGGGGCTGGCGGTCTTGCCCTTTGGAAGCAGGGCGAGCGAGATTTAACGCACCCATTGCTGCAGCGTTATCTGCTGCCAGAACCACGCTTGGCCGCGGGGATAGCGCTGCGCGGGCTAGCCTCTGCCGCCCTGGATATCTCCGACGGCCTACTGGCTGATCTGACGCATTTACGCGAGGCGTCTCAGGTAGGTGCCTTACTGGATGTAGACGCGTTACCCTTGGCTGATGGGCTAGTGCATGGCCTCGGCCAAAAAGCCGCTCAGCAAGCCGCGCTTTCAGGGGGGGATGACTATGAACTGCTCGTGACCCTGGCTGCTGATGATGTAGCAGAAGCCCAGCAAAGGCTGGCGCGACTGGGGTTAAATCTAACCGTTATAGGGCGCTGCCGAGAAACATTGGGCGTTAGCACCACTGACCAGCGTGATGTTAGTGGCTACGCTGGCTGGCAGCATTTTAATGGGGAAACGCCATGAATCGTGCACCGAAAAGTGTCTGGCGTCGCCCAACGCATTTTTTTGCCTTTGGCCTAGGCAGTGGCACCGTGCCTTGGGCACCCGGAACCTTTGGTACCCTGGCCGCCATTCCGTTCTATTGGATAATGGCGGATTTACCCCTGGGGTGGTACTTAAGTATTTGTTTTGTTGCTTTTGTTGTAGGCGTTTGGCTATGCGATAGAACCTCACACGATCTGGGAGTACACGACCACTCAGGGATTGTCTGGGATGAGTTTGTCGGTTATTGGCTAACCATGGCGGCGGTGCCCTTTTCATGGGAAGCTGCACTATGGGGGTTTGTCGTATTCCGCATTTTCGATGTCTTTAAGCCCTGGCCAATACGCTGGGCAGACCGCCGGGTTGCGGGCGGCTTTGGCATTATGATCGATGACGTCATGGCAGGTATCTATGCCTGGAGTACCATGCACCTTTGGTTCTGGTTACACTAATCAAAGTGAGTGGTGAGTGGTGAGTGGTGAGTGGTGAGT
>NZ_REBQ01000025.1 GCF_007692655.1 Halomonas sp.
CGCCTAACCGAAGATACCGCGCCTTTGGCCAAGGGATTCGACGGAGTCTGCGCCTTTGTTAACGATTGCCTAGATGCAGCCGTACTACATCAGTTACACAACAATGGCACGTCTTTGGTGGCGCTTCGCTCAGCGGGCTTTAACCATGTTGATTTGGCCGCCGCTGAGCGATTAGGCATGACGGTGGTCAGGGTGCCCGCTTATTCGCCCCATGCGGTCGCTGAACATGCAGTGGCTTTAGTACTAAGCCTTAACCGCATGACCTATCGCGCCTATAACCGTGTTCGCGAGGGTAATTTCGCTCTGGACGGCCTGCTGGGGTTCGATCTGTACGGTAAAACAGTGGGCGTTATTGGCACCGGGCAGATCGGTTTAATCTTCGCCGATATTATGCACGGCTTTGGCTGTCGCATCGTGGCCAGCGACCCTTTCCCCAATCCGCAGGCAAAGCCGTTTGTAGAATATTTGCCGTTAGAGGCGCTGTATGCGCAGTCGGATATTATCTCGTTGCACTGTCCGCTGACGCCAGATACCAATCACTTGATTGATGCCGATGCTATCGCGCAAATGAAACAGGGCGTCATGCTGATCAACACTGGCCGCGGTCGGGTAGTCGACACCCAAGCGGTGATCGCCAATCTAAAAAATGGCAAAATCGGCCACCTAGGCCTGGATGTCTACGAAGAGGAGGAGCAACTGTTCTTCGAAGATTTGTCCCACGGTGTGATCGATGATGATCAGTTTATGCGCCTAACGACATTCCATAATGTGCTCATCACCGGCCATCAGGCGTTCTTCACTACGGAAGCATTGACCAATATTGCCGAGACAACGCTGGCGAATATCGATGCCTTTGAAAGTGGCAGCGGGACAATTCACCGGGTGGTAAACGCTAAACTGGACTAGCCTTAAACTGCCAAATGATCATATAAAATAGTGATGGAACCGTCATGCAGCTCTATTT
The DNA here is from genome assembly GCF_007692655.1 of Halomonas sp. GTDB lineage: Bacteria > Pseudomonadota > Gammaproteobacteria > Pseudomonadales > Halomonadaceae > Vreelandella. The sequence continues at coordinate 965 of NZ_REBQ01000025.1, forward strand.
AAATACGTCGTCTCCCTACGCCCGCGTTGTACGCGTTTGCCTCTATGAAAAAAAGCTGATGGAGCGCACCGAGCTTTGCTGGTGTGATCCTTGGGCGGTGGATAGCGAACTATTGCAGATCACACCCCTTAGTCGAATCCCAACGCTGGTGACGGATGACGGTGACGTACTGACGGAGTCGCTTCTGATTGCCCACTATCTGGATGTGGTGGGAGAAGGGCCCTCACTGTTGCCAAGCAAAGCGTTAGCGGAGACCCTCGAGCTGGCAGGATTGGGGCAGGGCTTAATGGAAGCCGCCTTTAATGTCGTCATTGGCCGCAAACATGGCGGCCATGAGGTAGATACGACACTGTTAGGACAGCGCCGTCTAAAAGCGATTGAACGCACCTTAGCGACACTAAACGCACACCCCGGTGTGCTGGCAGGCAATGTTCAGCGCACCCTGGGGGCGATTGTCGTTGCTGTAGCGCTTGCCTATATCAGTTTCCGCCTACCGGCCTTCGATTGGCCAAATCGCTACCCGACGCTACACGCCTGGCAGGCGAAAGTGGTGGAAGGCGAGAGCTTTGCGCTGACAACGTTTGAGTAGTGCCGATTAAGCGCTGCGCTGGTAAATCAAATCCCAAACCCCATGACCGAGTTTTTCGCCGCGGGCTTCAAACTTGGTCAGCGGACGGAATGCCGGGCGCGGTACATACGGCGCGGTTTCTGCGCTGGCGGTATTGGTATAGCCGGGGGCAGCTTCCATTACCTCAGCCATCCACTCCGCGTAGGCTTCCCAATCGGTGGCCATATGGAAGGTGCCGCCAAGCATTAGTCGGGTGCGAATCAACTCAACAAACGCAGGCTGCACAATGCGACGCTTATGGTGCTTCTTCTTCGGCCAGGGATCAGGGAAGAACAGCTGAAGTGTGGTCAGTGAACCTTCGGGAAGGCACTGCTCAAGCACCGCCAAGGCATCTTCACGATAAACGCGCAGGTTGGTTAGGCCGCGTTTATCGACCTCATCCAATAGTTTACCAACTCCAGGGGCGTGCACTTCGATACCGATAAAGTCGGTATCCGGATGAGTTTCGGCCTGTTCAATCAGCGAGTTGCCCATGCCAAAACCAATCTCAACCACTCGCGGTGCCTGGCGGCCAAACAGGGCATCCAGGTCTTGGCGGCCATCGGCGATGGTAAGGCCAAAACGCGGCCAACTATCCTCTAAGCCACGGTTTTGTGCCTGGGTCATACGGCCAGCGCGAATCACATAGCTCTTAATGCCACGGCGGTGCAGCGGTGCATCCGCACCTTCAGGGCCGGTGGCATTGTTTTCGGGCGCGGTGTCGTTCGTGTCGGTCATGGTGTCTCTGTATCAGCCGTTAATACGGCCAGCAAAAGGAGAAGAAGGATCGGCGGACTGGCGGCGGGGCATGCGGCCCGCTAAAAATGCGTCGCGGCCGGCTTCGACGGCCAGTTTCATGGCGTTGGCCATGCGCAGCGGGTCTCTGGCATGGGCGATAGCGGTATTTAGTAATACGCCGTCACAGCCAAGTTCCATGGCCATGGCGGCGTCTGACGCCGTGCCAATACCTGCATCCACCAGCACCGGTACGCTGCTCTGCTCAACAATTAAGCGTACGTTGTGCGGGTTCTGGATGCCGTGGCCAGAGCCGATCAGCGAGCCCAGCGGCATGATGGCGCAGCAGCCCATGGCTTCCAGTTCACGTGCCACAATGGGGTCGTCGCTGGTGTACACCATGACGTCAAAACCATCGGCAAGCAGCGTTTCGGCTGCTTTTAGCGTCTCGACCACGTTAGGGTAGAGAGTGTGATCGTCGCCAAGGACTTCCAGCTTCACCAGGTGATGACCGTCAAGCAGCTCCCGGGCCAAGCGGCAGGTGCGCACGGCGTCTTTAGCGGTATAGCACCCGGCGGTATTGGGCAGCAGGGTATAGCGCTCGGGGGAAATAACGTCTAACAGGTTGGGCGCCCCTGCGTCCTGGCCTAAATTAGTACGGCGCACGGCAAAGGTAACGATATCTGCGCCGCTCTGTGCGATGGCAGCACCGGTTTCGGTAAAGTCTTTGTACTTACCCGTGCCAACTAGCAGCCGAGAGCCGAACTCGCGCCCTGCAATGGTAAACGGCGTGTCGGTTAGCGGTGCGTTGGTTAACGGTGTATTGGTTAACGGTACCTGGGATTCTTGGGTCATAGTGTTTCCTTTAGCCGCCGCCAATCGCGTGGACAACTTCCACTTGGTCGCCATCGACCAAAGGGGTCGCGGCGAGTTGGCTGCGGGGGACGATCTCTTCGTTAATTTCGACGGCGATGCGACGGCCGCTAAGACCCAGCTGTTCAACCAGGTCTGCCGCTGTGAGGTCAGCCGTCAGCGTATGGGGCTCCCCGTTGAGCCGAATGTGTATGGACATAAATAGGAGCGTCTCAGTCGTCGTGACAATTCGTTCTTTAAGGCTTTCTCTATTGTAGCGGTTTCACGCTGCGCAAGGTACGTCGTGGGTGCAAACAACGCAATGTAGGCAAGTGAAATGGGTGCCGGTGAGTGACCCGGAAAGTGGAACAGGAGAGAAACGTGCAACAAGTAGAGAAAGCGTGGTGGTGCATCGTGGCCTTGTCGGGCGCCATGATGGTAATGCTCGGTGCCTATGCAGCTCATGGCTTAGAGGCACGCACCACCGAGGCTATGGTAAGCGCGGTTGAAACCGGCGTACGCTATCAAGCGTGGCACACGTTGGCCATTATGATGGTGTTGGTATGGCGCCAGGTCTATCCGCTGGCTGGGCAGCGCTGGGTATTGG
>NZ_REBQ01000153.1 GCF_007692655.1 Halomonas sp.
GTGCCGTTATGACCTTTTGTGCTTGCAGACGAGGAGGAGTCCATATACGCGCTACGGTATGTGGCTGCATTGGGTTCCGTGTAGTCGTCCTTTTTCGGTGTCATTGTTGTGTGTTGTATAGCGGGTTGGATGGTGTTGGCTTGGCATCGCTTCGCGATGCTTTCGCGGGTGCCTTATTTGCTCGTTCCTCGCAAAGTCGTTACCACGCGCTACGAAATGTGGCTATGCATGTATTAGTGCCAACCAAGGGCACTGCTGCTTCGCTCTTTACTAGGCGCTACGAAAAGCGCCTCCCTTTAACTCTCAGCTTACTGCTGGCCTTCTTTTGCAAATCCGATTAGCCTGCTAATTCACTATTAAGGGTTTGGCATGCAAGAGACGACTTCTCGGCAGCGCTTGGCGGGCGTGCTGATTTTGCTTGGTTTGATCGCGCAAATTATTGGCTTTACTGGCTGGTTGGGCACTGCTCATGCGGTGAGCTATTTGCTGTGGGCGGCGGTTTTGTTGCTGTGGCGGGATATTCCTCGGCGGTCGCGGATTCAGGCGGGGGTGTTGATGGCGCTGGGTACGCTGATGCTGCTGGTGGCGCGGTTTGTGTATGGCGCTGAGGTGGATTGGCCTGCGATGTTGCAGGGCAATGCCTTTGTGGCGGCGATGTTGGTGGGCGTTAGCTTTATCTCGCTGATTGGGAGGCAAGGCACTAAGGGGGCTACAGGCCAACGGGTGACTGGCGCCGGAGGTATTTTGCGTACCTGGTTGGGGGTGCACTTCCTGGGTACGATTTTGAATCTCTCTACCGTGTTTATGGTGGGCGATAAGCTGGCCCGGCGTGGGCCGTTGACGACGCCGCAGCTGTTGGCGCTTAACCGTGGGCTTTCCAGTGCGGCGCTGTGGTCGCCGTTTTTTGCTTCCATGGGGGTGGTGATCGCCCTGGTGCCTGAGGTGCAGTATGCACAAATTGCCGTGGTGGGCTTTCCCATGGCGATGCTGTCGGGGCTGTTAACCACGCTGGAAATGCGCAAGCGGTTTGATCTGGCTGAGGTGGATGGGTTTTCGTTATCGCCGCGCAGCCTGTTGATGCCTGTGGGCATGGCCGCGCTGGTGATGCTGTTTCACTTTGTACTTACCCCTGCCCTCACCATTGTTAGCATCATTACCTTTCTGCTGCCTGGTGTGGCGCTGCTCAGCAACCTTCATGAGGGGCCGCGCTTTACCCTGCGGCGCATTCGCCAACACACCACCACACGGCTGCCCGCCATGCGTGGGGAGATTTCACTGTTTTTGGCGGCGGGCCTATTAACCATTGGCCTCTCCACTCTCGTCTCTGCGGCCGCAGGTAGCGACTGGACCCTGTTTGCACGTTTCGGCACGCCTCAGGCGATGATCAGCTTTGCGGCGATTACCTTGAGCGCGCTGGCGGGCCTGCACCCGATTATTGGCGTTTCCGTGCTGGCTTCGATATTAAACCTGCAGAGCGGTGAACAAACCCTGTTTGCCTTTGTGGCGCTAAGCTCCTGGGCGGTGGGTACCAGCGTGGGGCCGCTTTCGGGGATCAATCTTTCGCTGCAGGGGCGCTATGGCGTGAGCGGTTATCGCATGATGAAAGATAACCTGCTCTACGCGGCGGTGATGAGCCTGCTCTCGCTGTTGGCGATCGCAGGCGTTAGTTACCTAGTCAACTAGGCGGCTCTTAGGTCTCAACGATTTTGTTGGGGAAGCGGTAGAAGTAGCGATGACCACACTGGTGGCAAGGTTCCAGTCGCGCCACGGTGGGTAGCATTACCTGGGCATCGCAGTGGGTGCAGGCCATTAGGCCGGGGGCTGCCATTTCACCTTCGCAGTAGTCGGCGCGAGCGGCTTCTAAATCTTCCTCAAAACGCTCACGCTCCACAACGCTGCGGTCGGCAATGGAAAGCAGCGACTCCGCCACGCGGCGGGAAAGGCCATCAATATCGATGCCCAGCCAGCTGGCCACCTGCTTACCGGTGTCTGACATGTAGTGGCGCATATCTTTTAGATCGCGCTCTACCCAGGCACGCAGCAGGGCCAGTTCGTCTTTGGTGTACTCTTCCAGCTCCGATTCAAACTCTACCGCGTCGTCCAGATCCTTCTGCAGATTTTCCCAGGTTAGCTCGTTGGCGCCGTCCTGCATCCGCTCCAGCAGTCGTTCGTAGCCTTCACGTAGGCGATTGTCATTCTGTTGATCACTCATGGTGCCTCTCCTTTTGTCGACGCATGCAGTTACCTATCATCGGCTTACCGTTCAAGGATACACCTGCATAGGATACAATCGACCTCACTTATCTGACAGTAGTCATCTAACATTCACTTTGCGCCCCTTTTGGGCGAATACGCCAAGGCATTAATAAACCGATGGACGCACACTACAGCCCTCGTGATATCGAACGCGACGCCCAGCAGTACTGGGACAAACATCAGTGCTTCAAAGCCGTAGAGGACGCGAACCGCGAGAAGTTTTACTGCCTCTCCATGTTCCCCTACCCCAGCGGCAAGCTGCACATGGGCCACGTGCGTAACTACACTATCGGCGACGTTGTCTCTCGTTTCCAGCGCATGCAGGGTAAAAATGTCATGCAGCCCATGGGTTGGGATGCCTTTGGTATGCCTGCGGAAAACGCCGCCATTCAGAATCAGGTGCCGCCTGCCGAGTGGACCTACCAAAACATCGATTACATGCGCAATCAGTTGAAGGCACTGGGCTTTGCCTACGACTGGAGCCGCGAGTTCGCTACCTGCGATACCAGCTACTACCGTTGGGAGCAGTGGTTCTTCACCAAGCTGGTGGAAAAAGGCCTGGTCTATAAGAAGATGTCCACGGTGAACTGGGACCCGGTTGACCAGACCGTACTCGCCAACGAGCAGGTGATCGACGGCCGGGGCTGGCGTTCCGGGGCACTGGTTGAGCGCAAAGAGATCCCGCTGTGGTTCTTGAAGATTACCGACTACGCCGATGAGCTGCTGGCTGACCTGGACAAAGTGGAGTGGCCCGAGCAGGTCAAAACCATGCAGCGCAACTGGATTGGTAAATCCCGTGGCGTTGAGCTGACGTTTGATATTAAGGCGCAAGACGGCAGCACTTGCGATCCATTGGCGGTTTACACCACCCGCCCGGATACGCTGCTGGGCGTGACCTATGTGGCGGTGGCAGCGGGTCATCCGTTAGCCAAGCAGGCGGCGGCGCAAAACAGCGAACTGGCAGCCTTCTGCGATGAGTGTGCCAAAGGCGGCACCTCAGAAGCTGAAATGGCCACCAAAGAGAAAAAGGGCATGGCCACCGGCCATATGGCGGTTCATCCGCTAACGGGCGATGAAGTGCCTGTTTATGTCGCCAACTTCGTACTGATGGAGTTTGGTACCGGTGCGGTGATGGCGGTGCCCGGCCACGACCAGCGTGACTGGGAGTTTGCCACCAAATACGGCATTGCGATTAAAGCGGTGATTGCTGATGAGAGCGGCCAGCCCGCCGATATTTCTGAAGCTGCTTACACCGAGTATGGCGCCCTGGTGAATTCCGGCGAGTTTGATGGGCTGGGCTTTGAGCAGGCGTTCGATGCTATTGCTGCCAAATTGGCTGAACTGGGTCGCGGTGAAGTCAAAACCAACTACCGTTTGCGCGATTGGGGCGTTGCCCGCCAGCGCTACTGGGGTGCGCCGATTCCGGTCAAGTACGGCCCGGAAGGCCAAACCGTACCGCTCACCGATGACGAACTGCCGGTATCGCTGCCGATGGAAGTTACCGTCGAT
>NZ_REBQ01000248.1 GCF_007692655.1 Halomonas sp.
CCCTCTTCCAGGCCATCGATGCTGAAGTTCATCAGCACCCCAACCGGGCCCTGCTTGATCGTACCCTCCCCCACCACTTCACCGTGGTTGTCGATAAATTCGACGCTGGCCGTCGGGCCGTTGCCCTCCTCGGCCATGCTCGCCAGGGAGAAGGCTCCGAGCGCCAAACCGATCACTGCTGAATTCCGAATTTTCATCAATTTCTCCAGTTAGTTTAAACGATCTTTCATTGCTCTCCCCCAGCATAGTCGCTTGGGGCGTGAATCACGAACGTGATCTACGATGCCATCTGCCCCTGGTTATGGATGTGGTCAACCTTGCCGTACTGGCAGATACCCGCGAGAGCTTCCGCCCCACAACTTTTCACTATCAACGCTGGGGATGACCCCTGACCTTTCCTTCCCTACGGCTAAGCTGGTTGATTGGGAAGCGCACTGGGCTATCAGTTGATGATATCGGTCAGCTGCGTCTCGAAGATAAACACTGAAATAAGGTCTTCCCAGGTGGCATTGTCGGGCAACTGGTTAATTAGCCTATGCGCGTCTTTTTTACTCATCGGGGCTCGATGGCTAGAAACGCAAACAAAGTAGCGGTGCATTTACATGTCAGCCGTACGCGATCAACAGTGCGCTTTAAGCACCAGCTTATTTTGTTTGTTATGCAGTCCTTTGAGAAACTCTGGCGCTAAATCTGCACTATTTTTCCAGACAACGGTTTCTAGCTCGGGATTGACCGATACTCATGATAACGCCCTGCAAAATAGCCAAGCAGTGAAGACTGCTAAGCCATTGTCATCGGGTCCACTAACAAAAAGCCGTCTGCTGAAAGCTCTTTATGGCGACCATGCCAGCGTGCCAAACCTGAAGCTGTGGGTACTCTTCTTTCCAGTTCACCTCTGGCAGCCTAAAGGCGAGATAATCCAGCGCCACTGCGGTGGCGATTTCACCGAGATTAACTGACGAGGCAAAGGGTTTTTTAAGCTCGCTGTTCAGCTGTTTTAATATCCGCTGAATGGCCCGGGAACGGCGCTTTCCCAACACGCTGTCGTCGATCTCTTTGCCATAATGCTTTCTGGCAATCACGGTGGTAAAAGCAGCCTCCATCAGATTCTGCCCAAGCCCGGCCAAGTGCAGCACCTCACCAAAGCTAGCCGTGGGAATCATTGGCTTGTTGGGGCTAATGCCATCCAGGTAAACGGCAATCAGCAGTGACTCGCTCAGCGTGGTGCCCTCCTCTGTTATCAACGCCGGAATACGCCCAGCGGGGTTGGCCTTTAATAGATCGGCATCGTCTGCCCAGGGGTCGCACCACTTAAGTGTGACTGATTCTGCTAAGCCTTTTTCAATTAACGCGATGCGCACCAGGCGTGCGTAGGGCGAGGTTGCGTTTAGGTAGAGTTCCATTATTACCTCCCTTGGTTTGAAGAGTGCTGTGTAGGGTGTTTTGTAGATTGCTGGGTAGAATGCTGAGCAGGAAACTGCCCGTAGCGCTGCTGTACACCACGGCTAAGCAGCACCAGCAAAAAGCCCGCTGCGAGAATAAGGCCGCTGATAGCAAACAGCGGGGAGTAAGTGCCCCAAACATCATAAAACGCTGACATGGCATAGCCAGCCACTGCTTGGGCGGCGGCGAAGGCGGCAGTCGCTTGCCCCCAGAGTTTCTTGTGGGCGGTAGGGCCTACCAATTCGGCAAGGCGTCCTGAAGTGAGTGCGACAATGCCGGGGATCATCGCCCCCACCATAAAAGAGGATATCGATTGGCTAAGCAGGGCTAGCGAAAATACCGGCAGTGAGACAGCGGCGGCCTTCGCCACAAAGGCGATCGCTAAGCCACGATGCCAACCTACTCGCTGCGCTAAGGCGCCCACCATCAGCGGCCCACACACGGCACCCAAACCGAAGATGCCCCACTGCAGGGAAGCGGCGTGATTACCCAGTTCGTTTTCCCTGGCGAGGTAGTCCACCCAAAATACGGTATGGGGCACAAATCCAATCGCATCCAGGGCATAGGCGCCAATCACCAGCAGCACCACTAGCCTTACTCCCCCATAGGCTTTTGGGCTATTGCCCCCTTCTCCTGGGCTAGCCGCTATCGTCGCGGGTCGGCTAGTGAGGCTTTGTCGTAAAAAGGTATCGCATATGAGACCCGCAACAAGGCAGAGCAGCCCCAGCATGCCCCAGGTGGCGGTCAGGCTTACCTCAAGCAGCAACGGCACAATGGAGGCCGAAAGCAGAGCGCCAATGCCAATACCGGTAAACACCATGGCACCAACGCGGAAGCGCCTTTCAGGTGGCGTGGCTGCTAGCGCCAGCGAAGGCCCAACCACCATTAAGATGGCCCCGGCAATGCCCGACACCAACCGCCAAAAGAAGAACCAGACGAAACCGCTCGCCCCAGCGCAGAGCATAAAACTTAACGCAATCACCGCGAAGCTTGCGCCGATCACCATGCGCGGAGAAAAGCGCTCACTTAGCGCATGGGCTGCAAGTGCACCGATAAAGTAACCCAGCAGATTGGCGGCCCCAAGGTAAGCGCCTTGGCTGGCGGTAAACCAACCCTGCTGAATAATTGCAGGCAATAGCGGCGTGTAGGCAAAGCGCGCAATACCAATCCCCACCAAGGTCGCCGTTACCCCTGTCATCAGGGCGGGTAAATCTTTTCTGTTGATCATGTCGTGCCCCTATCGTGTTGCCTTGAGCTGGACTGGCAACTCGTTTCTACGGAGACAGATTACGCGCAAAGGAGTATTTTCTAGAAACGATTAGTATTGATAGCTATTATCTTGTTTTGAGATAGCACTTTATTGAAATAGCACTTTGTTGAAATAGCGCTTTTTGACATAGCTAGAGCTTGACGGTTACCGATGGGGAGATAGGGCATGCAACTTAAATCGCTACGTCTATTTATGGCGGTGGCTGAGACAGGCAGTTTCGTGGCGGCGGCCAAACAGCTACACACGGTGCAATCCAATGTGACAGCCCACATTAAAAAACTTGAGGAGGAGTTAGGCGTTCAGCTGATTCAGCGTGCGGGGCGTGTTCGCCCTACGAGTGCTGGTTTGGCGCTGGTGGCGTACGCTGAGCGCATGTTGACGGCCCACGATGAAGCGGTATCGCTGTTTAAGGGCCAAGACAAGACCAGCGGTCGACTGCGTATTGGCGCTATGGAAACCACTACCGCCCTGCGCCTCCCGCCACTATTAGCGGCGTACCATGCAGCGCAGCCTGGTGTTGATATCAAACTCAAGACCGGGCCAACGGCCGAGCTAGCCGAGCTATTGCTAAACGGGCAGGTAGATTGCGTATTTGTGGCCGGGCGTCTTGAGCATAGCCGCTATCACTCGCTCAAGGCATTTAGCGAGCAGCTGGTGCTGGTCGGTTCAACGCCTATGGCCACGATGCCCTCTTCACAACAGCTGCTGACGTCCGCCTTCCTGGCGTTTCGCCAAGGGTGTAGCTACCGTCAACGTATCGAGCTATTGCTGGCCTCCCATGGCGTTAATGCTGGGCGGATTTTTGAGTTCGGTTCACTGGACGCGATGCTAGGCTGCGTCGCTGCGGGAATGGGTTACACGGTACTACCCCGTGGGACAGTCGAGGCGCACCAACACCGTTTTGGGATCCACACCTTGGAATTGCCCAAGGCCATCGCCAATATCGATACCTATTTTGTCACCTCAGAACCGGAGACCTGGACACCCGCCCTGGCAAGCTTCGTTGA
>NZ_REBQ01000024.1 GCF_007692655.1 Halomonas sp.
TGCCAAGGAAATCGACCGCCTGCTGGGCGGTTTCGTGCCTGGTCACGAAGGGCTGCCGAGCTGAGCCTCGTCGTGATTTGACGTACAATCCCCGGGGTTGCCATACCCTGGATACCTTGCATATGAAGTCGTCTAAAAGCGCAGGGAACAGGAAGCTTTGATCTCGAGCTTCTCCAACCACGAATCACTTCATCGCCATTTCCTCAATGAACCTTGCAAAGTATAGCGACCTACACATTTTTACACAGCCTCGGTCAATAGCGGACATTCAGTGTGGGCTGATACAACGTCGGCTATCAACGCCGCCATTGTTATGCCACGAAAATGCTAACGACATAACTCGCTACATGCGCAAACGCGTGAGCGATTATCGCCGCCTACAAGCCGAATCGCCAGAATAGGTAGCCGAAAAGACAGTGTTCGCGCCGACGATAAGAACTGCCACTCCAGACGCCAACTCCCCGACTTGCGCTGCGGCCACTGGCAGGTGAGCTGCGCTAAATAAGAGTGCGCTTACGACATTTTCTGCGTGCCATCTATTTTTCTTGTATTTCCTTTGATTCTGAGAAAAAAACGAAACAGCCATCCTCTTCCCACCCAGCCCTTTGAGCTCTTGCCAAAATCATAATGAGTAAGATTTCTAAAGTGGAATAACTATGAGTATCACTCTCCCTATCAACTCCATAATGGCATGCTATTATCTATTAATAACAAAATGATCTAACCTTATTCCTGAAAGCAAAATCAATGTGTCAGGAGCTCTAAAATGTCTACCGAAATATTCCAACCCGTAATGCCACAAATTAACCGCCCAGCACCGGCTTTTACTGCTAAAACCACTCATGGTGAAAAGTCGCTTACTGACTACTTGGGTAAATGGTTGGTTTTATTCGCCCACCCGTCAGACTTTACTCCAGTGTGCACCACGGAGTTTGCTGCGTTTGCGAATTACGCAGAACAGTTCAAAGAGATCAACACGGAGTTGCTGGGCCTTTCCATCGATAGCATTCACTCGCATATCGCTTGGACACGTAGCATTAAAGATAACTTCGGGGTTGAAATTACCTTTCCGATTATTGCTGATCTCAATATGAAGGTGGCGAATGCCTACGGCATGATCCAGCCCGGCGCCAGTGACACCGCAGCGGTTCGCGCAACTTTTGTGATTGACCCAGAAGGTGTACTGAGAGCCATGCTGTACTACCCCATGACCAACGGTCGCTCAGTAGAAGAGGTGCTTCGGCTGGTTCAATCATTACAAACCAGCGATGAACATGGTGTAGCAACTCCGGAAGCTTGGCTGCCAGGACAGCCGGTCATCGTGCCACCACCTCATACCTGCCAAGATGCAGAAGCACGTCAATCAAAAGGTTATGACTATACCGACTGGTACTTCTGCAAAAAGACACTTTAATTCTCGCCGCTCGTCAGGCTGAAATGGCTCAAGTCTTAGAGGACAAATTATGAACACTTTTGCGCTTTCAAAGCATACCAGCGCAGGCACACCAGATGTCGCTGGCTTCTTTGACCCGCGAACCTTTAGCATCCAGTATGTGGTGAGCGACCCCGCTACCAAGCAGTGTGCGGTTATCGATCCCGTATTGGATTTTGACGAAAAGTCCGGCGCAACCGCGACCTACTGCGCCGATGAACTGCTGACCTATATCGAAAAAGAAGGGCTGTCGGTGGTGTGGATTCTCGATACCCACCCCCACGCCGACCACTTCTCTGCAGCACACTATTTGAAAGAAAAAACAGGTGCTCCCACAGCTATTGGGCAGCATGTCACCAAAGTGCAGACACTTTGGAAGGAGATCTATCACTGGCCAGAAATGCCTACCGATGGCCGCCAGTGGAACACACTGTTTAGTGAAGGCGACACCTTTAACATCGGCGAACTGAATGCTCGCGTACTATACTCGCCCGGCCATACGCTGGCCTCAATTACCTATGTGATTGGCGATACGGCCTTCGTGCACGACACTCTATTCCAGCCAGACTTTGGTACCGCACGGGCAGATTTCCCCGGTGGAGATGCCAAAGAACTGTGGCACTCCATTCAAGAGATTCTATCGCTGCCCGCTAACACCCGGCTGTTTACCGGCCACGACTATATGCCCGATGACCGCGAGCCCCAGTGGGAAAGCACGGTCGCTGAGCAGCGTAAACATAACCCGCACTTAGTCAACATGAGTGAAACGGATTACCTCTCTCTACGCCACAAGCGCGATAGTGAATTGCCCATGCCCAAACTGATTTTGCACGCCCTACAGGTCAACACGCGTGGTGGAAGACTGCCGGAGCCTGAAGCTAATGGTAAGCGCTACCTAAAAATTCCGCTGGATGCCTTGGAAGGCGCCGCTTGGGATTAATAAGCCACTAATTTTCAGAACCTCTACGATAGAAGGAGCATGACCTTGCAAACGCAGCCTTTAGAGACCGATGTCGAGATTACCTCGGCGCTCACGGTAGAAGAGCTTGAGCAAGTAAAAGCAAAAGGCTTCAAGACAGTTATTTGTAACTGCAAGCCTGGAGAAAGTGCTGAGTTTCCGGGTGAAGACGCCTACCGCCGAAAAGCAGCAGACATTGGCCTTCAGTGGGTGCACATTCCTGTCACACCCGGTGACTATAGCCAAGCGGATATTGCCGCCTTTGCTGAGGCGTTACAGCAACTTCCCCGGCCTATTTTGGCTTTCTGCCGGACCGGTAAGCGGGCTACCCATCTATGGGCCTTCGCTAAGCGTCAAACGGAGCAGTGCGACCTGGCTGAACTATTTGACGCTGCAAAAGCAGCAGGCTTCGATTTGGAAGAGCACCGACAAGGGCTCGAAGATCAACAAACCTAACTGTGCGACGACATTAGTCGTGATTACGCTATATCAGCAGGTGAGTACGTCACATGAGCATTGAGCGTTGGGTGCCACTGTTCGGCTGGCTACGCAGCTATAACCGGAAGCTGCTCTCTCGGGATGCTCTGGCCGCGATAATTGTTACGCTGATGCTGGTGCCGCAGGCATTGGCCTATGCTCTTTTGGCGGGGCTACCGCCGGAAATGGGCCTCTATGCCAGCATGCTGCCACTGGTTCTGTATGCCATTTTTGGTACCAGCGCTAGCTTAGCGGTGGGGCCTGTCGCCGTAGCGGCACTAATGACCGCTTCAGCGCTGAGTAATTTTGCTTCCCCTGGCAGCCCGGAATACATTGGGGCAGCGTTGGTGTTGGCGGCGCTTTCAGGTCTGATATTGATCGCTATGGGTGTTCTGCGGCTGGGCTTTTTAGTTAATTTCTTGAGCCATCCGGTAATTTCAGGATTTATTACGGCCTCGGGCATTCTGATTGCCATTAGCCAGCTTAAACATATCTTTGGCGTAGAAGCGGCTGGCCACAACGTCATTGACCTTCTGCGAGCGCTGCTGAGTCAGTGGCAGCAGGTCAATATAACGACGCTGCTGATCGGATTAGGTGTATGGGGCTTTCTGCTGATGTGCCGCAAGCGGTTAAATGCGTGGCTGACGACTATCGGCGTTTCTGCCAGCATTGCCGGGCTAATCGTGAAAGCCGCTCCGATCTCGGCGGTGATTGCCACCACATTTCTGGCCTGGGGGCTAAACCTAGAGCAGCGTGGAGTAGCATTAGTTGGTGCGGTACCCAGCGGTCTACCTGCCCTTGCACTGCCCAACCTGGATCAATCGCTGTGGCTTAGCCTATTACCCGCAGC
>NZ_REBQ01000251.1 GCF_007692655.1 Halomonas sp.
TACCCTGCACTTGGCATGGCATCTGCGCCATGAGAAGGATCCTGTCGTTCGACACGTTGCTGATATTCTTATCGAAGTACTTCAATAATGCCGCCAGACGTTACCCAACTCGTCATCTGGGCACAGATGTTTCAGACCAACGTCGTCATAGCGATTATGAGGTAGCGTTAATCGCTGGGCGGGCTAGACAGTGGTAAACCCTTCAACAGGCGTGAACTTGAGGTTCTACAACAATACGCGTTTACCCTCAGCAGCTTGCTGAAAAAGCAACACAACATCCGGCTAAGCCCGCGCCAAGCGAAGGTGGCGCTGTTTACCGAGAGCAGCTGAGATCGCCCTCTTCGCAGCTAGCATGCTCACGCAGCCTCTCTGTACGTTGCTTTGTAAGGGCTGTGAGGCAACCATTGCGTACCATTGGCTGGGCGCTACCGCCTTCCACGGCGCTACTTTCATACGCGCACTCTGCGTCACGAAAGACTATCCACGCCCGCTGCGCTGCTCTTAGCTGATCCCTGGAGGACTGGCTAAGCTTACTGATCAGCTCTTGGTAAGCCGCGTTAAGCTCACCATCGGCCGTTTGATACGTCTGCGCCGTGCATTGGGTCAGCTCCATTTGCGTATTGGCGTTATCGCATGCACCGCTCGCGGCTGCAACGCCACTTAATACCAACAACCCCACACCCAAAAAGAGTGACGTTAAGCGCATGGAGACACCTCTTGATATTTGATAAATAGGAACGGTGAAACGACAACATAACGCTATTTAACCAGCATTACGCCTGTCTCAATAAAAGCAAAGCGCTGGCATCTCGGCCAGCGCTTTTTAGTCGCTTAAACACATAAGCTGTCTTTCGTTTGACTATTCCACTAGTGGGCGATCATCTCTTCAACAATCTCGTCGCCGTCCAACGCTGAGGGGTAGTACGTTGGCCAATGGGTAACCTCTTCTAGCAGCGCTTCACGGTCATCGCCCCAATAAAGATGGAAGTGGTGCGCATCCGTGGGGTAAATGCTGTGGTCACTGAACTGGATATATTGCGGCAGGTCGTCAGCCCCCTCTTCCAGCTCAAAAATGAACCGCACGCCACGGTTGCCCGCCTGATAGGTTAATATTTCATAACCATCATATTGGTAATCACCAGATTTTTCCTCGCCGTTCTCGTAGAAAGTGACCGTACTTCCATCGATAACGATACGATCTACATCGGTTTGATAACCTGTATCGTAATACGCTTTGTACTCTTCGGCTGTTTTGTCGCCATGCGCTGCTTTATGAGCAAAGACTTCATCTAACGTGCCATCTACCAGGTACGGATAAACGGACTGCCAATCCCCTTCCCAGTCAGAAAGCGCGCGATCCTCCACTTGCTCATCATCAAAATAGCCTGAATAGATATCGCTATCGTGGTCGTGGTCGTGGTCGTGGTCGTGGTCGCTATGAGTATGGCCGTGATCATGCTCATGATCACTGGCACTAACACTTTGAATGCCCGTTAGCATCAAAGCACTCAAGGCAAGCGCGCTGACACGCTTAAGTGGCAATGCTGTCATATTCGATCTCTCCTTTTACCGATTTTAAGAAACGATACAGCCTTCAAAAGATATATTATAACATAACTAATATAAAGCGTATGCTTGCCACAGACAGACGCTTCGGCTTTTAGGGAGCAATAAGTAAGTGACGACGCAGCCCTACGCAAAGAGCAACGCTAAAATGAGGAGAAGTGTTTTTGGTAGGCACAAACGCATCGGGCCCCGCCTAAGCGGGGCCCGATCATCGAATCTAAGCGATTCGAGAACTTAAATAATCGCTAGGATTAAGAAAGCAGCTTGATGTTTGAAGCTTGAAGGCCTTTCTGACCTTGGGTAACGTCAAAAGAGACGTTAGCGCCTTCAGGCAGAGTTTTGAAGCCATCAGACTGAATTTCAGAAAAATGAGCAAAAACGTCGTCACTGCCGTCAGAAGGAGCAATGAAACCGAAGCCTTTAGAATCGTTGAACCACTTAACTGTGCCAGTTGCCATGATATAAATCCTTTTCGCGAGTCGCGAATTGTAAAAATCCTGGTATTACCCAGATAAATAGTGAGTAGAACAAGGAATACAATTACAGACTACCGAAAGAATTCGAATGTTTCTGAAACCATGCTTGCTTGCTAACTTACTAACTGAACGCATCCTGCCACGTCATCAGCAACAGGTCAAAGCCTTTATGCTTTTAAATTTATCGCTCCACTTCTCGTCAGTGCTTTAAAGTCGCGCTAATTATCCAAAATAGCCGTAATCTTGCCTGTGATCTAGGCACTACTTAACGCGACCGCCTAGTGTGTTTGGCTTGCCCGGAGAATCCCGCATCATTCGCGGTCTGGCGGGCACTCTGGAAGAGGTTTGAACATGCTATATGGACTTAGTTTGCTGGCGGGTATCGTCCTATTGACTCTTGGTGGGGAAGCGTTGATTCGCGGCGCAGTCGCTGGCGCGCGAAGAGCCGGGGTTTCGCCATTGTTAACGGGGCTTGTGGTGGTAGGTTTTGGTACTTCAGCCCCTGAGCTAGTTGTCTCCATTGATGCTGCAATTAACCAGCAGCCGGATATTGCCGTTGGCAACATAGTGGGGAGTAATATCGGTAATATCTTATTGATTTTGGGCTTGTGCGCGATTATATGTCCGATGGTAGTTCAACCGTTAGCGCTACGCCGAGATGGCCTGGTGGTGGTGCTGGCCAGTCTGCTATTTATTGGGCTCTCATTCGGTGGAGCACTTGGTCGTATTGATGCGGGGATTTTTATAGCGGGGCTCGCTGGCTACCTTATTTGGGCATACGTAAGTGAAAGCCGAAACCACATTCCTGCCGCAGAAATGCACGCTTCAGAAGCGAAGGAGATGACTAAACTACCCACCACCGGCTGGGTGATCGCTATAGCACTGTTGATCGGCCTGGGCATGTTAATCGGCGGGTCACAGCTACTCTTATATGGCGCCATTGGGTTGGCTCAAACCATGGGGATTTCCGAAGCAGTGATCGGCTTAACCATCGTCGCGGTGGGTACCTCACTGCCGGAGATGGCGGTGTCGGTGATTGCGGCGTTACGACGTCATGCTGACGTCGCTGTGGGGAATATTTTAGGCAGTAACATTTTCAACTTGCTGGGCATTCTGGGCATTTCAGCATTTTTGCAGCCACTGCCTCTTGCGCCGCGTGTGGCGATGTTTGACCAGTGGGTAATGCTGGGAGCCGCTGGCGTACTGGTCCTGTTTTTGTATACCGGTATGCGCCTATCCCGCTGGGAGGGCACCGCCCTGCTCGCAGGTTATGCCGCTTATATTGGGTTAAGTTTTACGATATTTTGAAGGGGCCTGCCGATTGACTACTCCGAACCAAACGCCCAGGGCCCTGGCGGCAACAATCACTGATTGATTGCCCCGCGCTATTTAGCTGTGCACTGCTGAAGTGAAGGCAGTATGACGTTATGTCGCTGGTTTGAAGATGCCGCCCAGGGACTGATCAACGGTCATGTAAGCCATTCATTTCAGCCGCATCGCTACCCTCCCAAATGATTTGTTCAGCATATGGGTGGTCTGGGGGTGCCAGTGATCGTTTGGCGTGATACGCCGACACATCGTTTGAATGCGCTGCAGCAGGCAGTCTTTGCTTACCCAACTTGACATAAGGTTTCCGGTTGCTCAGGCTATAAATCGTTTTCAATTGAACG